>NZ_CP107020.1:970384-1293846 GCF_025725725.1 Brachybacterium huguangmaarense
GCTCTCGGTCAGGGGACGCCCGTGCGTGTCGGTGAGGCGGACCGACAGGGTCACGTCGCCGTTGGCGACGGCCTCGACATGCACGGGCGCGCTCTCCTGCCCCCGCGCGGGCACGGTCACCGTGGGCAGGTCGTCGGACACGCGCAGGAGCGGCTTGTCGGACGAGGCCGCGAGGCTCACCGTGACGGCGCTGTCGAGGTTGTTGACCACGGTGACCGGCACGTTCACGTCGCTCGCGACGAGGTTGTAGCCCGAGGCGGGCACGATCGTGACGGCGCCGGTGAGCGCGTCGACCTGGTCGGAGGCCGTCGAGACCCGCTGCTGGAAGGCGTCGGCGGCCTCGGTGCCGCGCCAGCGCACGGAGGTCGCCGAGGCCACGGCGAGATCCGCGGCGTCGGTCTGGGCGGGATCCTGCATGGCCGAGCGCAGCGTGTCGAGCGCGCGCGCCTTCTCCTGCAGACCCAGCAGCACGCCGGGACCGAGCAGCCCCGGCGCATCGGGCTCCTCGAGGCGGGTGATCGAGCCGTCGGCGCTGCGCGAGGTGGGGTGCACGGCGTCGGCATGCAGGGTGCCGAGCGCATAGGCCTGGGTCGAGCCGTCCTGCGAGTCCGTCGTCCAGTCCGCGTCCGCGGCGAGGCCCAGCACGTCCCCCGTGCGCTCGTGCTGGACCCACGGCGCCTCGCCGAGCGCATCGAGCGTGCGACCCATCGCGCCGGCGTCCGCGTCGTCCGCGAGCGTCGGGGAGATCAGCACATGGCGCGGGGAGGAGGTGGGCTCCGAGGCGATCACGGCGGTCTCGGCGAGCATCCGCTGCGTGGTCTGCTCGCCGTCCGAGCCCGCCGTGATGGAGGACAGCTCGTCGGACAGCACGGGATCCGGGGCGAGCACGGGCGTGGTGCCCGCATCGCTCGCGTACGCGCCGATCGACGACGGGGTGACGATGCCGTCGGGCTCCTCGCGCAGCGACGCCGAGGACGTCATCAGCACGTCGGCGCCGGTCTCCTGGGCGGCTGTCAGGGCCTGGCCGTCCGCCTCGTCGGCCGGCACCTCGACGACCGTGCCCGCCGACGTGATGCCCGCCGACGACAGCGCCTCCTGGGAGCGCCGCGAGAGCTGATCGGCCAGGTCGCTCGCCCCGGCGGCGTCGAGCGAGACCAGGTCGGCCCGCGCATAGGGCGTGGTCAGGACCGTGCGCTCGCCGACGGCTCCCGTGAGCTCGTCGACCAGGCCCTGGGCGGCCTCCGAGCGGGCGTAGCGGCCCGTGCCCTCCGGCGTCGGCGAGGCGTCGGCGGTCGTCGTGCCCGCCGAGGGGTCGGCCTGCGGATCGCCGGCCCCGGCCTCCGCCTCGTCGGCGGGGACGGCGAGGGCGGGCGGGTCGACGAGGGCCGGGTCGAGCAGCCAGTCCACGTCGGGGCGGGTCGCGAGGTCCGCGACCGCCCGCAGATGCCCGCCGGTCGCCGAGGCGTCGTATCCGGCCGGATCGAGCGCCGCCTCGCCGGCGTCGTCCGCGCTCACGGGCAGCAGGACCGACTCGGAGATCGACGCGGTGGTCCCCGCCGGGCGCCACACGGTGAAGGTGCGCAGCGTGGCGAGATCCTCGCCGCCCGAGGCGAGCGTGAGGGCGAGACGGCGCGTCCCCCACAGGTCCGGTGAGGACGAGAAGCCCAGGGAGTCGGCGGCCACCGAGACCGTGACGGTCCGTGACTCTCCCGGCGCGAGCGCGGGGGCTCCCGAGGTCGAGCTCGCGTCCGCGGTCCCGGACACCGCCGGCGTCGTGTCGCGCTGCCAGGTGTCGAGCGTCGAGCGTTCGGTGACGCGGGGCGTGCGTGCCCGCAGCTCGAGCACCGGCTCGGCGATCGTGGTGTCGGTGCCGTTGGTCACCTGGACCTGGGCGGTGAGGGTCGAGCCGGGCGTCAGGGCCGTCGGGCCCAGGGACACGAGGTCGAGCGCGACCCCTGCCGCGGGTGTCGCGGGGGGGCGCTGCGGCGCCGTGCCGGAGGCCTGCTCGACGGCGATAGAATGCGTCGGCGCGCTGCCCAGGACCATCGCGAGCGCGATGAGCAGTGCCGCCACGAACCCGATCGGTCGCGGCCCGCGACGGCGCGCGAGCGTGGGCGTGGACGGCATGGGGACACTGTAGACGCGCGCCCCGGAGCCGGAGCAGACAGGAAGCCTTCCCGTGACCCACGCCCCTGACCAGGACCCGACCGCGGCCCGCGAGGCGCGTCTCGCCCTCGCACGTCGGCGCGCCGGGAGCATGTTCGCGGCCCTGCCCGAGCCGCTCCACGCGCTCGGGCGGCTCTTCGAGGAGGCCGGCCACGAGCTCGCCCTCGTCGGCGGTCCCGTGCGCGACGCGGTGCTCGGCCGCTCGAGCGCCGACCTCGACTTCACCACCTCGGCCCGCCCCGACGAGACCGAGCGGATCCTGCGGGCGTGGAACGGCGGCGGCGCGATCTGGGACATGGGCCGCGACTTCGGGACGCTCGGCGCGGCGCACGCGGGCGTGAAGGTCGAGATCACGACCTACCGCACCGAGACCTACGATCCGACCAGCCGCAAGCCGCAGGTGGCCTTCGGCGACACCCTGGCCGGCGACCTCTCGCGCCGAGACTTCACCGTCAACGCGATGGCCGTGCGGCTGCCCTCCCTCGAGTTCGTCGACCCCTTCGGCGGCCTCGGGGACATCGCAGCCCAGGTGCTGCGCACGCCCGTCGACCCCGTGCAGTCCTTCACCGACGACCCGCTGCGCATGATGCGCGCCGCACGCTTCGTGTCGCAGCTGGGCTTCGTCATCGAGCAGGACACGGCCGCCGCGGCCCGTGCCCTGGCCGATCGGATCGAGATCGTCTCGGCCGAGCGGGTGCGCGACGAGCTCGTCAAGCTCCTGCTGGGCGCCCATCCCCACCGCGGGCTCGTCGAGCTCGTGGACCTCTCCCTGGCCGAGCACGTGCTGCCCGAGCTGCCCGCCATGAAGCTCGAGATCGACGAGCACCATCGCCACAAGGACGTGTACGAGCACTCGCTCACGGTGCTCGACCAGGCCATCGCGCTCGAGAGCCCCGCGGGCTCGGGCGGCCCCGTGGAGTCCCCCGACCTGGTGCTGCGTCTGGCCGCGCTCCTGCACGACATCGGCAAGCCCGCGACGCGGCGCTACGAGGACGGCGGGGTCGTCACCTTCCGCTTCCACGAGACGGTCGGCGCCAAGATGGCGGCGAAGCGCCTGAAGGCCCTCGCGTTCGACAAGGACACCATCAAGCAGGTGGCTCGACTCGTCGAGCTGCATCTGCGCTTCCACGGCTACGTCGACGCCGCCTGGACCGACTCGGCCGTGCGCCGCTACGTGACCGACGCCGGGCCGCTCCTCCAGCGTCTGCACCGCCTCACGCGCGCCGACGTCACCACGCGCAACAAGCGCAAGGCCCGGGCGCTCGCGCGCGCCTACGACGACCTCGAGCAGCGGATCGACGAGCTCGCGGCCCAGGAGGAGCTCGACAGGATCCGCCCCGACCTCGACGGCAACGCGATCATGCGGATCCTGGAGCTGCCGCCGGGGCGGGAGGTGGGCGAGGCCTACCGCCACCTGCTCGAGCTGCGCATGGAGCACGGCCCGCTCGGGGCCGAGAGGGCCGAGCAGGAGCTCCGTCGCTGGTGGGAGGCCCGCCAGAACTGACCGCTCCGCCCCGGCGGGAGGCATGTGGCGCACGTCGCGCGTGACGTGAAAACCCTGTGAGAGGCGCCGCGCGGACTATCCCCGTCGCCGGTGTCGTCCCATACTGGAGCGCAGTGGCGTCCGCACGCCCGCATGTCCTGGGGACCATGGCGCCCCCGCCGGACGGCCAGGTGGGGACGACCGCACCGCTTGCACGCCGGTCCCCGACGCGCGGCACCGGCCCTGCTTCCCACGCCCCAGGAGAACTCGTGAGCGACACTCCCCGTTCGCCCAAGCACACCTCGCGCACGTCCCGTTCCGGGTCGTCGGGAGGCACGGGCGGGCGCACACCCTCCGAGGGCGGCGCCGGGCGCCGCGGGTCCTCGACCTGGGTCGGGGGGAGCTCCTCGGGCGGATCGACGAAGGGCGGCGCGTCGGCGACGGGGGCGGCCGGCAAGGACCGCCGCTCCTCCCGCGCCGCCAAGGACAAGAAGAAGGCCACCACGGCTCGGCGGGCCGGCTTCTGGGGCGCGATCGCCGGCGCCCTCAACTACCCCCGACGCGGCAAGAGCGGCGCGCTCCGCTGGTTCCCCTCGCTGCGGCTCATCGTGGGCGTGGTCGCGCTGTTCGTCGTGCTCGGCGTGGGCGGCGCGGCCTGGCTGTACGCCGTGACCGACGTGCCCGAGGAGGACCAGATCGCGGTCGCGCAGACCTCGCGCGTCTACTTCAGCGACGGCACGACCGAGATGGGCACGTTCAGCGAGGTCAACCGCACCATCCTGCCCAACGACGAGATCCCGCAGAACGTCAAGGGCGCGGTCGTGGCGAGCGAGGACTCGACGTTCTACGAGAACCGCGGCGTCTCGCCGCGCGGCATCGTCCGTGCGCTCGTGAACAACGTCAAGGGCGGCGCCCGGCAGGGCGGGTCCACGATCACCCAGCAGTACGTCGAGCGCTACTACACGGGCACGACCACCTCCTACACCGGCAAGGTGAAGGAGATGATCATGGCGCTCAAGATCGACCAGGAGCTGCCCAAGGACGAGATCCTCTCCCGGTACCTCAACACGATCTACTTCGGGCGCGGCGCCTACGGCATCCAGGCTGCGTCGCAGGCCTACTTCGGCAAGGACGCCAAGGACCTCACCGACTCCGAGGCGGCCCTGCTCGTCGCCGTCATCCCGGCCCCCTCGAGCTACGACCCCGCGGTCAACCACGACGAGGCGGTCAAGCGCTGGAAGCGCGTCATCGAGCGCGAGGTCAATGTGACCAAGACCCTCACCTCGGCCCAGGCCGACGCGATCGAGTTCACCGAGCCGCAGGCGCCTGCCCCCAAGAACAACCTGGGCGGCACCAACGGCTACCTGCTCAAGATGGTCGAGAGCGAGCTCAAGCGCGAGGGCATCCCCGAGGACGAGCTCAACCAGGGCGGGTTCACGATCGTCTCCTCGATCGACAAGTCCATCCAGGACAACACCGTGCGGGCGATCGAGGACCTCCCCTCCGACCGGCCCGCGAACAACCACGTCGGCACCGTCACGATCGACCCCAGCACGGGTGCGATCCGGGCCCTGTACGGCGGCGCCGACTACGTGACCCAGGGCCGCAGCGACGCGACCCAGTCGCACATGCAGGGCGGGTCGATCTTCAAGACCTTCACCCTGCTCGCGGCCCTCCAGGACGGCTACAGCCTGAACTCGACGTGGAACGGCAACTCGCCCCACCAGTTCCCCGGCTGGAAGGTGAAGAACTTCAGCGACGTCTCCTACGGGAACATCACCCTCACCGAGGCCACGACCCACTCGGTCAACACCGCCTACGCGGCGCTGAACCTCGACATGGGCCCCGAGAAGACGAAGCAGATGGCCATCACGATGGGCCTGCCCGAGGACACCCCCGGGCTCGACGACAACCAGACGAACGTGCTGGGCACCGCCTCGCCGACCGTCATGAACATGGCCACCGCGTATTCGACGATCGCCGCGCAGGGCGTGCACCGCACGCCGTACATCGTGCAGAAGGTGACGACGTCCGACGGGGCCGTGCGCTACGAGCACCAGGACGACGCCAAGCAGGTGATCGACCGCGATATCGCCATCAACGCGACCGTCGCCCTGCAGGGGCCGCCGTCGTCCTCGGGATCGGCCGACTACGTCGCCGACCACATGAACGGCCGCGAGGTCGCCGGCAAGACCGGCACGTCCGAGAGCTTCAAGTCGGCCTGGTTCGTGGGCTTCACCCCTCAGCTGGTCACGGCGGTCGGGATGTTCCAGCCCTCCGAGGACGGCACGGTCGAGGAGCAGCTCACCCCCTTCGGCGGCGAGAGCAACATCACCGGCGGCACCTTCCCCACCGAGGTCTGGGTGGGCATCATGAAGCCCTCCCTGCAGGGCCAGGAGAAGCTCGACTTCCCGAGCGCGGTCTCGTCCGGGTCCCAGAAGAAGGGCAAGGCGAGCTCGAGCTCGCGGTCCTCGACCACGCGCAAGCAGACCACCGAGGCGCCGAGCACCACGACCGAGGCCCCGACCACCGAGGCTCCCACCACGACCGAGGCGCCGACCACGACGACCGAGGCTCCCCAGCAGACGACCACCGAGGCGCCGCGCACCGAGCAGACGACGCAGGCGCCCCAGTCGTCGACCGGCCAGAACGGCGACCAGGGGCACAACGGCGACCAGGGACAGGATCAGGGCCAGAACCAGGGACAGGGGCGCAACCAGGACGGCCAGGGTCGGACCCAGGACCGCGAGAGCGTCCCGGCCCGCGAGGTCGACGACTGATCCGCGAGGTCGACGACTGATCCGACAGCGCCTTCACCTGTGATCCGTCGCGCACGCAGACCCCACGTGTGGTGGGCGGCGCGGAGGGCCGATAGGCTGGATCGGTCCGTGTCCTGACCGGGGCGCCCGTCCCGGCCGGCGCGGAACGCATGAACCCTCCTGCCACGGAAGGACCGTGGCCGCGAAGACCACAGGAGGTGGGTACTCGAACATGCGCAAGTACGAAATGGTCGTGATCCTCGACCCCTCGATCGACGAGCGGACCGTGGGCGGCACCTTCGAGAAGCTGGTGTCGGTCGTCCCCGCCGAGGGCGGCAGCGTCGACAACGTCGACGTCTGGGGCAAGCGGAAGTTCGCCTACGAGATCGACAAGAAGACCGAGGGCGTCTACGTCGTCCTGAACTTCACCGCGAAGCCGGACACCGCCAAGGAGCTGGACCGTCAGCTCGGCCTCAACGAGTCCGTCCTCCGCACCAAGCTGATGCGGGTCGACGCCCGCTGATGTCCCGCGCACCGGGGCGACCCGGTGACCACCGCATCCACTGACCCATCTGGTCGCACCGTCGTCACCGACGACCGCGGCCGTCCGCAGTCGCGGAACGACCAGCACCCGAGGAGCACCGCATGGCCGGAGAAACCATCATCACCGTGGTCGGCAACCTCACCGCCGACCCCGAGCTGCGCTTCACGCAGTCCGGAGCCGCGGTCGCGTCGTTCACCGTCGCGTCCACCCCCCGCACGTTCGACCGTCAGGCGAACGAGTGGAAGGACGGCGAGGCGATGTTCCTGCGCTGCTCGATCTGGCGCGACGCCGCGGAGAACGTGGCCGAGTCGCTCGAGAAGGGCACGCGCGTCGTCGTGCAGGGGCGCCTCAAGCAGCGCTCCTTCACCGACCGCGACGGCAACAACCGCACCACCATCGAGCTCGACGTCGACGAGATCGGCCCCTCCCTGCGCTACGCGACGGCCAAGCCGCAGCGTGTCCAGCGCGGTGGCGGTGGCGGCTTCGGCGGCGGCCAGCAGGGCGGTGGCCAGGGCGGCTACTCCGGCGGCGGCGGTCAGAACCGCGGCGGCTACTCCGGCGGCGGCAACCAGGGCGGCTACAACGGTGGCGGCCAGGGCGGCGGCTACAGCGGCGGCCAGCAGGGCGGCGGGGACGCCGACCCGTGGGCCGGCGGCGGCAACCAGGGCGGATACGACGACCCGCCGTTCTGATCGGACCTGATCGCGGCCCTGCGGCCCCGGTCGACCGGCAGGAAGCGGATCGACGGATCCTCGCCCGCCCGCGGCGCACGACGCGTCGCATCTCATCCATTCATCCATCCCGGGTGCATGCCCGGGCTCCACTTCGAACGAAGGAGCACCACGATGGCCAAGCCTGTTCTTCGCAAGCCGAAGAAGAAGCAGAACCCGCTGAAGGCAGCGGGCGTCGAGACCGTCGACTACAAGGACGCGGCCCTGCTGCGCAAGTTCATCTCCGACCGCGGCAAGATCCGTGCGCGCCGCGTCACCGGCGTGTCCGTGCAGGAGCAGCGTCAGATCGCGAAGGCCGTGAAGAACGCCCGCGAGATCGCCCTGCTGCCCTACTCGACCTCCGGTCGCTGATCGAGGAAGGGAAAGGACGTCACATGACCACCAAGCTCATCCTCACCCATGAGGTCACCGGCCTCGGCACCGCGGGCGACGTCGTCGACGTCAAGGACGGCTACGCGCGCAACTTCCTGCTGCCGCGCGGCCTCGCGACGCCGTGGACCAAGGGCGGCCAGCGCCAGCTGGACCAGATCCGCTCGGCCCGTTCCAAGCGCGCGATCACGTCGCTCGAGGACGCACAGGCCCTGCGCGACCTGCTGCAGTCCAAGCCCGTCGTCGTCGCCGAGCGCGCCGGCGAGAGCGGCCGCCTCTTCGGCGCCGTCTCCTCGAAGGACGTCGCGGAGGGCGTGAAGAGCGTCTTCGATCGCGACATCGACCGTCGCGCCGTCGAGTTCGTCGCCCCCGTGCGGTCCCTCGGCGAGCACAAGGCGACCGTGCGCCTCCACGAGGACGTCGTCGCGAACCTGCTCATTCAGGTCGTCGCCGCGAAGGGCTCGAAGGCCTGATCGGCTGACGCACCCCGCCAACGCAGCGCCCCCGCACCGTCACCCGGTGCGGGGGCGTTCGTGTCGCCGGGGGGGGTGGTGGGGCCGGGGCCGCGCGGTCCGGAATACGGGGGACGCGGGTCCGGGATGCACAGATGTGACGCTGAGAGCCGCGGCCCTCGGATTCTGGAGGGGTGTGGCTCTCAGCGTCACCTCTGTGCGGGGTCGACTCGGCGCGGGCCTCGCTGGCCCCCGGGGGCGCCCTCACGCGGCGGGCACAGGAGCAGGCCGCGCCGTCCGGGCGACGCGCGATGCAGGCGCGAGGCGACCAGGTCGCGCAGGAACAACTGCGTCCGCTCCCAGTGCACGACGACGTCCTCGAAGCTCAGGCGCACCACGCGATAGCCGAGGAGCACCAGGGCACGGTCACGTCGGCGATCCTCGTTCTGAGCCTCCCGGCTGCCGTGATGCGTCCAGCTGTCGCACTCGATGATCAGGCACTCGCCCACCCTTATGTCCGTGTAGCCCACACCCGGGACGTGCCACTGCGGCACGACCGTGACGCCGAGCCGCTCGAGGAACCGGCGCACGCGGGACTCCGGCCCCGACATGGCCCTGCCGTCGATCGGACCGAGCGCCCTGCGGGTCTTGAGAGGAAGCGACGAGAGGAGCCCGTCGAGGGCGGCCCGCTCCAGCAGTCCCCGGTGCGCCACCGACTCGAGCACCATCACAGCGATGTCCGTCTCCTGGCACCGGACCAGATGGGACAGGGCGATCGTCAAGGGCATGATCGGCTCCGCGTCGGGCCACGAGCGCAGAGGGCGATGGTCGATCACGAGCCCGCCCGCTGCGGCTGCTGAGGAACGGTGCAGCCGAGCCTCGTGGCGAGCGGCGGACGGGACTTTCCAGGCACCGTGCAGCGCCACGGCGTCGATGCAGGTGAGCCGGGCCCCGCCCCGGAGAGAAGCGGCGACGCGCGGAGGCGTCCGGGCGGTGCCGAGCCACTCGCGTCCGAGCCGGACGAGGTCGCCGGAACGGATCATCGTGTCGATCTGGCCGCGTGTGTAACCGTCCCGCAGGAGCTCGGCGCGGCGTCCGACGTGCAGGGTGCGGGACAGGGCGCTCATGCGCCGAGAGTGCCGGGTGGGGTGAGCCCGGCGTGTCTGCTCCGCGGTGATGGTGGGCTTCCTGGACGTGGGGAGGGGATACGACATGCCGCGAGCGCCGGCAGGGGCGGCCGCCACGCCTCCCGATGCCGGGGTCCAGCACAGATGTGACGCTGAGAGCCGCAGCCCTCGAGAATCGAGGGGCTGCGGCTCTCAGCGTCACATCTGTGTCGCGCGCTCAGGCGAGCGCGGGCGGTGCCGGGCTTGCGAGGGTCAGATCTCGTCGCCCTCGGCGATCGCCTCGGCCTCGGCCTCGGCCGACAGGTGCGGGCGGGTGACGCGCGACAGGTGCTTGTGGCCGATGCCGAGCATCGCGATGCTCAGCAGCAGGGCGATCACGGCGAACAGGTACGGGGCGGCCGCACCGAGGGCCGCGGCGATCGGGCCCGCGACGGCGGAGGACACGGCGCCGCCGAAGAAGCGGACGCCCGAGTAGGCCGAGCTCGCGACGGAGCGGGGCAGGTCGGTCGCCTCCATGACGGTCTCGGTCAGGGCGGTGTTCATGATGCCCTGGAGCAAGCCGCCGATGACGATCAGCACGATCATCCCGACCAGCGAGGTGTGGAACACGGCCAGCAGCGCCATCACGACGGCCAGGCCGATGAGCGTGATCACGAGCGTGCGGACCAGGCCGAACGCGCGGGTCAGGAGCGGGGCGCCGAACACGGACGTGATGGCGAGGCCCACGCCCCAGCCGAAGAACACGCTGCCGATGCCCATCGAGCCGAGCTCACCGCCGCCGGCGGCGGCCGCCGCCTCGAGCGGGAAGGGCGAGTAGGCCAGCATCGCGAAGAACGCGAAGTTGTAGAACACCGCGGTGAGGGCGAGGGTGCGCAGGGCCGGGTTGGACAGACCGCGGATCGCGGCCCACGGGGAGATGCGCGCCGGCTTCTCGGCGGGCTTGTTGAGCATGGTCACGATGGCGATGAAGCCGCAGGCCATGAGGATCGCGGTGCCTGCGAAGGGCGCGCGCCAGGTCCAGGAGCCGAGCACGCCGCCGAGCAGCGGGCCGAAGGCCATGCCGATGCCGAGCGCGGTCTCGTACAGCATGATCGCGCCGCGGGAGGTCCCGGCGGCGGCGCCGACGATCGCCGCGAGGGCGGTCGAGATGAACAGCGCGTTGCCCAGGCCCCATCCGCCGCGCAGGCCGATGATCTCGTCGACCGAGGTCCCGGCGGCGGCGAGGCCGGCGAACACGACGATCAGCGCGAGGCCGATGAGCAGGGTGGTGCGGGTGCCGAGGCGCGAGCCGATCCAGCTCGTGAAGAACATGGCGATCGCCGTGATGAACAGGTAGCTCGTGAACAGCAGCATCGCCTGCGTATGCGAGGCGCCGAGCTCGTTGCTGATGGCCGGGAGGATCGGGTCCACGAGGCCGATGCCCATGAACGACACGGTCGCCGCGAAGGCGATGGCCCAGACAGCCTTGGGCTGGTGGAAGGCGTCGGCCAGGCCGGATCGGCCCTGCTCCGGGGCGGGCGCCTGGTGGGGCGCAGGAGCGGTCGTGCTCGTCAACGTTCTCTCTCTTTCGGTGAGGTGATGCGGGGGCGGGTCGGGAGCCGGCGTCCGGGGGCGGACGAGCCGGGGGTCAGTGGTGCGAGGCGGCGGCCGCGCGGGCGGTCGGGGCGTCGCCGAGGGCGTGGTCGCCGAACGGGAGGGGCTCGGTGCCCCCCGCGATGTCGGCGGTCGCGAGGATCCCGTACAGGATCTCGGCGGTGCGCCGGAGGGCGCCGCGGTCGTCGTCGTCGAGATCGGCGAGCAGGCCCTCGACGGTCGCGCTCAGCCGGCGGCGCCACTCGCGCAGCTGATCGGAGCCGCGCTCGGTGAGGCGCACGAGGGACGAGCGCGAGTCGGAGGGGTCGGTGCGGCGCTCGACGAGGCCGGCCTCCTCGAGGCGCTGCACGGCGGTCGTCGCGCTCGGCCGGGTCACCTGCTCGAGGGTCGCGATCTCGCTCACGCGGAGCTCGCCGCGCTGGTCGAGGGCGGCCGCGATGCGCCACGTCACGGACGACACGCCGACGTCGGCGCCGCGGATCGCGAGGCGGGCGAAGCGGCTGCACGCGAGCGTGAGCTCGAGCGGCAGCTGATCGGCCGTGGGCTGGTCGACGGCGTCCCGGGCGGCGGCGGAAGCAGAAGTGGTGGGCACGACACCCGAATATAGTTAATGGACCTAACTAGAACAAGCGAGTGTGGCCCAGCGGACATCCAGGAACGAGCGTGCCCACCCAGCGCCTGCCCGGCAGACCCGTGTCCGCGGCGCCCGCGGGGGCGGGCGTCCCGGCCCGCAGCGCCCGTCCCGTCATAGGCTTCGCCGATGAGCAGTGCCCCTTCCTCCTCCCCTTCCCGTTCCGCCCGCCGCACCTCGCCCGACGGCCACCAGCACCTCGCACGCTCCCTCGGCCACGGCCAGATGGCTATGATCGCGATGGGCTCGGCGCTCGGCACAGGGCTGTTCCTCGGCTCCGGCTCCGCGATCGGCGTGGCCGGCCCCGCCGCCGTCGTGAGCTTCGCGATCGGCTCGCTCATCGCCGCCTGCATCGCGCTGTGCATGGGCGAGATGGCCTCGCGGCATCCCGTGCGCGGCGGCTTCGGCACCCTCGCGGCCCGCTTCCTCTCCCCCTTCTGGGGATACCTCTCGCGCTGGCTGTACTGGATCGTGACCGTCGCCGTGACGGGCACCGAGCTCGTCGCGTGCGCGTCCTACCTGCAGTACTGGTCGCCGACGACGGCCGACGGCAGCCCCGTCGTGCCCCTGTGGGCGGGCATCGTGCTGTTCGCCGCGATCATCGTGGTCATCAACGTCGTGAGCGTGGGGTCGTTCGGCGCGATCGAGTTCGTGCTCTCGAGCATCAAGGTGATCGCGGTGCTCGTGTTCATCCTGGTGGGGCTGTTCCTCGTGGTCTTCGGACTGCCGAGCGCACCCGCGCCGGGGCTGTCGAACCTCGTGGCCGACGGCGGATTCGCCCCGAACGGCTGGGGCGCCGTGTGGCTCGCGATGGCGATCGTGATGTTCAGCTTCGGCGGGATCGAGCTGCTGTCGGTGACCGCTGCGGAGGCCAAGGACCCGGCGGTCTCGATCCGCACCGCGGCCCGCACCACCGTCAT
This sequence comes from Brachybacterium huguangmaarense, assembly GCF_025725725.1. NCBI lineage: Bacteria > Bacillati > Actinomycetota > Actinomycetes > Micrococcales > Dermabacteraceae > Brachybacterium > Brachybacterium huguangmaarense. The sequence goes on from NZ_CP107020.1 coordinate 983,160, forward strand.
CCGCCTCGCCTTCTTCTACGTGCTGTCGATCGGCGTGGTCGTGGCCCTCGTGCCGTGGCAGGACGCGGCCGGCACCGGCGACGCCGTCGCGACCAGCCCGTTCGTCATGGTCTTCGACCGGATCGGGGTGCCGGGGGCCGGGCACATCACCAACCTGCTCGTGCTCATCGCGGCCCTCTCGGCCGCCAACGCCAACCTCTACGCGGGCAGCCGGATGCTGCAGTCCCTCGCGAGCGACGGGCTCGGCCCGCGCGGCCTGCGGGTGCTCTCGCGGCGCCGGGTGCCCGTGCGGGCCATCGCCGTCAGCTCCGTGGGCATCGTCGCGGCGGCCGTGCTCGCCTTCACCGGGGTGGCGGGCGTCTTCAGCTACATGATGAGCCTCGTGGTGTTCTCGGTGCTGCTCGTGTGGGGCCTGATCCTCGTCACCTACCTCGCCTACCACCGCACGCGCGACGGCCAGGAGACCTTCCACGCGCCCGGCGGGGCGGTCACCGCGGTGATCGGGCTGGTCGGCGTGGTCGGGGTGTTCGCGACCGTCGCCGTGGTGCGCGACATGCAGCTCGCGGCGCTCGTCGGCGTGCCCGCCGTGATCGTGGCGACGGTGCTCTACGCGACCGTCGTGCGTCGTCGGCGAAGCGTCGGCGCCGTCGAGGAAGCCTTCGCCGAAGCGGACGAATTTCGCGAACGGGGCGCCTGACCGCTCCCCAGGGGGTCGATCTCCCCACTGGGGACGCGCGTACCGGATACTCCCGGTACTGTGTCCTGCGCAGCACGCGCGGAGAGGCCGGGACGATGTCCGGCCGACGTCTCGCCCGCTTGTGCGGCACGGCCGGTCGGAACCGGCCCGGATCTGTCGGACAGGGGAAGGGACCGCGATGCGCGGAGGAGATCACAGCGCCGCCGGCCGGCGCGCCCGTGCGCGCTCCGCGGCTGCCGCCCCGCGTCTCCTCTCCCGCTCGTCGCGCTCCGTCGTGGCGCTCGCCGGGGCCCTCGTGCTGTCGCTCGCGGCCTGTGACGGCGGCTCGCACGTCGACAACGGGGCCTCCGACTCCGGCACCGCCGTCGAGGCGGGAACGGGCACGGCGATGACCACCGCGGCCCCGTCCTCGGCGCTGCCGTCCATCGCCCTCGTCTCCCCGCTGCCGGACAACACGGCCCTGGACGCCTCAGGCTCGACGGTCACGCAGGCGGGGCTCGTCACGCTGCTGTCCGAGCAGCTCACCGATGCAGGCAGCGGCACGGTCCAGACCGTCGTGTGCTCGGGAGGGCTGAGCCTCTCCACGGGCAAGGGCGCCACGTGCACCGCGACCCTCGAGGGCTCGTCCTCGGGCGATCAGACCTGGCAGGCCTATCCGGCCCATGGGCCGGACGCGAGCCCGGCGATCCTCCTGCTCCAGGGCCAGCCCCTGTCCGAGGAGTTCTCGAGCGTGCTGACCGCGACGGGCACCGCGATCGTCGCCCACGCGATCGACCCCACGTACGGCTCCGCGGGCGGTGTGGGCGCCGAGCAGCTGCGTCAGGACGCTCAGGGCGTGCTGCACGACGAGCACTCGCCGGTCGAGCTCTCCGGATGCGAGGGCACGCTCGCCTTCACCGCGCTCGAGCCGGTCGAATGCCATGGGTCGTCGAACGGATCCCCGGTGCAGGCGATCGTGCTGCCCGGCTCCTTCCTCTCGGAGGATCAGGGGCTCATCGTCGTGACGCGCCCATCTTCCTGACGCGATGTGCGCTAAACCACGCTTTCCTGGGTTGGGCCTGCTGCGATGCTGTGGGTACAGTGAAGGAACCTTCGGCCTCGGTGTGCTGGACACCCGGTGTCGAAGACACGCGCGAGTGGCGGAATAGGCAGACGCGCACGGTTCAGGTCCGTGTGCCCGAAAGGGCGTGGGGGTTCAACTCCCCCCTCGCGCACGTGTGACGTCTCGGGACATCGTTCGTCGGTGTTTCGGGGCATGGTTCGTTCACGAAGGGCCCCGGCTTTTGCCGGGGCCCTTCGTGCGTCGCCGTGGGTCGAGAGCGAGCTCGGTCCGGATCGCGCCGCGGGCCTGCGAGGCGCCGTACGCCTGCGAGGCATGCGCCGCACCACGTGCCCGGCCTGGTCGCGTCACGGGGCAGGCGGGCTGACGATCCCCGGGGCTCCGTCGCCCCGGGGATCGTCAGAGGGGCCGGTCAGCGGCGCCGGGCGTCGTCCTCGTCGACGTCGATCTCCTCCTTCCGCAGGTCCGCGGTCACGGCCTCGGTGTCCTGCACCGTGCGCTTGCCGACGTTGACCTTCTCGGTCGCGACGGTCTCCTTCTCGACGACGGGACGCTCCTCCTTGAGAGTGATGACCTCCTCCTCGTCACGCCCCTCGGCGATCGGCGCGGTGGAGCGCGCCTCGGCCGAGTCGGGATCGATGGCCTCCCGCTCGACCACGAGCTCCTCGCGACGCACCGGGACCTCGATGTTCTCGGTCTCCGTCCGGACCCGCTTGCGCAGGCGCGCGCGGCCGGCCTCCTGCTGCTGGGTGTCCACTCGCAGGCGCTCCTCGTGGGCGACCATCGTGCCGTCGGCGTCGGCGTCGACGCCCTGGCGTGCGTCGCGACGACCCTCGCCCGCGGCGACCTCGGTCCTCTGCTCGCGTGCCGTCCGCTCCTCGCCCGCGTCGCGGCCGGTGGGTGCGGCGTCGCGCTCGCCGGCGGGGGTGCCGTTCGCGTAGTAACGGAACAGCTCGGTCTCCTCCTCGGGCGTGATCTGCGCATCGGCCTCGACGTTGGGGGCGCCCTTGATGAAGTCCTTCGAGAACGGCACCGTGAGATCGCCATCCGCAGGGCGCGCGGCGTCGACCGGGATGAATGTCTCCCGCGTGCCGAACAGCCCCAGGTTGACGGTCACGAAGGTGGGCCGGCCCGTCTCGTTGTCGAGGTAGACCTGCCCGACGGTCCCGATCTTCTTGTTCTCGCTGTCGTACACCGCGGCGTTCTCGAGCGCCTGGAAATCGTTCTGGTCGTCGACCATGTGATGTCACCCGTCCTAGCTCATGGCCGCCCGTGGACCGGGCGGCGTGCCTCCCGATGTCTTCGGGTGCGATTCACGCTAACGCGGTAGACTTACGTTGTAAACAACGTCTGCGAAGGCGTCTGCCGGACCCCCTGCGGGACCAGGGAGACGGCGACTCGAGAGCTGCATACCAGCAGGTCGGCCAGCTTCGCCCGTGCGCCATACGGTGTAAGGATGTCCCCACCCTGTGGCGTCCTCCGACCGGGGCAGCGTCGGGAGCCGGTGACCAGTCCCGTCGGGCTGATGACGGGCTCCGCGCTCGCCGTTCCGCCCCGCCGGCTCGGAGCCGCCTGCGCCGATCGAGAGGAAGAGAGATCCATGAGCCATCCACAACCCTCGTCCCAGCCCTCGCCCGCCGAGCTCATCACCCGGCTGTCCGAGCAGACCTCGCGCCTCGTGCGCGACGAGCTCAAGCTCGCCCGGGCGGAGATGACGGCCACCGCCAAGCAGGGCGGCGTCGGCGCCGGCCTCCTGGGAGCCGGCGGCATCCTCGCCGCCTACGGCTTCGCCGCGCTCATCGCCACCGCGATCATCGCGCTCGCCCTCGTGCTGCCCGCCTGGGCCTCGGCCCTCATCGTCACGGCCGTGCTGTTCATCGCGGCCGCCATCGCGGCGCTCGTGGGCAAGAAGAAGGTGCAGGACCTCTCGCTCACGCCCGAGCGCACGATCGAGAGCGTCAACGAGGACATCGCCGAGGTGAAAGGACAGACCCACCATGACCACGCCTGACCCCCAGAAGCCCACGTCCCGCCACGAGCCCGACGGCGACGCCTCGCCGGACCAGATCGAGGCCGACATCGCCCGTACGCGGGAGGAGCTCGGAGAGACCGTCGACCAGCTGACCTCCGCGCTCGACGTCAAGTCCCAGGCCAAGCAGCAGGTCGACCAGGCCAAGGTCCGCGCCCGGCAGCAGGTCGACGAGGTCAAGGACCGCGCGACGGAGCAGCTCGGCCGCACCCGCGAGCTCGCCTCCGAGGGCCTCACGACCGCGCGCGATGCCGTGACCGACGACCAGGGTCAGCTCAACCGCAACGGCTGGATCGCGGCCTCCGCCCTCGGCGCGGGCGTGGCCCTCGGTCTCTACCTGATCGTCCGCGCGGCGCGCCGCTGACCGCCGAGAGAGCCGAGAGAGAGGCACGCACATGTCCAGCAACGAGTCCACCAGCACTCCTGCGAAGATCCTCTACCGCCCCATCGGGATGGTCGGGAGCCTCGTCGCCGGAGCCGTGGCCGGCGCCGTCTTCAAGCAGGTGTGGAAGCTCGTGACGCCGAAGTCCATGGCCGACGAGGCGCCCAAGGCCCTCGAGTCGGACTTCGACCTCAAGGAGGTGCTCGCGGCCGCCGCGCTCCAGGGCGCGATCTTCGCGGTCGTCAAGGCGCTCGTCGACCGCGGCGGCGCGCGCGGCTTCCAACGCGTGTTCGGGGAGTGGCCCGGCAACTGACGGCCCTCCGCCTGCCCGGCACGACGAACGCTCCTGAGCCCGATCGGGCCCAGGAGCGTTCGGTGTCTCGACGAGGCGGCGGGCAGAGCTTAGTCGCGCGCCCGCCGCGCTCCGGTGGTCGGTGCCTCGTCGTCGGGATCCGACGACGAGCGCTCGGCGTCCGCATCTCCCTCGGCCGCGTCCGGCTCCTGGCTGCGGCCCGCGGTCTCCCGCAGGGCGCGGGCGCGCTCGACGTCCTCGGCGAACTTCCGCTCGCGCTTGTCGCTGGCTTTCGTGTCGCGCGCCGGCAGCTGCAGCGTCTCCTCGGCGGGCATGCCCGCCTGCAGCTCCCGCCCGCGCTCGATCTCGCTGTCCACCTCGGCGCCGAACAGCAGGATCGCGTTGATGATGTAGATCCACAGCAGCAGGACGATCACGCCCGCCAGGGCGCCGTAGGTCTTGTTGTAGTTGCCGAAATTGGAGACGTAGAAGAAGAAGCCCAGGCTCGCGAGCACGGCGACGACGATCGCGATCACCGCGCCCATGCTGATCCACCGGAACTTGGGCTGACGCACGTTGGGCGTCGCGTAGTAGAGCAGCGCGACCACGAGCACGACGATCGCGGCGAGCAGGAGCCACTTGGCGACGCCCCACACGGCGAGCGCCGTCGAGCCCAGGCCGATCGCCCCGCCCACGGCCTCGGCCACGGGGCCGGACAGCACGACCACCAGGAGCCCCACGGCCCCCAGCACGAGCACGAGCGCCGTCAGCAGGTACATCTGCACGGTGAGCTTGATCGCGCCGCGCCCCTCGGGGACGTCGTGGATCCTGTTCATCGCGCGCCCGAAGGCCTTGATGTAGCTCGAGGCGGACCAGAGGGCCGCGAGCAGGCCGATGACCAGGCCCAGCCCGGGCGCGGGAGCGGTCAGGACCGACTCGAGGGCGGGCCGGACGGACTCCCAGGTGTCGGCCGGCACGATGCCGCGGGCCTGGTCGAGGATCGAGGTCACCGACCCGCTCTGCCCGAACAGGCTGAGGATCGACACGAGCGCGACGAGCGCGGGGAACATCGACAGCACGGTGCGGTAGGTCAGGCCCGACGCCAGATCGGTGCATCCGTCCGCGGAGAACTCGCGCACGGTGGTGCGGAGCACGTACCGCCACGAGGGTGCGGTGATCTCGGTGGGACTGTCGGGCTTGCGGGAGTCCTCGGGGTGCGGGGCGTCGGCCGGATCGTCCGTCCGCCGGCTCGAGTGCGGTGACATCGTCCATCCTCTCGTCGAAGCGCTTACGCCGTAAGGCTAACAATGTAGGCTGCGCGACGGGTGGCATCCCGACGCCGAGGATTGGACACTGGCCTCATGGACAGCACGGCAGACGGCGCGGGACCCCGCAAGAGCGGTCGAGGCCTCGACCGCCACATCGTCATCGAGACGGCGCTGCGGACGATCGACCGGGACGGCCCGCGATCGCTCACGATGCGCGGCCTCGGGCAGGAGCTGGGCGTGGAGGCGATGTCGCTGTACCGCTACGTGACCGGTCGCGAGGACCTCCTCGAGGGCGTCGTCGTGGATCTGCTCGAAGGCGTCACGACGGAGATCGAGCAGGGCCGTCCGACGAGCTGGCAGGAGTACCTGCAGAACCTCGCCCACATGGTGCGCGACCTCGCGGTCGAGCACCCCCTCGCCTTCCCCCTCGTCGCGACCCGCCACCCGGCCGCCCCGTGGCTCCGGCCGCCGCTGCGCAGCATCGAGATCGTCGAGAACTTCCTGACCACGCTCGGCGGATTCGGCTTCACCGACGAGCAGAAGGTCGGCGCCTATCGCTCCTTCACGAGCTTCCTGCTGGGGCACCTGCTGCTCGAGGCCGCGGCCCGCGGCGACGGGGTCTCGGCCCCGGAGGAGCCGCTCGACGAGGGCGACGCGGACGTGCCCAACCGAGACGGGCGCGTCGAGCTCGCGCCCGACAGCGAGGTGCTGCGGCTGCGGGCCCAGCTGAGCGAGAACCGCGGTGCCGAGGAGTTCGAGCTGTCCCTCGAATCCCTGCTCGATCGCATCGAGCTCGAGATCTCCCAGTAGGCGTAGCCTCGACGCCATGACACCCCTCATCTCCCCGCTCGTCGCCTTCTACGGCGTGGGCCTGCTCGTGGTCGTCGCGGTGATCGTGCTCGCCGTGGTCCTCGGCCGCCGCGCGAACCGCCGCGAGGGCTACTCCTCCGCCCGTGAGCGCACCCTCGAGGCACAGCACCGCCGCGCGCAGATGGAGACCGAGGACGTCGACCCCGGCATCCACGCGAGCGCGAAGCACGGCGGCTTCGCTCCCTGATCCGCGCACGGGCCCCACGACGACATGGCCCCGACCACCTGCAGGGGTGGTCGGGGCCATGTCGGTCCTGAGAGGCTCGCGATCAGGCCTGCACGCTCATGCGACGCCGGGCGTTGCGGGCGAGCTCGCCCAGCGCGCCGCCGAACAGCACCACGAGCGCGACGAGCGACAGCACAACCAGGGTGATGCCGACGACGACGTCGTTGGTGGTGCCGGCCGCCCAGTCGGACGTGCGGGCCTGGTAGCCCACGAGGAACGGCGCGACGATCATCCACAGCCCCGACAGGGTCAGCAGGGTCAGGATGCCCATGCCCACCTTGTCGAGCGTGTTGAGCGGCTGCGGGACGGCCGGGGCGGGAGCGGTCTGGACGGCCGCGTCGGTGGTCTGCGAGGTCTCGGTCATGGAAGGTCTCCTTCGGGACTCAGCGGGCGGACACGGCCGGGACGGCGCCGGTGTCGGTGCCGAGGGCGCTCGTGCCGTACTCGCGGTGATGGTGGGGGGTGGTGGCGGTGGGGTCCTCGGCATCGTTCTGACGGGCGATGTCGCGGGCGAGCGCCGCGATGAGCGGGGTCAGCATCGCGTCGAGGTCCTCCGAGCGGCCGGTCGCGGCCGGCTCCGGGGTCTCCTCGGGGGCGGGAGCGGGGCGCGGGGTGATGTACCCGGCCTGGACCATGTGCTTCTGGAGGGCGAGCGCGAACACGATCACGCCGGCGAGGCCGACCACGGCCAGCGGGATGCCGGTCCACACGTTGGTCAGGGTGTTGTCGGTCCAGTCCGCGTCCTGGGGCTGGAAGCCGAGGGCGAAGGGGGACAGGACCAGCCAGAGTCCTGCGAGCAGGGCGAGGAGCGAGACGGTCGCTCCCACGAGACGTCGAGTCATGGGATTTCCTTTCGAGGGGCCGCTCAGGCCTGAGCGGGGAGCGAGGTGGACAGGAGGACGGGGTCCGATCCGTCGGACCGGGACTCCTCGTCGGTCGGGGCGCGGTGGCGTCCGTGACCGCCGGACGTCTCCGCGGCCCCTCCCAGGAGGGACAGAGCGGCGGGGGCGAGCAGGGTGCGGCTCGCATGGGCGGCGCGCTCGGCGGTGGTGCCGGGTGCGTCCCCCGCGAGGCGGGACAGGGCGAGCGTGAGCTCGTCGTCGGGGCCGGCCTTCTGGGCGCGCTGGACCAGCAGGGCCAGGGTGAGGCCGAGGGTCAGGTCGTCGCTGCGACCGCGGGTCGCGGAGGCGGCGGAGCCAGGGGCGGCGGAGCCGGGGGCGGTCGCCGCGGAGGCCTGCCCCTCCGTCATCCCGGAGGCGGCGTTGCTCGTGGCCAGCGGCTCCTCCTTGACGAACAGGACGAGGATCAGCGCGACGCCGAGCAGCGGGAGCAGCCACAGGAAGATCGGGGTGAGGGCGTCGGTGTAGGCGCCCACGATGATGTCCTGGATGCTCTGGGGCAGGCTGTCGACGAGGGCGGGCGTGAGCGAGTTGGTGTCGCCGCCGCCCATCGCACCGGCCGCCTGGGCCGGCATCCGCTCGGACAGCAGGTCCGTCAGCCGGCTCGTGAACACGGAGCCGACGATCGCGGAGCCGAGCGAGGCGCCGATCTGCCGGAAGAAGTTGTTCGAGGCGGTCGCGGTGCCCACCTCGGCGATCGGGAACGTGTTCTGCACGATCAGCACGAGGTTCTGCATGCCGATGCCCAGGCCGGCGCCGAGGACGGCCATGTGCACCATGATCACCCACACGGCGGTGTCGGCCGACATGGTCGACAGCAGGAACACGCCCAGCGCGGTGACGACCATCGAGAGGATGGGGGCCCACTTGTAGCGGCCGGTCCGCGAGACGATCTGGCCGGAGGCGATCGAGGTGACGAGCAGGCCGCCGACCATCGGCAGCAGCATGAGGCCCGACTTGGTGGCGCTCACCCCGGTGGTCATCTGCAGGTAGGTGGGCATGTAGCCGATGGCGCCGAACATCGCGATGGCGATCACGAGGGCCGCGACCGTGGTCAGCACGAAGTTGCGCTTGCGGAACAGGTGCATCGGGATGATGGGCTCGACCGCGTGGCGCTCGGCGAGCACGAACAGGCCGCCGAACACGACGGTCACCGCGAATAGCACGATGATCTGCCACGAGTCCCACTCGTAGGTGTTGCCGCCCCACGAGGTCGCGAGGATCAGGGCGGTGACCGCGACGGCCATCGTGAGGATGCCCCACACGTCGAGGCGGGCGCGCTGGGAGTGCTTGGGCAGCTTGAGGAAGAACACGGCCGCGACGATCGCGAGGATGCCCAGCGGGATGTTCAGCCAGAAGCCCCACCGCCACGACAGGCTCTCGGTGAACCAGCCGCCCAGGAGCGGGCCGACCACGGAGGACAGGCCGAAGACGGCGCCCATGATGCCCATGTACTTGCCGCGCTCACGCGCGGGGACGACGTCGGCGATGATCGCCTGGGCGAGCAGCATGAGGCCGCCGCCGCCGATGCCCTGGATGGCACGGCCGGTGATGAGCACGCCCATGTTGCCGGCGAGGGCGCCGACGAGGGAGCCGACCACGAAGATCGACAGCGCGAAGATCAGCAGGCTCTTGCGGCCGATGAGGTCGCCGAGCTTGCCGTAGATCGGCATCATGATCGTCGAGGACAGCAGGTAGGCCGTGGTCACCCACAGCATCTGGTCGACGCCGTCGAGCTCGCCGACGATGGTCGGCAGAGCGGTGGAGAAGATGGTCTGGTCCAGCGCCGCGAGGAACATCGCGACGAGGAGTCCCGCGAACAGCGGGACGAGGTGGCTGGAGCCGGAGCGGGGCTGCGCCGCGGGTGCGGCGGGCTCGGCGGCTCGGGGGATGGTGGCGGTCATCGCTGGGTTTCCTTGATGAAGTCGAGGTGGTCGAAGAGGTTCTGGTGGAGCTCGTGGACGGTGAGCTGCGGGCGCGTGGTCCACAGCCGTGCGGCGTAGAGGGCGATGCCCATCCACAGGCTCACGACGAAGGCGGCATGGCTCTCGAGGCCCTCGTCGTCGCCGGTCCCCGGGGGCGGGGCGCCGGTGGGTCGCTCCTGCTGGGTGCGCAGGCGTCGGGCGACGAGGGCGACGAGATTCTGGTTCGCGGCGGCGATGCGTTCGATGTGCATCCGCGCGAGCTCGGGGTTGCGGTGGATGACCGCGGCCCGCCGCTTGCGCGCGCCCAGGTCGTGGTCGGGCTGCTTCTCGAGCAGGGTGGTCGTCATCATGCGCACCAGGTCCCCGAGCACGTCCGGGCTCGAGGAGTCCAGGAACTCCTGGACCAGGGCGTCGGAGGGCGGCTCCGGCGTGGGGCCGAGGACAACCGCCTCCTTGGACCCGAAGTAGTTGAAGAAGGTGCGGCGGGAGACTCCAGCGGCCTCGCAGATCTGGGCGACCGTCACGGTGTCGTAGTCGAGCTCGGTCATGAGCTCGAGCGCGGCGTGCTCGATGGTCGACTGCACCTGGCGGCGCTTCTTCTCGCGCAGGCTCGCGGTCATGCGCTCCTCCTTCCGACTGCGGAACGAGAAGCAGTGTATGCACTCAGTGCAAAGTTGCACTAGGTGCACGAACGTCTGGTGCGTCACGCCCGGCAGGCTCGGGCGTCAGGGGGCCGCGGCGTGCGCGGCGCCGCGATCAGGAGGCGACGAGATCCTGGTAGTCGGGGTGCTTGTCGATCCAGGCCGCGACGAAGGAGCAGCGCGGCTCGACGGCGAGGGCGCCGTCGGCGCGCACCTGGTCGAGCGCATGGCGGATGATCGCCCCGCCCACGCCCCGTCCCACGTACTCGGGGAAGACCTTCGTGTGCGGGAAGATCACGGTGCCGCCCACGCGCTGGTACTCGGCGTAGCCGGCGAGCTTGCCGTCGATGTCGCCTTCGAAGCGGCTCGCGTCCTTGTTGTCGGTGACCACGACGTCGGCCATGGGGTCCTCCTGAGCGGTGGCGAGGGGGCGACGGCGCTCGTGGCCGTCGCCACATGACGTTCCCTACGATAGGCGCGCTCGCCGGAGGTGGCCGGGACGGTCAGGGGGCGGTCCGGGCGCGATACTGGATCCATGCCCGGACCCGAACGCAATGTGTGGACCACCGTCGTCGCCGCGAACCCCGGCCATGCCCGCGCCTACGCCCAGCGATGGCGCGACCTCGAGGCGGCGGGACGCGACATCGACGGCGAGGCCCGCCTGATCGACGCGATGGCCGATCGCGGCAGCCGGATCCTCGACGCCGGCTGCGGCACCGGCCGCGTGGGCGGCTACCTCGCCGCGCGCGGTCACGACGTCGTCGGCGTCGACCTCGACGAGCACCTCATCTCCGTGGCCCGTGAGGACCATCCGGGCTCCCGCTGGGAGGTCGGCGACCTCGCGACGTTCACTTTGCACGACGCGCAGGGGGCGCCGCTCGCCGTGGACCTCGTGGTGAGCGCGGGCAACGTGATGACCTTTCTCGCCGATGCCGAGCGGGTGCCGGCGCTGGCGAGGATCCGCGCGCATCTCGCGCCGGGAGGACGCGCTGTGATCGGCTTCCAGACCGCTCGCGGGTACAGCGCCGAGGAGTTCGCCGGCGACGCCGAGCGGGCCGGGCTCGCGATCTCCCAGCGCTTCGCGAGCTGGCAGCTCGCGCCCTGGACGGACGACACGGGCTTCCTGGTCGCGGTGCTCGTCGCCGGCTGAGCGCCTCGGGGGCAGCGGCGGGGCGGCGAGGCGCTCTGGCTCCGGGCCACGGCGCCTCGGTCCGTCGGTGCCCCAGCTTCTCAGTGCAGCACCTTCAGCCCCACGATGCCGCCGATGATCGCCGCGAGGCACACGATCTTGGCGACCGAGATCGCCTCGGCGCCCGTCGCCATCGCGTAGACGACGGTGACGACCGCCCCGATGCCGGTCCACACGGCGTACGAGGTGCCGACGGGCAGGGTGCGCATGGCCATCGCGAGGCCGGTCATCGAGGCGAGCAGGGCCACGACGAAGACGATGCTCGGACCCAGCCGGTGCAGACCCTCGGAGCGGCTGAGAGCGGTGGCCCACACGGCCTCCATGAGGCCGGACAGCACGAGGACGAACCAGGACATCGGGGCTCCTGTGACGGATCGAGGACGGACGGTCCGTCCATCATGCCCGGTCCGGACACCCTGGTCCGGGCACTCCCCGGCGGGGCGCCGCGGGGCCCGGGACCGCGCCGGTGCGCCGCGGCCGGCCGCGGCGGCGCGCTACGGTCGAGGTCATGAGCACCCCGAGCCCCACTCCCGATCTGCGCGGCCCCGACCCGCGGATCCCGACCGTCACCCCGGCGACCCGTGAGATCGAGCGCTCCGCCGAGCGCTGGACGCGGCTGCCCCGGGAGGGGGAGCGGGTGGTGCTGCTCCTCCACGGGCTGGGCAGCTCCGAGGACGACCTGATCTCCCTCGCGCCCTTCCTGCCCCAGGGCCTCGTGTACGTGTCGCTGCGCGGCATCCACCGCTACGGACCCGGCTGGGCATGGCTCGGGCATCCCGTCGACGCGGCGGACCGCACGCTGCTCGAGGCATCGGCCGAGGCGGTCGAACGGTGGATCGGCGATCTCGAGCACGGCACGGTCGTGGGAGCCGTCGGGTTCTCCCAGGGCGCGATGCTCGCCCTCGAGCTGCTGCGCCGCCGTCCGGCCTCGCTCGACTGGGTGGCCCAGCTGTCCGGCGGACCCTTCCCGGCACGGCTGCCCGGCGACGAGGAGCTCGCCCGTCGCCGGCCGCCCGTGCTGTGGGGCCACGGCGGCCTGGACCCGCTGTTCGACGCCGCGCTCGAGACGCAGGTGCGGCAGTGGCTCGAGGCCCACGTCGACGTGACCGAGGAGCGCTCGCCGCTGCTCGGCCACGGCGTCGACGAGCAGGTGCTCGGCGCGCTCGCCGCCTTCATCGCCGAGCGCGAGACGGCGGCGAGCGGCCGGGCGTCCTGACGAGGGCCGGCCGCGGCGCCGTCAGGCCAGGTCGGCGAGCTTCTCGAAGCGGGCGAGGCGCTCGCGGTAGTACCCGGCGCGCCCCGCGACCGGCTCCACACGGCGGGTGACGGGGGCGGGCGCCACACCGGTCTCACCGATCGCCTCGAGCGCGAGCAACGCGACGCCGCGCATCGTCGACCGGGAGACGTCGATGTGGTCGATCGGGGTGTCGAGCGCGTCGGCCAGGATCTGCAGCCACTCCGGCACGGCACCCGTCATGCCCCCGGACAGCACGATCCGCTCGGGCGGGCCGCTGATCTCGCGGAGCTGATCGGCGATCCGCAGGAACGACAGGGCGATGCCCTCCATCGCTCCGCGCAGGATCTCCTCGGGCGTCGTCGAGGCGCTCACGCCGGCGAAGATCGCTCGGGCGGCATCGCGCCAGCCGGTGCCGCGCTCGCCCGAGAGGAAGGGGACGACGAGCGGGGTGGTCCCGACCGGCGGCGCCTCGAACAGCGTCCGGGTGTCGATCGCGGTGGGCTCGTCGGGCAGGGCGAACGTCGCGTGCACGTACTCGAGGACGCGCCCGCAGTCGCTCATCGCCGAGCCGACCAGGGTGCGCTCGCCGTCCACGCGGTAGGCCCACAGGCCGGTGGGGAGGCGTGGCACCTCGTCGTCCACGAGCACGCGGATCGCGCCCGAGGTGGCCGTCGAGATCCCCCACGTGGAGGTGCCCGCCGTGCCGATGCCGATGTTCGCGCCGAGGCCGTCACCGACCACGGGCATCCAGCGAGCGCCCTCCACCTGCGGGAACTCGTGGGCCAGGAGGCACGAGGCGGGAACGCGGGGGCCGTCGGCCGGGTCGAGCGGGGCGCCGAGCAGCTCGGGGCCGATGCCTGCCGCCTCGAGCAGCTCGGGCACGTACTGCCCGGTGCGGCGGTCGAGCATCCCGCCCCAGGCGGCGGCGGCCGTGCCGATCGCGGGCTCGCCCAGGAGGCGATGGGCCACGTACTCGCCGAGCGCCATGAAACGCGCGGACCGCGCGAACACGTCGGGGTGCTGCTCGCGCAGCCAGATCAGACGCGGCGTGAGGAAGGAGGAGTGGATCCGGGCACCGGTGCGGTCGTGCAGCCGGATCAGGGCGTCCGGCCCGAGGGACTCGCGCAGCGCGGCCGCCTGGTCGCGGCAGCGGGTGTCGGCGTAGGTGATGCACGGGGTGAGCGCATCGCCCTGGGCGTCGACCGCAACGAGCGACGAGGCGAAGGTGTCGACACCGATGCCGGCGACGGGCTCCTCGAAGCCGTCGAGCACGTCGGCCATGGCCTCGAGGAGCTCGTCGACCACCTGGTCGGCGTCGATCGTCGAGGTGCCGTCGGCTGCGGTCGTGAAGGCATGGAGCACCTTGCAGTGCCGCTTGCCCACCTCGCGTCCCGTCGCGTCGTACACGGCGGCGCGGGATCCGCCCGAGCCCACGTCGAGCCCGATCACGTAGGGGCCGGCGGCTTGGTCAGGGCGGATCGAGAAACGAGGTGTCACGGGGGCCTCCTTGTCCGGGTGCACAGAGCGCCCTCAGGATACGGAGTGCGCCCATGGCCGCGGCCGGTGTCCGTCCAGGGGAGCCGCCGACCGCGGCCCGGTCACGGGGCCGTGCGCGTCACGGCATCGGCGAGCCGCCGTTGACGTGCAGGGTCTCCCCGAGCACGTAGCTGGACTCCGAGCTCGCGAGGAACACATACGCGGGGGCGAGCTCGGTGGGCTGGCCGGCACGGCCCAGCGGCGTCGACTTCCCGAACTCCGGCAGCGCCTCCTTGGGCTGGCCGTCGGACACCTGCAGGGGCGTCCAGATGGGCCCGGGCGCCACGGCGTTCACACGGATCCCCTTGGGGGCGAGCTGCTGCGCGAGCCCCTTGGAGAAGGTGTTGATCGCGGCCTTCGTCGTGGCGTAGTCCAGCAGGGTCGGTGAGGGCTGATAGGCCTGGACCGACGTCGTGTTCACGATGGTCGCGCCGGGCTGCAGGTGCTTGAGGGCCGCCTTGACGATCCGGAACTGGGCGAGGATGTTCACCTCGAACGTGTCGGTGATCTGCTCGTCGCTCAGGTCCTCGATGTTGTCGACGGCGATCTGCTTGCCGGCGTTGTTGACGAGGATGTCGAGCCCGCCGAGGGCCTCCGCCGCGTCGTCGGGGAGCTTCTCGCACACCGCGCGGTCGGACAGATCGCCCGGGAGCAGGACGGCCTTGCGCCCGGCGGCCTCGATGATGTCCCGCACCCGCTCCGCGTCCTCCTGCTCGACGGGAAGGTAGTTGAGGGCCACGTCGGCGCCCTCGCGTGCGAAGGCCACGGCCACGGCGGCGCCGATGCCGGAGTCGGAGCCGGTGATGAGCGCCTTGCGGCCGTTGAGGCGGCCGGTGCCGCGGTACGAGTGCTCACCGATGTCCGAGAGCGGACGCAGGTCGACGTCGAGGCCCGGCTCCGGCTGATCCTGCTTCGGGGGCGTGATGTCCGGGTACCGGGTCACCGGGTTCTGCAGGGTGAGCTGGTCGGTCGTGGTGTCGTGGGCGTCCTGGGCGGCGGTGGAGCGGTCGTCGGTCATCGAAATACCTCCGGGGTGTCGTGACGGATCGGTGCCGCCATCGTCTCGATCCGGCGTGCGCGAGGGCAACGTTGGCTACCGGGTGGTCCGGTTCGCGGCGCGGACGGGCCGGCGTCGGGTCAGCCCTTGAGCCCGCTCCCGAGGTCGGCCGCCCGGAAGTGCCGCTGGAGAGCCGCGAAGACGACGACCACCGGCAGGGCGAGCGCGAGGGCACCGGCGAGGATCGCCCCGTTGGGGTTGGGCATGGTGGTGGCGACGTTGGTGATGAAGTTCGCCAGGCCCACCGCGAGCGGCTGCAGAGCGGTGTCCTTGGTGATGAGGAAGGGCCACAGGAACTCGTTCCACGGGCCGATGAACGTCACCAGCACCACGGTCGCGATCGCCGGCCGCACGAGGGGCGCGGCGATGGTCAGCATGATCCGCAGCTCCCCGGCGCCGTCGATGCGGGCGGCCTCGAACAGGGAGTCGGGGACCGTGAGGAAGTACTGGCGGAAGATGAACACGGCGGTGGTGTTGACCAGGAACGGCAGCACCATCCCCAGGTAGCTGTCGCCCAGGCCGTACATCCCGGCCACCTGGATGTACAGCGGGATCATCAGCAGCTGGAACGGGATCATCTGCACCGCGAGCATCGCCGCGAACAGTGCCCCCCTGCCCCGCCAGCGCAGCCGGGCCAGTGCGTACCCGGCGGGCAGGCCGAGCACGAGGGTCCCCGCCACCGCGCCCCCGGTGACGATGAAGGAGTTCAGAAGTCCGCGCAGCAGATCGACCCGCTCATCGACCAGCACGACGTTCTGGACGGTCCAGTCGCCGGTGGGCACGAGCGCGGCCGGCGTGTTCGTGGGGCTCGCCTGGAAGGCACCGACCGCCATCACGTAGAACGGCAGCACGAAGGCGAGGGCTGCGAGGATCAGCGCCGCCGCGAGCAGCAGCGGATGCCGACGACGAGCGGGGAGTCGTCGTGCACCCCTGTCATCCCTCGGAGTGCGTCGTGTGCTCATCTCACCGCTCCCTCGTCACGCGGGCCATCACCAGGGACAGGACACCGACCGCCATCACCAGCAGCACCCCGATCGCGGAGGCCGCGTCCGGGTTCCCCTGCTGCAGGGCCTTCTGATAGATCAGCAGCACGGGGGTGGTCGAGGCCCCGTTGGGGCCGCCGCCCGCGGTGAGCAGGTACGGCTCCGTGAACAGGTTGGCCCCGAAGACCAGCGCGAGGACGAGGACGAGCACCGTCACCGGCCGGACCCCGGGCACGGTGACGTGGCGGAACCGCTGCACCACGCCGGCTCCGTCGACCTCGGCTGCCTCGTAGAGCTCCTGCGGGATCGACTGGATCGCCGCGAGGTACAGCAGGATGTAGAACCCGAGCTGCTTCCACGTGGAGTACAGGGCGATCGTCGGCATCGCGAGGTTCGAGTTCACGAGCCACGACGGGTCGGGGGCCAGCGGCCCCAGGACCGTGTTGACGAGCCCGTCGGCGCTGAACAGGAGCATCCACACCCCGATCAGCGACACCGAGGCGGTGATGTAGGGCAGGTAGAAGGCGACGCGGAACACCGAGGCGAAACGGACCACGCCGTTCAGGGCGCTCGCGAGCACGAGGGCGAGCATCAGGGTCAGGGGCACGTTGATCACGAGGTAGACGCCGAGGTTCCCGAAGGAGCGTCGGACCTCCGGGTCGCTCAGCGCCTGCCGGAAGTTCGCCAGACCCACGAAGGGGTGGTCGACCTGCGCGGTGGGAGCCGTGAAGACGACGTCGTGGAAGGCCATCCACACCGCGTAGGCGAAGGGCCAGGCCATCACCAGCAGCAGGAACAGGACGTAGGGGCCGGCCAGCAGGTTGCCGATGGGCTGGAGCCGACGTCGGGGCCG
The DNA here is from genome assembly GCF_025725725.1 of Brachybacterium huguangmaarense. Lineage (NCBI taxonomy): Bacteria > Bacillati > Actinomycetota > Actinomycetes > Micrococcales > Dermabacteraceae > Brachybacterium > Brachybacterium huguangmaarense. Next base: position 1,000,304 of record NZ_CP107020.1, read on the forward strand.
CCGGCGAGCTGAGTATGCCGTGCTCATCCGCGGACCTCCACGAGCTGGTCGATGGATCTCGCGACGTCCGTGAACGCGTCCTCGACCGATTCCTCCGCGAAGATCACGGAGGACGAGAACGCGCCGCGGAAGCGCTGCCACACCTCGATCGAGTTGGGGATCAGCGGGACGTCGACGGTGCGGGCCGCCTGGGCGCCGTACCCCGCGTACAGGGCGTTGGCCGCGAAGTAGTCGGGGAAGGCGCTCAGCAGATCCTGACGCAGCGGCATCTGCCCGGAGATCTCCAGGAACGCCCCGTCCTGCTCGAGGGAGGTCGCGAAGCGGATGACGTCCCACGCGGTCGCCCGATGGCGGCAGGTGGTGAACATTCCAATGTTCTTGGAGTCGGCGAAGGTGACGACCTCGTCGGCCGGGCGGCCCTGCGCGGTGGGCACGGGCATGAAGCCGACATCGATGAGGTCGCGATAGGCGGCCACCGCCCAGGGGCCGGTGATCTGCATGGCGGTCGCGGAGGTGCCCATGGCGTCGTCCACGGACCTCTCCCGTGGTGCGAGGCCCTCGCGGTACAGGTCTTCCCAGAACCGGGCGACGCCCAGCCCCGCGTCGCCGTCGAACTGGGCGCTCCCGTCCTCGACGAGGCGGGTGCCGCCCGTCTCGGCGAGGAAGAGGGGGTAGAAGTCGTACCAGGGGTTGTAGAACTCGCTGCCGGGATTGGGCCAGATCGCCGACGGGGCGGCGCCCGACTGCACGAGCGCCCGCGCGCCGGCGAGGAACGCCTCATGGGTCCCCATGCCGGGGTGCTCGGGGTCGAGGCCGGCGGCGGCGAAGAGCCCCTTGTTGTACATGATCATCACCGGTCCCGTCTTCCACGGCAGGACGTAGTGGGCGCCGTCGATGCGGAACTGGTCGACGCGGTCGGCACCGGTGCGGTCGGCCATGTACGCCTCGGCACCCTCGAAGCCCGTGAGGTCGACCATGCCGCCCGAGCGCGCCCACATCGGCAAGGGCGCGAGGGCCACTCCGAACAGCAGGTCCGGCGTGGTGCCGGCGGTGATGGCCGCGGTGATGACCTCCTCCGAGCTGCGCCCGGCGGGGATCTCCTGCATGCGGATGGGCTCCTCCGGGTGCGCCTGGTTCCACTGCTCGACGATCCCGCCTCCCCACCGCAGCTCGAACTGGTCGTAGGAGAACCACACGGTGATCGGGCCGCGGGAGTCCCGGGCGGTCTCGGCGTCGACACCGCTCGAGCGGGCGCAGCCGGCGGCGCCGAGCAGCGGCAGGGCGAGTGCCCCCGCGAGCGCGCGGCGGGGGACGGACGGGACCGTGGTCGGCACGGCGCCCCCTCGCCGCGCCTCACTCCGGCGCATGGACCTCGAGCCCCAGCTGCGCCGCGTACGCCTCGTTGAGCTCGACCCAGCCGTAGGCCATCGCGTCCATGCCGATGATCCGCTCCTGGTCCTCGCCGTCGAGCAGGGCGTCGAGCACGCCGAGGCAGACCTGCCAGCCTGCCGCGGACAGGGGCGCCAGGTCCGGCCGCACCAGCCGCATCTGCACGACCAGGCGGCCGTCCTCGATCGCCCACTCGATGACGTCGTCGCCCCAGCGGTGGGTCAGCGCACGTCCGTCCGCGATGGCCAGCACGTCGGCCGCGACGGGATCCGCCTCGGGGGTCTCCCGCGACAGTGCCGGTCCCACGCTCGTGAGCGGGCGCTCCGGCACCACCGGCGACCAGCGCTGCAGCACCTCGGGGTCGGTGACGGCCTGCCACAGCTCCTCGGCCGAGCCGCCGAGATCCGCCTCGAGGATCAGGGGCTCGTCGGCCAGCTCGACCGTGACCGGCAGGGTGCGGATCCGGGTGGCGATGCCGGTGGTCATCGCGTCCCCTTCCCTGCGCCGCCGAAACGGGCCGGCGGCAGCGGCGGTGCGACCGCGGCGGGCTTCTCGGCCAGACGCGCGAGGGCCTCCTCGATGCCGCGCACGAGCTGCGGGTCCTCACCGGCCAGCCAGGCGTTCGGCGGGAAGGGCACCTCGATGTCGGGCTCGACGCCGTAGTTCTCGATCGACCAGTCGACCCCCGTGAACCAGCTCGCGTACTTGGGCTGGGTGACGCCGGTGCCGTCGACCAGGTCGAAGCGGCCGTCGATGCCGATCACACCGCCCCAGGTGCGGGTCCCGATCACGGGGCCGATCCCCATCGCCTGCGCGACGGCACCGACGATGTCGCCGTCCGAGCCCGCCTCCTGGTTGCTCACGAACACGACGGGCCCGCGCGGCGCATTGGCCGGATAGGTGCTCGAGCGCTGGTCGCGCGGGTAGTCCCACGACAGCACGGTGCGGGCCAGCCGGTCCGTGACGAGCTGGGAGGTGTGCCCGCCGGAGTTGTAGCGCACGTCGACGACGATGCCCTCGGCAGCGCTCGCGGCCCGCAGGTCCCGGTGCATCTGTGCCCAGCCCGTGGAGACCATGTCGGGGATGTGCAGGTAGCCGAGCCGGCCGCCCGAGCGCTCGCGCACGACGGCGCGCCGCGAGGCGACCCAGTCCTGGTAGCGCAGCTCGGAGTCGTCCGCGAGGGGCACCACGACCACGCGCCGCCGGTCACCGCCGCGCTCGAGCACGATCTCCGTGGGCCGGTCGGCCGAGCCGATCAGGAGCGGCTGGATGCCCGCGGCCGGGTCCACGTCGCGCCCGTCGATCCGCACGATGACGTCGCCGACCTCGGCGGCGACGCCGGGGGCGAGCAGCGGGGACCGGGCGTCCGGGTCCGAGGAGTCGCCGTGCAGGATGCGGGTCAGAGCCCACCCGTCGGCCGTCAGGGCGACGTCCGCACCGAGCTGACCGGGCGTGCCCGGCACGGCGGGCCGCCACGGCGCCGGCGCGACGTAGGCGTGGCTCGTGCCGAGCTCGGCGACGACCTCCCACAGCAGATCGCTGAAGTCGTCGTCGGTCACGACCCGGTCAACCGTCTCGTCGTACCAGCTCGTCATGGCGTGCCAGTCCTGGCCGTCCATGTCGGCGCGCCAGTAGTTCTGCGCCATGAGGCGGTAGTTGTCCCACAGCATCCCGCGGCGCTCGGCGACCGGGTCGATCAGCAGGCGCAGGCGCGCCGTGTCGATGACGATGCGGGCGGGGTCGTCGTCCTCGACCTTGCGGTCGGCGGGGATCTGCGCGAACGCGTCACCCTGGCGGACCACGAGCTGCTGGCCGTCCCCGGAGGCCCACACCGCGTCGACGCCCTCGGCCAGCGTGGTCAGCTTGCGGTCGGCGAGGTGCCACAGCTCGAGCGTGGGCTTGGGGCCGTCGCCGTCGACGCCTGCGCGCGTGGACCCGAGCACGACCTGCTGGGGATGGCGCAGCCACACGAAGCCGGCCGCGACCGCGGTGAGCGAGGAGATGTACCCGGACTCGACGGGGAAGGGGACGATGCGGTCCTCGATCGCCTCGGTGTCCAGCACGCTGCGCGGCGGGACCTGCGCCGTGCCGGTGCCCGCGGCGGTCGCCGCCGTGGCGGGGGCGCTCGCCTCGCCGTCCGTGCCGCCCGTGACCTCCGTACCGGTCTTCTTCGAGGCCTCCGCCCCGGCCTCGCCGTTCTCAGGGCGTGCCGGGGCCCAGCCGTCGGCGTCGGGGCCGAAGGGATCGCGCGTGGTCCGCTCGAGGGGCAGCAGGTGGGGGCGCTGCGCGTTGACGAACGATAGGTCGAAGACGAGGTCGTCGTACACCGTCTCGAAGGTGCGGGCCGCGACGAAGGCGAGGTAGGCGCCGTCGGCGCTGAAGGCCGGTGCCTCGTCGAGGTAGCGGCCCTCGGTGAGCGCACGCCCGGTGGCCTCGCGGTCCTCGGTGTCGGAGACCATGAGCCGCGCAGTGTACTCCGAGGTCGGCTCCGACCACACGAGATAGCGCGAGTCGGGGGACCAGGCCAGGTCACGCACCTCGCCGGCCTCGGAACGACCCACCTCGCGCACGCCGTCGAGCGTGGGGGCCTCGGGGCGCGCGGCCGCCTCGTCGGCGTCCTGCCCGCTCGTGCGCGCCGGGTCGACGAGGCCGCGCAGGGTCACGAGCCGGACCGTGCCGTCCTGCGAGGCGATCGCGACCGACCTGCCGTCGGGTGCGGGCGCCACGTGCAGGATGCGGCCCACGTCGCCGAGGTCGAGGCGGGTCTCGTCGTCCCCCGCGTCGAGGCGGCGCACGGCGAGCACGTCCGAGCCCACCCCGCCGTCGGTGCGGTCGAGCTGGGCCCCCTCGTCGGTCACGTAGACGGCGAACGCGCTGCGCCCGAGCGGCGTCGCCTCGCGGATCCGCAGACCGCTCGTGCCGCCCAGCACACGGGAGGGCCCGCCGCGATGCGTGAGCACGTGGGCGGTGCCCCGCCACTCGACGACGCTCGCGCGGGCGTCGAAGGTGGGGCGCATGGCCAGCAGGTTCTTGGCCGGATCGAGGTGCCGATCGCGGCGACCGGCCGCGACGCCCGCGGTCACCACGGGGATCTCGCGCGGCTCCTCGTCAAGGCCGTCCATGGAGAACAGGGCGCCGCGAGAGCTGAACACGAGACGCTCGCCGTCGCTCGCGGGGTCCCGGAGGTACCCCTCGGCGCTCGTCAGACGGGTGTGGACGCGCAGGTCGCTGCCGTCGGGCAGGACCGACCAGAGGTTGCCGGTGGCGCGGTCGGTGCGGGCGGCGCCCTCACCAGGGGTGTCCGAGGCGAACACGAAGCGCTCGCCCAGGAAGAACCCGCGGTACTTCGGGCCCAGGAGGTCGTCGCGCAGCGGCTCCCATGAGCGGGCCGCATGCCGCTCGGCGGGAGCGTCGAGCGGCACGTCCTCGGTCGAGACCCAGAGCCGGGGCGCGGTGCCGCCCTGGTAGTGCTTCCAGTGCGACGGCTCGTTGCGCCACACGGTCGTGACGACGGTGGTCCCGCCGGGCCCGAAGGCCACCTCGCCGGCGCGCCCGAACGGCAGCAGCTCCGCCGTGCCGTCGAGCGACAGCGCCCACAGCTGGGCGTCCCGGCTCGACAGCGCGGCGCCGTGGCCGGTGGTGACGATGATCCGCTCGTCGGGCAGCCAGCCGACGACGCGCGTGAGCCGGTTGCCCCAGTAGGTCAGGCGCCGCGGTGCGACGTCGCCGTCCACGCCGACGACGTGCACCTCCTTCTCCCCGGAGAGGCGGGAGATGTACGCGACGAGCGTGCCCGACGGCGAGATCCGCGGGTACAGCACGGGAGCGCGGTCGTCGGTGAGACGCCACGCGCGGCCTCCCGCGTACGGCACCGCCCAGACGTCGTCGGCCGCGCAGAACACGACGAGATCGCCGCGCACGTCCGGATAGCGGAGGTAGGCGGCGGATCCGGTGGCGGCGGGGACGGCGGGTGAATGGTTGCGCGGGGGAGTCGATGTCATGCACGTCACCCTACGGCGGTGCCCTGACGGACGGGGCCGCCCCCGCGCACCGGGGCCGGTGTCAGCTCGCGTGGGGGCGCAGCAGCGCGCCCACGCGCTCCATCTCGGCGAGCATCGTCTGGGCCGACAGGACCGCCGAGTCGGGGGCGTCCACGCCGCCCTCCTCGGTCAGGTACTGGGCGGAGAAGGGGATCGCGACGGTGCCAGGGGGCACCGCGAGGCCGAGCGCCTCGAGGACCTGCCGCAGCTGGTGGGTCGCACGCAGGCCGCCCGAGAGACCGCCGTAGGAGACGACGCCTGCGACCTTGTCCTTCCACTCGACGTAGAGGTAGTCGAGGGCGTTCTTGAGCGAGGCCGGGAAGGAGTAGTTGTACTCGGGGGTGACGAAGACGAACGCGTCGGCGGCGGCGGCCTTGGCCGACCACTGCTTGGTGTGCTCGTGCTCGTACCGGTGCAGGCGCGGGTGGTGCGGCTCGTCCAGGAACGGCAGGGCCAGCTCGGCGAGGTCGACCACCTCGACCGCGTAGCCGCTGTGGCGACGGGCGACGTCGGCGATCCACCGGCCCCACTTATCGCCCTGGCGGCCCGGGCGCACCGAGCCGATGACGGCCATCAGGGTGCGCGGAGCGGCGGGGTTCGGGACGGCGGTCTCGGTCATGGGGGTCCTTACGGCACAGTGGTTGAAAACGTGACGACTTTACGGTCCTGCAGGGCTCGCCCGTCAAGCAGCGGGGCCGCGGCCGATCCGGATCTCACATGCCTCGGCGCGGTAGCGTCGATCCATGGAGCTCGGGCGATCGATCGTGCAGTGCTCGCGGCCCCGCGCGGGTCCGAGGCCCATGAGCTGAGGACTTGTACCCTGCGGGCATGATCATGAGCTTCGACGTGGGCGTCCGTGAGCGGCACGCCATCGTCTTCTCCTTCGACAAGGTCTGGGGACGCATCACGATCATGGTGGACGGTCAGAGCGTGGTCGACGGGGTCGTCGGCCTCTCCTTCAGCACGGTCAGGACCTGGGAGTTCGACGTCGGCGTGCACGAGCGCCACAGGGTCCGGATCGACAAGCGTCGTCCTCTGCTGCTCGCGGGCGCGCGCCCGCAGACCGTCACCGTGCACGTGGACGGGGTCCTGGTCGCGCAGAACACCGCGTAGGCCAGCAGGTCCCCGGCCCTCGCCGCGGCCCCGGTGTACGCAACGGGGCCGCGGCGACCTCGTGGGTGTCGTCTCCTCAGGCCTCGTCCCCCTGCACGGGGCCCTCGGTGTTGGGCTTCCAGCCGAGCGCCGGGGCGACGTGCTCGGCGAAGTTCTGCAGGATGCGCAGGTTCAGGTCCACGCCCATCTGCGAGGGGATCGTGAGCATGACCGTGTCGGCGCTCATCACGGCGGCGTCGGCCCGGAGCTGCTCGATGAGCTGGTCCGGCTCGCCCGCATAGGTGCGGCCGAAGGTCGACTCGAAGCCGTCGATGATGCCGATCTGGTCGGCGCCCTCGCCCGGTCGCATGCCGAACAGGTAGCGGTCCTCGCCCGTGACGATCGGGAACACGCTGCGGGAGACCGAGACGCGCGGACGCCCGCTGTGCCCCGCCGCGGCATAGGCGTCGCGGAAGCGCTGGATCTGCTCGGCCTGGAGATCGCCGAGCGACTGTCCGGTCGCCTCCGTGAGCAGGGTCGAGCTCATCAGGTTCAGGCCGAGCCGCCCGGTGTTCTCGGCCGTCTCGCGCGAGCCGGCGCCCCACCAGATCCGGTCGATGAGCGAGGGGGAGTGCGGCTCGACGCGCAGACCCGCGCCGGCCGGCGCCGAGCCGTAGGGCCCGGCCGCCGCCGTCGCGAGGTGCTCGCCGCGCACGGCCCGCAGGAAGCGCTGGAGCTTGACCTGGGCGATGTCCGCCCCGCGCGGGTCGGTCGACCCGGTGTAGCCGAAGGACTCCCAGCCGCGGTCGGCGGGCTCGGGGCTGCCCCGGGAGACGCCGAGCGCCACCCGGCCGTCGGCGATGAGGTCGAGCGCGGCCGCCTCCTCCGCGAGGTAGAGGGGGTTCTCGTAGCGCATGTCGATCACGCCCGTGCCGACCTCGATGCGCTCGGTGCGCGCCGCGATCGCGGCGAGCAGCGGCATGGGGGAGGCCGACTGCCGGGCGAAGTGGTGCACCCGCACGTAGGCGCCGTTGACGCCGAGCTCGTCGGCGCCGACGGAGATGTCGATCGCGTCGTGCAACATCTGGCGCGCGTCGACCCCGCGCACGCCAGAGCCGTGACCGTAGTGGCCGAAGCTGAGGAATCCGAAAGCTCTCATGATGGGCACAACCCTAGCCGGTGATTGAATATTTCACTAGCTCGGATCGGGACCGGCTCCCGTGCCCCGACAGCCGTCGGCCCCCGCGCAGCGCTCGGGCTGCACGGGGGCCGACGGGCCCGGCCTCTCAGGACGTCAGGACCGAGGCTCGCGCACGGTCTCGCGGGCACGGGTCCCGTCGGTGCGCTCATCGGGCTCGTAGGACTCCGCATCGAGCGCACCCCCCTCGCCCAGCACACGGATTTCGCCCGTCTGCACCCGCAGCGGCGGGGCCGCGGCGAAGTCGTTGGGATCATCGGGGCGGCCGGGCTGGAAGACGTTGAAGAACAGGTTCAGCAGCACCGCCACGATCGCCGCCGCGCTGATCCCCGAGTGGAAGATGGTGACGAACCAGCCCGGGAACGCGTGCCAGAAGTCGGTCGCCACGACGGGGATCAGGCCGAACGCGACCGAGGCCGCGACGATCACGAGGTTGTTGTTGCCCGCGTAGTCGACCTTGGACAGGGTGCGCACGCCGCTCGCCGCGACGGTCCCGAACAGGACGATGCCGGCGCCGCCGAGCACGGGGCTCGGGATGATGCTGAACACGGCCGCGGCCATCGGCGAGAGGCCGAGCGCGATCAGCACGACGCCTCCGGCCGCGACGGCGAAGCGGCTCTTGATGCCGGTCAGCGCCACCAGACCCACGTTCTGGGCGAAGGCGGTCGCGGGGAAGGAGTTGAACACGGGCGCCACGAGGGAGGAGGCCATGTCGGCCCGGAGGCCGTCGCCGACCCGCCGCGAGTCGACCTTGGTGCCGACCACCTCGCCGACCGCGAGCACGTCGGCCGTGGTCTCGACCATGATGACGAGCACGACGATCACCATCGAGATGATCGCGCCGATCTCGAACATCGGCATCCCGAAGGCGAAGGGCCGGGGGAGGGCGACGATCGAGGCGTTCGCGACCGGCGAGACGTCCGCGGCGCCCGTGAAGAGGCCCACGATCGTGCCCACGGCGAGCCCGAGCAGCGCCGCGAGCCGCGACAGCACCGGGACCTTGCTGAGCACGATCACGACCGCGAAGGTGAACAGCGCCAGCAGCACGTTGGGCAGGGACGCGAAGTCGGGGTTGGCCACGGACTCGCCGTCGACCGTGATCGTCGCGTTCCCCGTGTTCCAGCCGGCCGCCACGGGCATGAGCGACAGCCCTATCACGGTGATGATCGACCCGGTCACGACGGCCGGGAAGAAGCGCACGATGCGGGCGAAGAACGGTCTGATCAGGAGGCCGACCAGGCCGGCGACGAGGATCGCGCCGAACACGTGCTGGAGCCCCTCGCGCCCATCGTCGCCGATGATCGCGAGCATCGTGGAGACGGCCGCGAACGACGTGCCCTGCACGAGCGGCAGCTGGGCGCCGAAGTAGGGCAGGCCGAGCGTCTGCAGCAGGGTCGCGAGGCCGCTCACGAACAGGCCGCTGGCCACGAGCAGCGCCCGGTCCGCGGTGTCGAGCCCGGCCGCGCCGCCCACGATGAGGGGCACGGCGATGACGCCGCCGAACATGGCGAGGATGTGCTGGATGCCGTAGCCGATGGTGCGGCCGGGGCCGAGCCGTTCGTCCTCGGGGCGCCCGACGCGTGGTCGGGCGGTGGTGGTGGCGGTCATGGGGTTCTCCTCACTCGGAGCGGGGTCGCAGGTGCTCGACGGGTCGGGTCAGACGAACGTGGGCACGCCGGCCCACGCCGCGGGCGCGGGGGCGGCGCCGTCGCGCACGACGGTGCCCTCGATGAGCCCGTAGGGGCGTTCGGCGGCGTAGAACACCTCGTTGGAGTTCTCGAGCCCGAAGGGCGCCAGGTCGTAGACGAAGTGGTGCTTGTTGGGCATCGCGAAGCGCACCTCAGCGATCTCGGGCCGCGCCTCGATGGCCGCCCTGCCCATCTCGAAGAGGGTCTGCTGGAGGGCGAGCGAGTGCACCGAGGCGAACGTCGAGAGCAGCACCGCGGTCACCTCGTCGTACAGGCCGTCGTAATCGATGCCCGCCTCGACGGCCTCGGGCAGGAAGCGCCAGCGCCCGGTGACCGAGGAGGTGGCCATGATGCGGTCGTCGGTCTCGACGAGCGTCGTGTACTTGTCGCGCGGGAAGCCGGCGAACTCGCTGCCGGTGGACTTCAGCACGACCAGGTCCTTCACGCCGCCTGTGACATGGGTGGCGCCGTCGATGATCTGCACCGTGGCCAGGCGCGTGCCCTGACCTGTCCGGACGAAGGAATGATCGTGCTCGACGCCGTCGACGACGATGCGCGCCCAGTCTTACTTCTCGGCCTGCCAGAGGCCGCCCTCGATCCACTCGAAGTCCTCGGTGAAATGCTTCCCGAGCGTGAGCAGGAATTCCTCGGGGGAGGAGATGCCGTATTCCTTGGCGAAGGCGAACACCGTGTTCTTCTGGGTGTCGGTGGCGACGACGAGATCGTTCTCGCCCTTCAGGTACGAGTCGACGAGAGCCGCGCCGCGCAGCTGCGAGGTCACGCTCAGATCGGTGATCTCATGCCGCGGGGTGTCGCGGACGATGCGCACGACCCGGTTCTCGCGACCTCGTGGCGCGCGAAGTAGGCGCCGGTCGCGAAGGCCACCGTGTAGTCGCCGTCGGGCAGGGTGTCGGGACCGAGCGCGAGGCGCCCGTCGTCGTCGGTGCGCCCGCTCGCGATCACCGAGCCGTCGGCGTCGCGCAGCTCGACCTCCACGTCGACGGCGGGCCCGCCCGAGGTCGCGTCGAGGATGTGCGTGCTCAGGTGGCTCATGCCAGGTCTCCCTCGAGGGTTCGAGCGCGGTGCGCAGGCGGAGGATCGCGATCTCGCGCAGCTGCGCGAGGGCCTCGGCGGTCTCGGTCGCCTCGTCGAGGGCCAGACGGCGACGGACCTCGGCGAGCATCTCCTCGGGGGAGCGGCCGGCGGCCCGGATGAGGAACACGCGGCCGAAGCGCTGCTCGTAGTCGACGTTGGCCTGGGCGATCGCGGCGGTCACGGCGGGATCCGCTCCCGCGACGGCGGCCTGCTCGGTGCGCGAGGCCGCGGCCTCGGCACCGGATCCCCCGGGGCGCTCGCCGATGCGGGGATGGTGGACGAGTGCGGCATCGAGATCCTCGGCCCCCCAGGTGGCGGCGGCATCACCGGCGACGTCGGCGAGCTCGTCGACCGAGCCGTAGGGGCGATGGGCGACGATCTCCTCGACCCAGCGCGGCACATCTGCCCACACCCGGGCGGTCTGCGCCGCGGCGGAGGCGGGGGCGCGATTGAACTCGGCCAGATCCATGGGCCGACTGTAGCGTGCGCGATCCTCGCCGCACCGGCACGACGAGCCGGTCCCGCGCTCAGACCAGGTGGCGCTCGAGGAAGCGGCGGATCGCGGCGTTCGTCTCGCCGGGCCGGTCCTGGTTGGAGTTGTGCGCCGCACCCGGCAGGACCACCAGCTCGGCGAGGTCGGGGTTCTTGCGCGCCATCGCGGCCATCTCCCGGCGGATGGCGCCCAGTCGGTCCTTGGCGCCCACCAGCAGCAGCACCGGCACCTCGAAGCGGTAGTCCGGGTCGGGGGTGAGGGCTGCGGCGACAGACCTGGTCACCTCGACCATGCGCCGCTGCCCGATGCGCTCGAGCCGGGCGGTCGCGTAGGCGCGGGTCGCGTGGGCGGCGCCGTAGCGGGACGCCCACCGCCGTGCGGTCCACCGCCAGGGACGGGCGCGCACGAGCGGACCCGTGGACGCGAGGGCGATCCGTTCGCGTCGGCCGTCGGGGCCGTGGTTGTCGGCCGTGTCGATCAGGACCAGGCGATCGGCGCCGCCCGGATGGCGCGCCGCGAAGGTCTGGACCAGCTGGCCGCCCATCGCCTGGCCCACGAGGGTGAGGTCCTGGGAGCCGAGAGTCGCCACGAGGGCCTCGAGATCCTCGGCCATATCGGTGTAGCGGAACGGCCCGGGCAGCGGGGAGGAGCCATGGCCGCGCGCGTCCCACACGCAGATCCCGCAGTCCTCGGGGATCGCGCCGAGCTGAGGGTCGAACATGTGACCGTCCATGCCGGCCCCGTGGCACAGCACGAGCCAGCGCCCGCTCGTCGACGCGCGACGTCGCACCGTGATCCGGGTTCCGGCGCGCTGCAGGACAAGGGCCGTGAGCTCGACCGTCATCGTGAGGGCCGCCCCTCGGGCGGGGTCAGGACGTCCGTCCGTCGCCGGGCACCACGACGGCGAACAGCACGCCGTCGCGGAGGAGATCAAGATCGCCGCCGAACACGTCGGCGTAGTACGCGAAGGCCTCGGCCGCGGTGCCGGGGAAGGAGATGTACGGGCTCGAGCTGGGCATCGGTGCTCCATCGTCGTCGAGGGCGCACCACCGGGGCAGGGGGCGCCTGCCGCTCATCCTGCCAGGTGGGGCTCCCGGGGGACAGACCCGGGCCGGGAGCCCCTGGCCGGAGGATGCGTCAGTCGTCCTCGGTGGACTCGGCCGGGCGCTCGCCGAGCTCGGCGTCGAGGCGGAGGATGCCCGAGCCGTCCTCCCCGATCAGGGTGATCCGGTCGATGATCTCGGAGACGGTGGCCTCCTCCTCGATCTGCTCGTCGACGAACCAGTTCAGCAGCGGGCGGGAGTCGAAGTCGCCCTCCTTCTCGGCGGACCGGTACAGCTCGCGGATCGACTCGGAGACCTTCTCCTCGTGCGCGAGGGCCGCCTCGAAGATCGCGCGCACCGACAGCCCGGGGGCGATCGAGGCGGGGGTGATGGTGCCGATCGCGGCGTGGTTGCCGCGGTCCACGACGTGGTCGATGAACTTGTTGGCGTGCACCACCTCCTCGTCGGCCTGGTGGCGCAGCCACGAGGCGATGCCGGTCAGCGACTGCTCGTCGGCCTCGATCGCGAGCTGGCGGTAGGTGGCCTCCGCGGTCAGCTCGAGGGTGATCTGCTCGGAGAACTTCTTCTCAAGGTCATGGCTCATCTTCATGGGCCCGACGATAGACGGGCCCCTGAAGCGCTGTCAGCCCCGGCCCGTGTCCCACGCGAGCTCGACGAGCGCGCGCAGCACCTCGAGGTCGACGTCCCCGAGATCGTTGACGTACACGCAGCCGGCGCCGAGGCGGTGGGTGCCGAGCCGGTCCAGGAGCGCCCGGGCGCCCTCGTGCTCCTGCAGCCCGTACAGGGAGATCGCGGCGCGGCGCGGGCTGAAGCCGACGCGGAACCACTCCGCTCCGGCACTGCCCCGGGAGGACGCCGCGCTCGAGCCGTAGCCGATCATGCTCGGCCCCCACATGACGGGATCGCAGCCGGTGACCTCGCCCATGAGCGTCAGCAGGCGCGCGCCCTCGGAACGGCGTCGCGCGGTCGGCAGCGCGGCGCAGTAGGCGACGGGGTCCTCATCGGTGGGACGGGTCTTCGGGGCGGCCATGCCGTGATCCTAGAGCGGCGCCGTCAGCCCTCGGGAAAACCCGTTGCACGCCCTCGCGACCCGGGTCCACGATGAACGCACACAGGAAGGAGGTGATCCGAGGAATGATTTCCCATCGGACGCGTGAGGTGGCTCGCCGCTGAGGCAGCCCTCGATCACTGATCGACGGACGCGCAGCGAATACCACCGAGCTGCCCGAGCCCGCAGGCGCCGGACCTCGTCCCCCGGCACGCGCCCCGACCCCGGTCGGAGCGACGCCTGCGGGCTCGCCCATGCCCTTGCGGCCCCCGGGCCGGCCCGCGAGGATCGTGCCCATGACCACCCCTGCTGCCGATGCCGTCGCCCGTCCCGTCCTGATCGGCCACCGCGGCGCCGCCCTGCTCGAGCCCGAGAACACCCTGCGCTCCTTCCGCCGCGCCCTCGCCGACGGCGCCGACGGCGTCGAGTGCGACGTCCATCTGAGCGCCGACGGCCACATCGTCGTCATGCACGACGAGAGCATCGACCGGACCGCCGACCCCGCCTCCCCGCGCCGCACCGGCGCCCTCGCGGCCCTCACCCGCGCCGCGCTCGACGAGGTGGTGCTCGGGGAGGGCGAGCACGTGCCCTCCCTGCAGCAGCTGCTCGACCTGCTCGACGACACGGGCCGCACCGCCGAGGGCGCCGTCCCGCAGGCCTACGTCGAGGTCAAGGCGCCGGCGGCCGCCGAGGCCGTCGGCGCGCTGCTCGCCGGGCGCGAGGGCGCGACCGTCATCTCCTTCATCCCCGACGCGCTCGCCGCGATCCGGCGCAGCGCCCCGCACGTGCCCATCGGCTGGATCGTGCAGCGCACCGACGAGAGCGTGTTCGCGACCCTCGCCGAGCTCGGCGCCGAGTGGCTCTCGATCGACGTGGACGCCGTGACGCGCGCGGACGTCGACCGCGCCCACGCCGCAGGGGTCCAGGTGAACGTGTGGACCGCCAACACCGACGAGCAGCTGGACCGGGCGCTCGAGGCGGGCGCGGACTCGATCAGCACCGACGACGCCGGCTGGGCGCTCGCCCGCCTCCGCCGCGCATGAGCCCTGCCCCGACGGACCGGCCCTCGCCCCAACCCGAGGTCCCGGCGACCCCGACGGGCCCCGACGGCGCGCCCCTGCGCGCCACCCCCGCCTGGTGGCCCGCACATCCGACCGACGCCGCGCTCGCCGCGGCCGCCGCGCATGGCACGCCGATCCTCGGCGCCCGCCGGGAGGCGGCGGGGGTCGAGCTCGTCGAGACCACCTTCCTGTGGGAGGGCGACGGCGCCGAGCACGCCGTGCTCATGCACCTGAACACCCTGACCGACCGGCACCGCGAGGACGTGACCGGCGCGCTCGCGCCGCGCGTGCCCGGCACCCGCTGGCACGCCCTGACCTACCTCCTGGCCCCCGACGTCGTGCTCGGCTACCGGATCGTCGTGCGCGACCGGATCCCCGCTGACATCGGCGCCGGGCGTGCCGGCTGGCGCGACGTGCATGCGGCAGGACGGCCCGACCCCCGCAACGCGCGCACCCTCACCGACGGCTTCGGGCGCACGTCCTCGCTGCTCGTCGGCCCCGACGCCCGGGAGCACCCCGACTGGGCCGACTCCGCGCCCCCGCTGCCCGAGACGGCCTGGAGCGCGGTCCACGAGCTGGGGGACGACGAGCGCGCGGTGACCCTCTGGCAGGGGAGCGGCGCCGCTCCCCGTCGGCTGCTGGTCCTCTTCGACGGCCACACCTGGCGGCGGCTCGACGCCGCGGCCCCCCTCGGCCGCCGTGCAGGCGCCTGGGACCTGCTCCTGATCGACTCCGCCTCCCTCCCGCAGCGGGCGCGCGAGCTGCCCGACCCGGACCGCGCGGCGGACCTCGTGAGGGACGCGATCGCGCGCACCTCCGCGGCGAGCGGCCTGCGCTGGGACGCCGAGCGCGTGGTCCTCGCGGGCCAGTCCTACGGGGGCCTCGCGGCCGCGAGCCTCGTGCTGCGCCGACCGGACCTCGCCGCGCGCGGCATCGCCCAGTCCGGCTCGTACTGGTTCGCGGGCGACGGCGACGCGCGCACCGGACGCGGGGACCTGCTGCGCTGGATCGCCGACGCCCCGGCGCCCGCCGGGCGACTCGTCGTGCAGGCCGGGAGCGAGGAGGGGGAGATGGCCGCGCTCTCCGCGGAGCTCGCGGGCGCGCTCGCCGCGCACGGCGCCCTCGTGGGGCATCGCACCTACCGCGGCGGCCACGACTACGCGTGGTGGCGCCACGGCCTCTCGGACGGCCTGGACCTGCTCGAGGCCGAGGGGCGGTCCCTCAGCGCACCCGGGCGGTGAGCGCGAGCTCGTCGTCGGCGACCGGCGTCGCCGTGATGACCCAGGTGGCGGTGCGCCCCGAGCGGTTGAGGTCCGTGACCTGGCACGTCGTCTCGAGCCTGTCGCGCGAGGAGTCGAGGCCGTGCGCGCACGTCCCGCTGATCGCGTAGTCCGAGGCGTCCGAGTCCGAGGAGAGCTGGCCGATCCCGTCGTCGAGGGACTCGACGGCGATCGGGTCGACGGCGTAGGGCAGATCGAAGCTCGAGCCCGACGTGAACCACTCGTCGGGCGCGGCGTCGCCCTGCGCGTCGGAGGACGGGTCGTCGGTGCTCGCATCGGAGCGCGTGCCGGTGGGCTTGAGGGTCAGCGAGGAGCTCGACGGCGGCTCCGTGGGCGTCGAGCTCGGCTCCTCCGTCGGGGTCGAGGGGCTCGCGCTCGCGGAGCGCGTGGAGCTGGGCGACGTGCTCGGGCTCTCCGAGGCGCTCGGGCTCGTCGACGCGCTCGCGGTGGCGGGCTCGCTCGTGGGCTCCGTCTCGCGTGCGGGCCCACAGGCGGTCGCGAGACCCGCGATCGCGAGCACGGACGCCGCGGCGCGCACGGCCATGCTGCTGCGGACGACGGACATGACAGCTCCCTCGGGACGACGGCATCCACCCCGGCGCGGTGGACCCTGATCCAAGCATGCCCCCTCGTGCCGGAGGAGGGGACGGCGGACTTCTCCGGGAACGATCCGGGACGACGCGCGACTGGATAGCGTGGGCCCGACGACATCTCCCGGGAGGTTCTCATGGCAGACAGCGCACCGATCAGCCTGCGCCGCGGCGACATCACGGCCCTGACCGACGTCGACGCGATCGTCAACGCCGCCAACCACTCGCTGCTGGGCGGCGGCGGCGTCGACGGCGCCATCCACCGTGCGGCCGGACCCGGCCTGCTCGAGGAGTGCCGCACGCTGGGCGGCTGCGACACGGGCGACGCCAAGCTCACAGGCGGCCACGACCTGCCCGTCGGCCACGTGATCCACACCGTCGGTCCCGTGTGGGCGAAGACCAAGCCCGAGGAGAAGGACGCCGAGCTCGCCTCGGCCTATCGGCGCAGCCTCGAGGTGGCGCACGACAACGGCCTGTCCCGGGTCGCCTTCCCCTCCATCTCCACGGGCGTCTACCGCTTCCCCGTGGACCGTGCCGCCCGCCTCGCGATCGACACGATCCGGGAGACGACGTCGCGCCTCGGCGGCTTCGACGAGATCGTCCTGGTCCTGTTCGACGAGACGACCTACGCCGCCTACGAGAAGGCGCTCGCGGCGTGACGCCGGTGCAGGCCACCATGTGAGATCATGCGTCCGTTTCGCGGAACGGACGGTGCAGGCGGTGCCCGGCCACCGTCCCTAGGCTGTCTCCGGCCGTGCGCCCCGCGTCGCACCGAGGAAAGGAATCCCATGCTCGATCCCACTCTGCAGCAGACCCTCGACGAGGTCCTCCGTCGCAACCCCGGCGAGCCCGAGTTCCATCAGGCCGTCCGCGAGGTCTTCGAGTCCCTGCAGGTGGTCCAGGAGCGCCACCCGGAGTACTCCGACAAGGGCATCATCACCCGCCTGTGCGAGCCCGAGCGGCAGATCATCTTCCGCGTGCCGTGGGTCGACGACGCCGGGACCGTGCAGGTCAACCGCGGCTTCCGCGTCGAGTACAACTCCGCCCTGGGCCCCTACAAGGGCGGCTTGCGGTTCCACCGCAGCGTCAACCTCGGCATCGTGAAGTTCCTCGGCTTCGAGCAGATCTTCAAGAACTCCCTGACCGGCCTGCCCATCGGCGGCGGCAAGGGCGGCAGCGACTTCGACCCCCACGGCCGGTCCGACGGCGAGGTCATGCGCTTCTGCCAGTCGTTCATGACGGAGCTGCACCGCCACATCGGCGAGTACACGGACGTCCCGGCCGGCGACATCGGCGTGGGCGCCCGCGAGATCGGCTTCCTGTTCGGCCAGTACAAGCGCCTGACCAACCGCTACGAGGCCGGCACCCTGACCGGCAAGGGCCTCGACTGGGGCGGCTCGCTCGTGCGCAAGGAGGCCACCGGCTACGGCGCCGCGATCTTCGCCGACGAGATGCTCAAGGCGCGCGGCTCGAGCTTCGACGGCCGCCGCGTGGCCGTCTCGGGCTCGGGCAACGTGGCCCTGTACGCGATCGAGAAGACCGAGCAGCTCGGCGGCATCGCCGTGACCGCCTCGGACTCCTCGGGCTACGTCGTCGACGACGACGGGATCGACCTCGAGCTGCTCAAGCAGATCAAGGAGGTCGAGCGCGGCCGCATCTCCGAGTACGCCGAGCGTCGCGGCGGGCGTGCGCGCTACGTCGCGGGCGGCAGCGTGTGGGACGTGCCGGTCGCGATCGCGCTCCCGTCGGCCACCCAGAACGAGCTCGACGAGCAGGCCGCCCGGACCCTCGTGGCCAACGGCGTCGAGGCGGTCTCCGAGGGCGCGAACATGCCGTGCACCCCCTCGGCCGTCGCGGTGTTCCGCGACAAGGGCATCGCCTTCGGCCCCGGCAAGGCCGCGAACGCCGGCGGCGTCGCGACCTCGGCGCTCGAGATGCAGCAGAACGCCTCGCGCGACGCCTGGACCTTCGAGTACACCGAGGACCGGCTCACGGCGATCATGAAGGGCATCCACACCACGTGCCTCGAGACGGCCGACGAGTTCGGCCGGCCGGGCGACTACGTGCTGGGCGCGAACGTGGCCGGCTTCCGCAAGGTGGCCGACGCGATGATGGCCTTCGGCGTCATCTGACGGATCGGCCCCGCTCCATGAGCGAGCGCACGACCACCGCGGGCGGCGCCGGCGCGGCCGCCTTCGCGGTGGCCGCGTCCGTCGGCATCGTGCACGGCATGTTCAGCCTGTACTGGGCGCTCGGCGGGACGTGGCTGCTCGCCACCGTCGGCAGCCGGATGGTCGAGCAGTTCGCGGACGCCCGCGGGGCGCTCGCCCTGGTGGGGATCGTCAAGCTCGTCGCGGCGGCCGCCCCGCTCGTGCTCGCCCTCCGGGGCTGGCCGGTGCGGCGGCCGGCCCGCGCCGTGTGCTGGACGGGCGCCGCGGTGCTCGTGGTGTGGGGCGGCGCGGGTGCCGTCGCCGCGCAGCTCGTGCTCGCAGGAGCGGTCGCGCCCGACGGGGGCGTCGATCGCGCCGGCATGATCGGCCACGCGTGGATCTGGGACCCGATGTTCGTCCTGTGGGGCGTGGCGCTCGCCGTCGGGCTCACCCGCACCCGCCGGCGCCGCACGAATCCGGGAGCTCGCCGCTGAGGCGCCGGGCGAGGCCGTCCCGCAGGACCGGGAGGGCGGCCGCGTGCACCGGGTCGCCGTCGGCGGCCCGGCGCGACACGTGCAGGTACATCGCGGTGCGCTCGTAGGCCTCCCACGCGTCGCGCCGGATCCGCAGCTCGTCGACGTCGAGGGCCCGGTCCGGGGCGAGCGCGCGGGCCGCGTCGACGTAGGCGAGCAGGAAGCCCTCGTGGGCCTCCGCGTCCATCGGCACGTACCAGGGCCCGCCGTGCACGGGACCGCCGATGATCGCGACGTCCCGGGCGGGGTCGTCGGCCTGGGCCCACTCGAAGTCGATGTAGCGGGGCACGGGCCCGGCGCCCGACCCGTCGTCCTCCCACACGACGTTGGTCGCGCACAGGTCGCCGTGGGCGAGGGTGAAGGAGTCCAGGCGTGCCGCGACGGGCTCGGCCGCCGCGCACACGGCGCGGGCGGCGTCCAGCAGCCCGGCGGTGAGCGGCTCGCCCGTGACCTCGGGGTGGTGCTCGCGCCACCAGGAGAAGGCGCCGTCGACCTCGGCGAGGATCGAGAAGGGGCCGCGGACGAGGCCCTCCTCCTGCTCGGCGCGCGTGCCGGGCAGGAGCCGGCCGCGCCCCGGGAGGACGGGGCGGTGCAGCACGGCGAGGGTCCGCGCGTGCGCCGCCAGATGCGCGGACGTCCATCGGCGCGGCGCGAGCACCCGCCCGGGCACGTAGGACGTGACCACATAGGGCAGCTCGATCGGGCTGCGCCCCGGATCCGTGCACGCCGCCACGGGCCGCGGGCCGACGGCCGGGTCGACGTGGCCGAGCGCGGCGATCTCCTCGCCGAGAGGCTGGGCCAGATCGTCGAGCGGCCGCCACGGCACGCGCACCACGAGCCTCTCGCCGTGCGCGGGCGTGAGCCGCCACGCGACGAAGGACTCGCCCACCCCGGTCACCACCGCCTGCGCCTCGCGCGCGCTGTGCGCCCCGTCGGCGCCGTCCGGGACCAGGGTGCCGTCGCGCCATGCGGCCAGCAGGCGCTGCCCGAACGCGGGAGAGGCGACGGGCGAGGCGGTGCCGAGAGTGCTCACTGCCCGGAGTCTAGGGCCGCCGGACAGCCGGGGTGCGGTGACGCGGTCTACGCTCGTGCCGTCCCCGATCCGCAAGGAGCCGCCCCGTGACGACCGCGATGCTCCTGGCCGCCCTCGTCGGCCTGGGTGTGGGCGTGGTGGTAGGGGCCCTCGGGGCGGGCGGCGGCATCCTGGCGGTCCCGATCCTCGTCTACCTGCTCGGGCAGGACCCCCACGCGGCCACGGCCTCCTCCCTCGTCATCGTGGGCATGACAGCGCTCGCGAGCATCCTCTTCCATGCCCGGCGCGGCAACGTCGCCTGGCGCGACGGCCTCGTGTTCGCGGCGTGCTCGACCGTCGGGACGGCGGCGGGCTCGCGGCTGTCGGCCCTGGTCCCGGCGGCCGTGCTCATGATCGCCTTCGCGTGCCTGCTCGCGGTGGTCTCGGTCGCGATGTTCCGCCGCGCGGCGGCCACCCAGCGCGAGGAGGCGGCGCACGCCCGACGACCGTCCGGGGCCGAGAGCCCCGCGCCGGCCGCCCGCTCCCTGTCCTGGCCTGTGCTCGTGGCCACCGCGACCGCGACAGGCGCCCTCACCGGGTTCTTCGGGGTGGGCGGCGGCTTCATCGTGGTGCCCATGCTCGTGCTCGCCCTGGGTCTCTCGATGCGGCGAGCCGCGGGGACGTCGCTGCTGGTCATGCTCGTGGCGAGCGCGGTGGGGCTGCTCTCCCGGATCGGGACCGACGTGCACGTCGACTGGGGCGTCACGCTCCTGTTCGCCCTCGGCTCGATGGCCGGCGGCCTGCTGGGCGGGCCGCTGTCCGAACGCGCCCGCCCCTCGACACTCACGCTCGTGTTCGCGAGTCTGCTCGGTGCGGTCGCGGTGTTCACCCTCGCCGAGACGCTGCTCGGCTGACCTCCCCCGGCGCCGCGCGCTCCCACGGCTCGACGTCACCGTCGACCGCCGCGAACAGCGGGTGGGGCCGGGGCGGCACGCCCGGCGCCGGCAGACGGTCGAGCCAGTCGGGCGCGCGCTCGACGCACTTGGCCCGCAGATGCTCGAGCTCGAGGGCGAGCTGTCCGCGGGTCACGGGGATCGGGGGGAGCGCCGCGGGGTCGCCGGCCTCCCGGATCCTCAGCGCGTCGAAGCGATACCCGCGGGCGAGCGCCTCGTCGCGCACCCCGGACAGGTAGGCGCCGACGCTCTCGAGCGGGCGGGGCTGGGCGCGGAACCGCTCCAGCTGGGGGTGGCGGGTGTAGCCGCGGGTCTCGCCCGCGAGCACCTTCTGCGCCAGGAGGGCCTCGCGCCACACGGCGACGAGCGCCGCCCGGTCGAGGATCGCGGGGTGCAGGCTCCACAGTCGCATGGGGCCGATCCTGCCATCTGTCGCGCCGCCCGGCCGACCGCCCCTGCCATGACCAGGATAGACGCGCGAGGGGGGCTTGCGGCAAGGGCCCCTGCGGGGCGCAGAATCCAGGCCTCGCCCGCCCGCCGCCCGCCCTGCTCCCGGAGATGCCATGACCCGTCCGCGCCCGTCATCCCCGCCCTCCCCGTCCGCCTCCACCCCGTCCACTTCCGCACCGTCCGCCTCCGCACCGTCGGGGTCGGCCTTCGCCCTGCCCTCGCGCCTCGCCGAGAAGTCCGCGCCGTCGCTGCTCGCCGCAGACGAGGCCCAGTTCGCCGCGATCGGCACCGCGCTGTCCGCCGCCCGCGCCGATCTCGGCGCCCGCCTCGAGCAGGCCCTGGCCGCCCCGGCCCGGGACGGCCAGGAGCGGGTCGAACGCGACGTCGCCGTGCGGAGCCTGGGCGCGCGACGGCGCCGCCTCGACCGCTTCTCCCTCGACGCCTGTCTGGGCCGCACCGTCGCCGTCGACGGCGGCTCGCCGCGCTACATCGGACGGCTCGGGGTCGCCGACGCGCACGGCGATCCGCTGCTCCTGGACTGGCGCTCGCCGGCCGCCGAGCCGTTCTTCGCCGCGACCAGGGCGCACCCGCTCGATCTGGCGAGCCGGCGCCGCTACCGGTGGGTCGGCGGCCAGGTGCGGGACTACGTCGACGAGACGTTCCGGGCGCCGGGCGGTCCGGAGGCCGCGACCGTGCTCGTGGCCCCGGCCGCGCCCGACGACGACTCGGAGTTCCTCGAGAGCCTCGGCGAGGCCCGCACCCCACGGATGCGCGACGTGCTCGCGACCCTCGCCGCGGATCAGGACGCCGTCATCCGGGCCGACGCGCGCACCCCGCTCGTGGTCGACGGCGGCCCGGGCACCGGCAAGACCGTGGTCGCGCTGCACCGCGCGGCCTATCTCCTCTACGCCGACCCGCGGACGCGCCGGGACGGGGTGCTCGTGGTCGGCCCGCACCGCCCCTACCTGCGCTACGTCGCGGACGTGCTGCCGAACCTCGGCGAGGACGACGTGCGCACGTGCACCCTGGCCGATCTCGTGCCCGAGGGCGCCGACGGCGCGCTCGCCGCGGAGCGCGACCCGCGCGCCGCCGCGCTCAAGGGCGATGTCCGCATGGTCGCGGCGATCGAGCCCGCCGTCGCCTTCTACGAGGAGCCGCCGACCGCCCCCCTCGATGTCGAGACGCCGTGGGGGAGCGTGCACCTGACCGCCGCCGACTGGGCCGACGCCTTCGCCGCGGTCGCGTCCGGGACGCCCCACAACCTGGCGCGGGAGCAGATCCTCGACGAGCTCGCCGAGATCGTGCTCAGCAGGCTCGACGCCGACGAGGAGGACCTCGAGGTGGACCGTGTGCGCGCCGACCTCGACCACGACGAGGAGCTGACCGCCGCGCTGCGGCAGGCCTGGCCGATCCTCGACGCCGCCGACCTGGTCGCCGACCTGTGGGAGGTGCCCGCCTACCTGCGGCGCTGCGCCCCGTGGCTCGACCGGCAGGACGCCGCCCGGCTCCGCCGCGCCGACCCCCGCGCCTGGACGGACGCCGACCTGCCGCTGCTCGATGCGGCGCGCCACCGGCTCGGAGACCCGGGCCACGAGCGACGGCGTCGGCGGGCCGACGCGGCCCGCGCACGGACCGAGGAGGACCTGTCCGGGATCATCGACGACCTGATCGCCTCCGACCAGACCGAGATGCTGCAGATGTCGATGCTGCGCGGCGACGACCTGCGCGGCGCCCTGGTCGCGGCGGCGGAGACTCCCGAGGCGGCGCCCGAGGACCTCGCCGGACCGTTCGCGCACGTGATCGTCGACGAGGCCCAGGAGCTCACCGACGCCGAGCGAGGCATGATCCTGCGACGCTGCCCCTCCCGCAGCCTCACGATCGTCGGGGACCGGGCGCAGTCACGCCGCGGCTTCGCCGAGAGCTGGACCGAGCGCCTGGCCCGGGTCGGCCTGCCGCGCGGCGTCGAGGTGGCCACGCTGCACGTCAACTACCGCACCCCCGCCGAGATCATGCGCGAGGCCGAGCCGGTCATCCGTGCGGTGCTGCCGGACGCGAACGTGCCCACCTCGATCCGCGAGACGGGGACCGCCGTGCGCCGCGGAGCGCTCACCGAGCTCGACGCCACGGTCGACGGCTGGCTCGCCGCGCATCCCGAGGGGATCGTGGGCGTGCTCGCCGTGGGCGATCCCGGGGGCGAGGGGGCGTGGCGGCACGACGACCGCGTGCAGCTGCTCACCCCCGAGCTCGCGGCGGGCCTCGAGTTCGACCTCGTCGTCCTCGTGGACCCGGAGGCCCTCGGCACGGGCGTGGCCGGCGCGGTCGCGCGCTACGTGGCGATGACCCGCGCGACGCGCGAGCTCGTCGTGCTGGCCGACACCGCGGGCTGATCCGGGCGCCTCACGCCTTCCCGGCGTGCTCGGCGATGTGCAGGTCGAGGGGGAAGTCGACCGTGCTGCCCGGGAACAGCAGGCGGCCCGCGGCGTCCGCGGCGGCGAGGATCGCCGTCGCCGCGGCGTCCGCCTGCTCGGCCGGCGCGTGCACGATCACCTCGTCGTGCAGGAAGAACGCGAGATGGGCCTGACGGTCGAAGCCGGGGCCGGAGGCGCGGGCGGCCCGCTCGGCCGCGACCGGCTCGAACCGCGCGAGACGGAGACGGAGGTCCGCCATCCACGCCAGCGCCCATTCGGCGGCCGTGCCCTGCACGACGAAGTTGCGGGTGAAGCGGCCGCGGGAGCGGGCCGCGCGCACCGCGCGCTCCTGCTCCGCCGTCGAGGCGTCGGGCAGGTGCGCCGAGGTCTGGGCGGCGCTCCATCCGGGGTCGGGCGGCGGCGAGGAGCGGCCGAGCCAGGTGGTGACGGTGCCGCCCACCTCGCCGACCTCGGCGGCGCGGTCCACGAGCCGCATGGCGTCGGGGAAGGTGCGTCGCAGTCGCGGCACGAGGCGGGCGCTGTCGCCCGTCGTCGACCCGTAGAGCGCGCCGAGCACGGCCACCTTCGCCTCGGTGCGGGTCTCGACGACCCCGGTCTCGACGATCCCGGCGTACAGGTCGGTCGCGGCGCCCGCGGCGGCCATCGCCGCATCCCCCGCCATCGCGGCGAGCACGCGCGGCTCGAGCTGGGCCACGTCGGCGCTCACGAGCAGCCAGCCCGGATCGGCTCGCAGCGCGGGGCGGAGCTGACGGGGGATCTGGAGCGCACCGCCGCCGCTCGAGGCCCAGCGCCCGGTGACGACGCCGGCGGGCACGTAGACGGGCCGATAGCGGCCGTCGTGCACCCACTCGTCGATCCACCACCAGCCGTTGGCGGCCAGGAGGCGGGAGAGCTTCTTGTACCGCAGCAGAGGCGCGATCGCGGGATGCTCGTGCGCCTCAAGCTCCCAGCGCGAGGTCGAGGCCACGTCGATGCCCGCGCGGCGCAGCGCGCGCAGCAGCCGGGGCGGCGAGTCGAGGCTCAGCGTGCGATCGTCCAGGGCGTCCCGGGTCTCGGCCGCCGCCTCCGCCATCTTCACGGGCACCTGCCCGCCGTGGGGGCGCGGTCCGAGGGCCTCCCGCAGCAGCCGGTCGTGCTCGGCCGCATCCCACGGCATGCCTGCCGCGTGCAGCTCGGCCGCCACGAGCGCGCCGGCCGACTCGGCCGCGAGCAGCAGGCGCAGGCGTCCCGGCTCCGCGGCGCTCTCGGCCGCGGCCCGCTGGCGATCGAACTCCGCGAGCGCCTCCTCGAGGCCGTCCGGCACGGACGTCGGGCTCCCGGCGGACCCGTCGAGCGAGAACAGCGTGCCGTCGCCGCGCGGCTCGGCCGCGAGATGCTCGGGGGAGACGTCCCACGCCGCCGCGGCCCGCAGCGGCTCGGGCTCCCGGACGACCTGCGAGGTGCGCAGCACCGCGTGGACGAGGCGCAGGTCCACGCAGCGCCCGATGCGGATCCCGGCGTCGAGGAGCGCCGGGTACCACTCGGCGGTGTCGCTCCACACCCAGCGCGGCGCGTCCTCGGCCTCGCGCGCGGCGACGCGGGCGGCGAGGTCGGCCGCGGGCAGGACGACCGGCTCGTCCCGCGCCCCGGACCCGTCGACGTCGACGAGACCGATGCGTCCCTCGCCGAGGCGGCCGACGACGCACCACGGGCGTCGCGATCCAGCGGTCATCGGGCCATCCTTCCACCCGGCGCTCCTGGGCTGGGCCGCGTGGGGCGCAGGTTCAGGGTGAGGACAGGGCTCGCCGGGCGAAGGTGGTGAGGGCGTGGTCCCGCAATGACGTGTCGCCGCCGAGCGATGCCGCGGCCGCCACCTGGAGAGGGAGGGAGGCGCGATGCACCGTCGCTCGGCGCAGGGTCTCGGTCGTGATGTCGCGGGCGAGGGCGTCGTGGTCGTAGTGGGCGAGCAGGGGGGCGACATCCAGAGCAGGGTCGGCCCAGGCGGCGTTGTCGATGTCGATGAGCGCAGGAGGGCGACCGTCTGCGACGAGGATGTTGTGGGGCCCGAAATCCCCGTGCACGAGGGTCGGCTCCGCGTCCTCGTCGGCGGCGAGGGCGTCGCGCACCGCTCTCCGGGCCGCGTCGTGCAGACGTCGGTCGTGGTGCGTGAGGCGCTCGACGATCTCGGGCCATCGAGGGCCGCCGCACCAGCTCCGAGCGGCAGGAAGCAGGTGGACGAGGGCGTTCCTCCGGTGTGCGGCGAGACGCCACGAGTCCAGGATCGGAAGGATGATCCGTCGGTCGTCCCGCCATGTGCCGGGGCGAAGGGGGGCGCCTGGCCGGAACTGCCAGGCGATCGCCGACCAGGCGGGCGCGGAGACGGTCTCGGAGACCGGCCGGGGCACGTCGAGCCCCAGGTCGCCCACCACGTGGGCGACCCGCCTCTCATGAGCGGTCCGATCAGCATGATCGTCATCCGAGCGAACACGGATGACGACGTCGGGGGCGAGCACGATCACGCCGTGGAAGGCGCCATGGGCTTCGGTCGCCGACGCCCAGGGCAGTCCGGGCCAGCGGTCCTGCAGCACGCGGAACGCGCCTCCCGGCAGGCCATCGCGCGTGTTCGCCATGTCTCGAGCCTAGGGCGTCCTTCTCGAGCTCCCGGGGCGCAGTGCCCGGGCAGTGCACCCGCGCACTGGGCCGCCCCGCCCGGGTCCTAGCCGGGACGCAGACGCCGCGCGACGAGCGCCGCGAGCGTCACCTCGACGATCGACCGGCAGCTGATGACGAGGTCCGGGGGCAGGCCGAACTCCCGGCACGCGGCGGGGCCGGTCCGCATCTCTTGTCCTCGCGTCTCCGCCGGCCCGGTGGCCGTCGGTGGCGATGTCGGGGGCTCTCCGGCGTCGGTGTCGAGGCGAGAGCGTCGGTGTCGTCCTTGGAGCGGGGTGCCGGTGCGTCGGGTGATGACCCCGAGACTCGAGGTCCACTGGACGACCCGACTCCCGTCGTCACCGCGAGAGGCGCGCACGCGGGCCATGAGCTCGCGTGTCCAGTTGCAGTGCGCGCACAACCCGGCCCCGTTGCCCAGGGACGTCGCCCCACCATCGGCGAACGCCTGGATGTGGTCGATGTGGCGGATCGGGGCACCGCAGAACGGACCCATGCACCCGGCCTGACCCATCCGGATCACCCGCGCCAGCGCCACCGGGAACGCCCGCGCGCGGGACTCGACCGCGACCAGCTCACCCGTGCCCGGATGCGTGTACAGGCGCCGCAGGATCGCCTGGACCTCCCCGTCCACACCCCGCGGCGCCGTGATCGAGGCGAGCGCGGTACCCGAGGGAATGGTGCCGTACCCCTCGATGACCGCATCACCCTGCCGGCCCGCCAGCAGCACCCGGTCGGACACGACCACACCGACATCCAGACGGACCGGATCCATCGCCTCGTCCCGACCCAGCAGAGTGTCCGCGAGCAGATCAGCCATCGCCTGCCCATGCCCACGCCGATCACCCTGGGCACGCAGACGCTCCGCGGCCACCGACAGCTTCTTGCCGATCGCGGCCGCATCGATCCCCGACAGCGTCGCGTGCAGACGCCCCATGCCGTGGGCACCCCGCACGATGCTCACCGACCGATCCGCGTGCGCTCGCCGATGCCGCCGCGCGAAGGAACCAGGATCCAGGCGATGCGCGATCAGATCGATCTCCTGCTCCCACTGCCGCACCGACGCGTCCTGGAGATACGGGAGGTGATCGACCACGATCCCGTCGACCTCGCCCCGCAGGCCCGGGCCCAGGGGCCCGCTCGTGGTGCCGATCGCGAGGGCCGACGCCTCCGGCAGGGTGCCCTCGGCCAGAGCACGATGGGTGCGGGGCATGTCTGCCGTGAGACGACGCGCCGCGGCCACACGCCGCGAAGCCACCGCCGGGGACAGACGCGAGGCCATCGTCACGTGATGCGCCGTCGCTCGCCCCCGCCTGGGCTCCGGGACCTGCTGCTGGGCCTCGGTCTCGCGGAGCCTCGCGTCCAGGGCCATGATCGCGTGATCCTCCACGGCAGCAAGCGCCGACCGCAGCACACTCGCACGGGCCAGCACCTCGGTCGCCTCCCGCGCCCCCAGATCCTCCAGCACCCGGCCAGGGACCCCCGCGAGCGCAGCGGCCACGGCCCCGAGATCGACCCCGCCGAGCCGGACACGACCACCCTGCACCACGTCCACGCACAGACCCTCCCCAGGAGGGGCTCCGCCCTCCGGGGTCAGGTCTCGCGGGTTCGTCGTCATGCGACCATCCCATCCCAGGGGTGTGACACTCGGGATCGCTCCAGCTGCGGAGTGGGGAGAACGTGCGTGTGACCCCGCGCCTCCTATGCTTCCGGCCTCCTCTGCTCCCGGGCCTCCTATGCTTCTGACGTGCCTGATCAGACCGCTCCGGGGCCCGACGGGGCCGACCTCCCCGACCGGGCTGACCTCCCCGACCGGGCTGACCTCCCCGACCGGGGCGACGTCCCCGACCGGGCTGACCTCCCCGACCGGGGCGACGTCCCCGACCGGGCCGACCTCCCCGCCCGGGCTGACCTCCCCATCCGTGCGGAGCTCACCCGGACCGCGCGCGGCATGCTCCGCCTGGGTCCTGCCCGGGCGGACGCGGCACCGGCCCTGCGAATCTCGCTCTCGCTCGCCGCGCCCCTCGTCCTGCTGCTCGTGCTCGGGCATCTCGAGTGGTCGCTGTTCGCCTCGTTCGGCGCGTTCACCTCGATCTACGGGCGCTACCAGACCACCGTGACGCGCGTGCGCCAGCAGGTGCTCGTCGGCATCCTGCTCACGTGCTGCGTCGCGCTCGGGGCGGTGATCGCGGCGGTGTTCGCGCCGGACGGCTCCGCGACGACGGGCGCCGCCGCGCATCTCCACAGCCTGGTCACGGTGGTCGTCGGCGCGCTCGTGGCCGGTGCGAGCGCCGTGCTCATCCTGGTGCGCGGCCTCAAGCCGGCCGGCCCGCTCTTCCCCGTCTTCGCGACCACGGCCGTCGCCTCGGCGCCGGTCTCGGCGCCCGTGTGGCTCGCCGTCCTGATCGCGCTCGGCGCGGCGTCGTGGTGCGTGCTGCTGAGCCGCCTCGCGCAGTGGACCGGCGAAGGGCCGATCGGCCCGGCGCCCGTGGGCACGGCCCCGGCCGTCCCACGCGCCGAGCGGCGCGTCGAGTTCTCCCGGTACGCGCTCGTGGCGTTGTCGGGCGGCGGCATCGCGACCCTCGCCGGTCTGCCGTCGCCGTACTGGGCGCAGGTCGCGTCCGTCGTCCCGCTGTCCGCGCCCGGGCATCGCGCCCAGGTCGAGCGGGGGCTGCACCGCATCGTGGGCACGGCGATCGGGGTGCTCGTGACCGCGTTCCTGCTGTCCTTCCCCGCCCAGCCGTGGCAGACCCTCATCTGGGTGGTGCTCCTGCAGTTCCTCGCCGAGCTGTTCGTGCTGCGCAACTACGCGCTCGCGCTCACCTTCATCACGCCGCTAGCGCTGCTCATGGTGCAGCTCGCGAACCCGCGTCCCGCGGTGCCGCTGCTGCTCGCCCGGGTCGCCGAGACGGCGATCGGCGCTGTCGTCGGCATCGTCGCCGTGCTCGTGTCGGTCGCGCTCGCGCGCCGGGCCCGGCGCCGCTGACGGGCCGAGCTCACCCCTGCTGCTGGGCCGCCGCCCACTCCTCCACACGGCGTGCGCTCTCGGCCTCCGACAGGTCCTCGACGCGGGACATGATCGACCAGCGCACCCCGAAGGGGTCGCGGATCGAGGCGAACCGGTCGCCCGAGACGAAGGTGCTCACGTCCTCGCGGACCGTCGCGCCGGCCTGCACGGCCCGCTCGACCACCTCGTCGACGTCCGCGCAGTACAGGCCCATCGAGTAGCAGTCGGCGTCGCCGTCGGGGAGCGGTACGAGGCCGTAGGCGGGCTGGGGCTCCCCGAGCTGCAGGTGGCCGTGGCCGAAGTCCAGCTCGGCGTGGGCGACGACGCCGCCCATCTCGGTGACGCCGGCGACGCGGGCACCGAACACCGAGCGGTAGAACTCGATCGCCTCGCGCGCGCGCTCGACGGCGAGGAAGGGGGTCAGGCTGGTCAAGCCGTGGGGGATGCCATCGGTCGTGTGCTCGCCGCTGACGCCGTGTCGGGGTGTGTCGTGATCGCTCATGATGGGACCGTAGGAGTCTCCGCGCGCCGCCGGCTTGGAGATTCGCGACGACCGCGTCGAAGGAGGCGCCATGGACGAGTCCCCGCCCGGGGCCGATGCCGGTGACCGGCGCGGCGTGCTGTACCCGGCGCGACTGCCCACGTTCCATCGCGAGGGCGCCCCGGCCTCGCTCGCCGCTCTCGTCCGGTGGTTCTGGTTCCCCCGCTGGGACCTCCCTCCCGGCGAGGTCTCCCGCCAGGAGCTGCTGCCCTTCCCCGCCTCCAACCTCGTGGTCCAGCTCGACGGCGTCACGCTCGCGGGGCCCGCGACGGGCCGCGCCCATCGCGATCTGCAGGGGCGCGGGTGGGCGGTCGGCGCGCTCCTGCGGCCGGCCGGACTCATGGCGCTGCACGCCGAGCCGTCCCGCCTCCGTGACATCGAGGTGGCCATGCCCGTGCCAGGCCTCCACGGCGGCATCGCAGAGGCGATGGAGCTGCCCGACGAGGCCGCGGGACGCCGCCACGCGATCGGGGTCTGGGAGACCTGGGCCGCCGAGCACCTGCCGGCGCCCGATCAGACCGCCCTGCTCGGAAACACCATGGAGGACCTCATCGCGACCGACCCCGGGATCGTGCGCATCGAGCAGGTGGCCCGGCGGCTGGGCGTCTCGGTCCGCGGGGTGCAGCGTCTCGCGCACCGCGGCATCGGGCTGCCGCCGCTCGCGGTGATCCGCCGCTACCGGCTCCAGGAGGCCGCCCAGCGGCTGCGCGAGGACCCGACGCTGAGCATCGCGCAGACTGCCGCGGACCTCGGCTACGCCGACCAGGCGCACCTGGCCCATGACTTCCGACAGGTCCTCGGCACGACGCCGAGCGCCTACCGGGAGGGCCGCGGCGCCTGAACGGCGGACCGTTCGTCCCGTCCTCGCGCGCGCCCGCGCACGTACGATCGGGGCAGACCGGGAGACCGGCCCCCCGATGACGTGCAGGTCCCGATGACGACGCCCGAGCAGCCGGCGACGTCGGTCGCCGTGCCCGTCTTCGTCCTGTCGGACGCCACGGGCATCAGCGCCGAGACGATGGCCAAGGCCCTCCTCCTGCAGTTCCCCGACGTGCCCTTCGCGCTCGAGTTGATCCCGTTCATCACGAGCGTCGACGAGGCCCACGAGATCGTCGCGCGCATCGACGCCGCCCGCGACGGCCCCGCCGAGCCCCTCGTGTTCATGACGGTCGTGAGCGAGGACGTGCGCGCCGTCCTGCGCACCGCGCACGCCCCGATCGTCGACTTCGTCGGCGACCACCTGCCCGTCATCGAGGCCGCCCTGGGTCGGTACGGCGACCGCCAGCCCGCGCGCCTGCACTCGGTCGGGGACGTCCGGCGCTACCACCGCCGGATGGCGGCGGTCGAGTTCGCGATCGAGCACGACGACGGCCAGAGCCTGCGGGCCCTCGACAAGGCCGACATCGTCCTGCTGGGCCCCTCCCGCTGCGGCAAGACGCCCACCACGATGTTCCTCGCCCTCCAGCACGGCATGTTCGTGGCCAACTACCCGCTCATCGACGAGGACCTCGAGACCGACGAGCTGCCCGGCCCCGTCCGGCCGCTGCGCGATCGCTGCTTCGGCCTGCTCTCGAGCCCGCAGCGCCTCCACGACGTGCGCGAGGAGCGCCGTCCGGGCTCCCGGTACGCCTCGACGCCCCAGGTGCGCTGGGAACTGAGCCGCGCCCGCAGCCTGTACCGCGACCACGCGATCGATTTCGTCGACACCTCCACCCGGTCGGTCGAGGAGATCGCCACGATCCTCCTCCAAGGATTCCCCCGTCCCGGGGGACGAAAGGACGCCTCATGATCCGGAACGTCGCACGCTTCTCCGAGCTCGGCATGGGCGATGTCGAGACGGTCGGCGGCAAGAACGCGTCCCTCGGCGAGATGGTGTCCCACCTCGCGTCCCTCGGCGTGGCCGTGCCCGACGGCTTCGCGACCACGGCCGAGGCCTACCGCCGCTTCCTCGGGGAGACGGGCCTGGCCGACGACATCAACACGGCCCTGGCCGGCCTCGACATCGAGGACACCGTGCACCTGGCCGAGGTGGGCGGGCACATCCGCGAGCGCGTGCGCCGCCAGCCCTTCCCGCCGGATCTCGAGGCCGACATCCGCGGCGCCTACGCCGAGCTCGCCGCCGGCAGCGGCGACCAGGTCTCCTTCGCCGTGCGCTCCTCGGCGACCGCCGAGGACCTGCCCGACGCGTCCTTCGCGGGCCAGCAGGAGACGTACCTGAACGTGCGCGGCATCGATGCCGTGCTGCAGGCGGTCCGGGAAGTCTTCGCCTCGCTCTACAACGACCGTGCGATCGCCTACCGGGTCCACCACGCCTTCGACCATGCAGCGGTCGCGCTGTCCGCGGGCGTGCAGCGCATGGTGCGCACCGACCTCGGCTCGAGCGGCGTCATGTTCACCGTCGACACCGAGACGGGCTTCGAGGGGGCCGTGTTCATCACCTCGGCGTACGGCCTCGGGGAGGCCGTCGTGCAGGGCGCCGTCAACCCCGACGAGTTCTACGTGCGCAAGGAGTCGCTGCGCCAGGGCCGCCCGGCGATCCTGCGCAGGACGGTCGGGGAGAAGGCCACCAAGATGATCTACACCGACGACGCGACCGTCGGGCGCACCATCGACTCCGTGCCCGTCGCCCCGGCCGACCAGCGCCGGTTGTCGCTCGACGACGAGCAGGTGACCGAGCTGGCCCGCCACGCCCTCGTGATCGAGGAGCACTACGGGCGGCCGATGGACATCGAATGGGGCCTCGACGGCGTCGACGGACGGCTCTACATCCTCCAGGCGCGCCCGGAGACGGTGCAGTCGCGCCACACGGCCGGCGGGGTCCAGAAGTACGCGCTCCACGAGCGCGGGCCCGTGCTCATCGAGGGCCGCGCCATCGGCCAGCGCATCGGCGCGGGCCCCGTGCGGGTGCTCGCGTCGATCGACCGGATGCACGACTTCGTGCCCGGGGAGGTGCTGGTCGCCGACATGACGGACCCGGACTGGGAGCCGATCATGAAGCGGGCGAGCGCGATCGTCACCGATCGCGGCGGACGCACGTGCCATGCCGCGATCATCGCGCGCGAGCTCGGCATCCCCGCCGTCGTCGGCACCGGGCGCGCGACCACGGACCTCGTCGACGGCACCGCCGTGACCGTCTCGGCCGCCGAGGGCGACACCGGCTACGTGTACGAGGGGCTGCTCGACTACGACGTGACCTCGACCGACGTCGAGGAGATGCCGGCCCTCGACGTCAAGATCATGATGAACGCGGGGGCGCCGGAGCAGGCGTTCGCGATGTCCCGGATCCCGTGCGACGGCGTGGGCCTGGCCCGGCTCGAGTTCATCATCAACCGCCAGATCGGCATCCACCCCGCCGCGCTGCTCGCCCTCGGCACCCTCGAGGACGCCGCGCTGCGCGAGCGGATCGAGCACATGACGGCGGCCTACCCCTCGCCGCGCGAGTACTTCGTGTCCCGTGTCGCGGAGGGCGTCTCGACCATCGCGGCGGCGTTCTGGCCGCGCCCCGTCATCGTGCGCCTGAGCGACTTCAAGTCCAACGAGTACGCGAACCTCGTGGGCGGCGAGCTGTTCGAGCCCGACGAGGAGAACCCGATGATCGGCTACCGCGGCGCCTCGCGGTACGTCTCGGCCGAGTTCGCGGAGTGCTTCGCGATGGAGTGCGCGGCGATGAAGCGGGTGCGCGATGACATGGGGCTCACGAACGTGCGGCTCATGGTGCCGTTCGTCCGCACCCCCGACGAGGGCCGCCGCGTGGTCGAGCTGATGGCCTCCCACGGGCTGCGGCGCGGGGAGAACGGACTGCAGGTGATCATGATGTGCGAGATCCCCTCGAACGCCGCGACCCCCGAGGCGTTCCTCGACCACTTCGACGGCTTCTCGATCGGATCGAACGACATGACCCAGCTGACCCTGGGCCTCGACCGGGATTCCGCGCTCGTGGCCGACCAGTTCGACGAGCGTGATCCCGCGGTGCTGTTCCTGCTCGAGCGCGCGATCCGGGCGTGCCGTGCCCAGGGCAAGTACATCGGGATCTGCGGCCAGGGCCCCTCGGATCACCCGGACCTCGCCGAATGGCTCATGGACCAGGGCATCGAGTCGATGTCGCTCAACTCCGACACGATCGTCGAGACCTGGCTGCGCCTCGCGCGGCACGCGGGGCGAGGCGGCGGCTCCTCGAGGGGTGGCGCTAGCGTGGGCGGCGAACATCGGCCGGTGCGTCGCACCGGGCACACCGCAGAAGGAGAGCCATGAACGCCGAGGACCACACCACGAGCCGCCAGATCCACCTCGTCTCCCGCCCTGAGGGATGGCCGACCGAGGACACGTTCCGGCTCGAGGAGGTGGAACTGCCCGAGCTGGGTGAGGGCGAGGTCCGCGTGGCCAACGAGTTCGTGTCGGTCGATCCCTACATGCGCGGCCGCATGGTCGAGCAGGAGAGCTATGTCGAGCCCTACCGCCTCGGAGAGGCGATGGACGGCGGCGCCGTCGGCCGGGTGACCGCCTCGCGCGACGCCTCGCTGCCCGAGGGCACGCTCGTCCAGCACATGCAGGGCTGGAGGGACGTCGCCCAGGGACCGGCCGCGACGTTCACGGCCGTGCCCGAGATCGAGGACGCGCCCTCATCCGTGCACCTGCACCTCCTGGGGATGACGGGACTGACCGCATATGCCGGGCTCGTCGAGGTCGGGCGGCTGCGAGAGGGCGAGTCGGTCTTCGTCTCGGGGGCGGCGGGCTCCGTCGGGACGGCTGCCGGTCAGTTCGCGCGGCTGCTCGGCGCTTCCCGGGTCGTCGGCTCCGCCGGGTCCGACGAGAAGGTCGCCGTGCTCACCGAGAAGTACGGCTACGACGCCGCGGTCAACTACAAGGACGCCCCCATCCGCGAGCAGCTGCCGGACGTGATGCCCGACGGCATCGACGTCTACTACGACAACGTCGGCGGTGATCATCTCGAGGCGGCCATCGACGTCATGAACCGCGGCGGGCGCGGCGTGCTGTGCGGGGCCATCTCCTCCTACAACGAGCGGGCCGCGAGGCCCGGGCCGGACAACCTCGGCCGCCTGATCACCTTCTCGCTCTCGCTGCGCGGCTTCACCGTGCGCGAGTTCGCCGAGCGATACCGCGACGAGTTCGCCGATCGCGCTGGCACCTGGCTGCGAGAGGGACGGCTCGTCTACGACGAGACCGTGGTCGACGGTGTGGAGAACGCCCCGCAGGCCTTCATCGACATGATGAAGGGCGCGAACATCGGCAAGATGCTCGTGCGCATCTGACGCCGACGTCCCCTGCGGGGACCCGTCCGCTCCGCGTCAGCCGCGCGCGGTCGGGAACATCTGCGCCCGCGCATCGGCCGAGGACACGACCTGCTTGCCGAAGGGGAAGCAGGTGACGGGGATCAGCTTGAGGTTCGCCCACGCGAGCGGGATGCCGATGATCGTGACGGCCTGGGCGACGGCGGTCAGCACGTGCCCGAGCGCGAGCCACCAGCCGGCGATCACGAACCAGATCACGTTGCCCAGCGAGCTGCCCACGCCGCCGCGCCGGGTGTCGACGACCTCGCGGCCGAAGGGCCACAGCACGAAGCCGGCGATCCGGAACGAGGCGACGCCGAAGGGGATGGTCACCACGAGG
Organism: Brachybacterium huguangmaarense; assembly: GCF_025725725.1. Classification (NCBI taxonomy): domain Bacteria; kingdom Bacillati; phylum Actinomycetota; class Actinomycetes; order Micrococcales; family Dermabacteraceae; genus Brachybacterium; species Brachybacterium huguangmaarense. Next base: position 1,035,691 of record NZ_CP107020.1, read on the forward strand.
ATGCACGCGAGCACGCCCGCGATGACGTAGCCGAGGAACAGCGACCATCCCGCGGTGACGAGCCAGATGAGGTTCAGGATGAGGGAGATCACGGTACGCATGGTTCGAGCCTAGGGCCCCGTCGCGGCCTCCGGGAGGGACCCGGTGCTCTCCACGAGGTCGATCTGGGGGCCGAACAGGCCCAGCACGTGAAGCGCGGCCTGCCCGTTCTCCGGTGTCGAGGCGGCGCACGCATCGGTCACGACGGTCACCCGCACGCCGGCATCGGCGGCCGCGAGCGCCGTCGCGATCACGCAGCAGTCCGTCGAGACCCCGGCGAGCACCAGGTGGGGGCGCTCGCCGACCCGCGCCGCGAGCTGCGGGCCCCACTTGCCGAACGTCGGCTCGTCGACGGTCGGGTGGGCCGACAGCACGGCGGCGCCCTCGACGAGCGCGTACAGCGGGTCGTCGGCGGGCACGTCGGCGAAGGGCCATGCCCGGAAGTAGTCACCCCAGGCCGTCGACCGGTCGCCGGTCGGGAGCCAGCGCGTCACGAGCGTGCGCTCGGGCCCGAAGCGGGCGGCGAGGCGCACGATGCGCTCCATCGCCGCGGGGAAGGCGGGAGACGCCCACGCCGAGGCGGGGTCGGCGAAGATGCGCTGGGGGTCGATCACCACGAGCCAGGGACTCGCGGCGGCTGCGTCACGCGCCACGGCGCATCAGCCCTGCCTCCTGGCGCTGGATGCGTCCGCGCCGCACCACCAGCGTGACCAGGAACGACAGCACGAGAGCGACGATCACGCCGAGGTTCGCAGACGCCCACGTGCCCTCCTTGCCGCCGATCAGCCCGAGCAGGTAGCCCTGCCAGTTGTTCCACGGCGCGTCCTCGGCGAAGGAGTTGATGACCAGGCCCCAGCCGATCAGCGACGCGACCACCATCGTGCCCACGGAGATCCCGTCGACCGCCCCGTAGCGGCCGCGCGCGTCGAACAGCGCCGCCTCGTCGTAGTCGGTGCGCCGGGTCAGGACGTCGGCGATCAGGATGCCGGCCCACGACGCCATCGGCACGCCGAGTGTGATGAGGAAGCTCTGGAAGGGGCCGATGAAGCTCTGGGCGAAGAACGCCACCCAGATGGTGCCGACCGTGAGGATCACGCCGTCGACCGCGGCCGCCGCAGGGCGCGGGATGCGGATCCCCAGGCTCAGCAGCGTCAGGCCCGAGGAGTAGATGCCGAGCACGGCGCCCGAGACGAGGGTCAGGATCGCGACGATCCAGAACGGGATGAGGGCCCAGAGCGGCAGGATCGTGGTGAGGGCCCCGATGGGGTCACCGCCGATCGCGTCGGCGAGGGACTGGTCGGAACCGGCGAGCAGGAGCCCGAAGACGACGAGCACGACGGGGGCGGCCGAGCCGCCGATCGTGTTCCAGGCGACGATCGAGGAGTCGGACGCGGAGCGGCGCTGGTAGCGCGACCAGTCCGCGGCGATGTTGATCCAGCCCAGGCCGAATCCCGTCATGACCATGACGAGGGCGCCGATCATCTGCTGGAGGGAACCGTCGGGCAGCGAGGCGACGGTGCTCCACCGGATGTGCGGCACGGTCAGGATCATGAACAGGATCGTCATGGCCCCGGTGGCCCACGTGAGGATCGACTGCAGCCGCATGATCGTGTGGTAGCCGAGCACGGCCGCCGAGACGATGAGCGCGGCGATGAGGATCGCCGCGATCACGGTCACGACGCCGCCGCTGCCCCAGCCGAGCGCGCGGAACACGGTGGCCGTCGCGAGCACGGCCGTGATCGATAGCGACGTCTCCCAACCGATCGAGGTCAGCCACGAGATGATGCCCGGCAGCTTCTGGCCCTGCACGCCGAAGGCGGCGCGCGAGAGCACCATGGTGGGCGCGCTGCCGCGCTTGCCGGCGATCGCGACGAGCCCGCACAGGGCGAAGCTGATGATGATGCCGATGATCGCGACGACCGTGGCCTGCCACAGCGAGATGCCGAAGCCCAGCAGGTAGCTGCCGTACGTCATCCCGAAGACGGAGACGTTGGCCGCGAACCACGGCCAGAACAGGTCGTGCGGGGCGGCGGTCCGCTCCGACTCGGCGATGATCTCGATGCCGGTGGTCTCGACGAGGGCGCCGGGACGGTCGGAGTGCTCGCTGCTCGAGGGGACAGGGTCGGCGGGCCTTGGGGACGGGAGGGACGACACGGGCGCCTCCGTGGGGATGCGGGGAGCGGGACGGGATGCAGGGCACATCCTTGCAGAGTCCCAGCGGGTCAGCTCTCCGTCTCGTCGTCCACGAGGACCGGGACGAGATCCTCGAGGATCGCGCGGAGGGTGGTCGCCGAGACGTCCGTGATCTGCCGGGAGCGCTCGGCGTCGTCGCCCTCGATCGTGCCGTTGTCGAGCACCCGCAGGCGGTCCTCGGTGCCGAAGAAGGTGGCCTGGCGGCCGGCGCCCTCCGTGATGGAGGTGAGCACGGCCAGGGAGCGGGTGCCCTCGACCCGGTAGTCCTCGATCGGGCCCTCGGGTGTCACGGTCTCGATCGCGCCGTCCTCGTGGGCGGACTCGAAGGGATCGACGAAGACCGCGAGACGCTCGGGCAGGGCGTCGAGGGTGGGAAGGCTCAGGTGGTGGAAGCCGTCGATCGTCACGTATTCCTCGAGCACGCCGCCGCCGGGGAAGAGGTAGAGCCCGAGCACGGTGGTGCCGCCCGCGAGCGTGCGGGACACGGTCATCATCGCCTCGGGGATGCGGCGCAGGGTAATCGCGCCGGCCAGACGGCGGTCGAGCTGCACGGCGCGCTCGCGGGGGTCGCCGTCGCCGACCACGACCTCGCCCTCGTCCTCGCGCCCCTCGGGGGAGACCGTGACCAGACGGCGTGCCGCGAGCGAGCGGACGGCGGCGGCCGACGACGACTCGGCGTCGATTCGGTCCTGTGCCAGGTAGGGGCCGCCGAGCAGCTCGAGGGCGGCGGGACCGGCGAGTCCCAGCAGCTCCTCGTCGGTGAGCACGAGCAGCTCGTCGGGGTCCGGCGAGGCGGCCGCCAGCAGCTCGAGGGCACCGAGCATGTCCCGCTCGGTGACCTGGATGTCACCGGCGTGGTCGGTCGATGTCGACGTGGTCATGCAGGCCCTCCTTCAAGGGGACGGCGGAGAGAGGGGAGCGGCGGAGGCGGCGGACCCGCTGGTCTCACCCGAACACACTGTGCCAGGCGTTGGACAGCCCGTCGCCGATCGCCTCGCCGGCGTCGGAGGCGAAGTCGCCGACCGCGTCCGCCGCGTTCCCGACGGCCGAGGTCGTCGCGTCCCACACCTGGCCCGCGGTCTCGGAGATCGAGTCCCAGTTGTCGTAGACCATCTTGCCGACGTCCGCGAGGGCCGCCCCGGCGGTGATCACGGCCCCCGCGGCGGCGAGCGGACCGCCCACGATCGCGCCGACGCCCGTCGTGGACATGAGGCCGCCCGCGAGCATGAGGGAGCCGCCGAGGGTCTGGGCTCCGCCGGTGATCGCGTGGAAGGTGTCGCCCTTCCCGATCGAGTCGATCATCTGGTAGCCGCCGAACGCGATGTCGATGCCCGGGAGCGCCTTGCCGAGCCACGGCGCCGCCTTGGTGAGAAAGGGGACCTTCTCGGCGATCTTGCCGACGCCCGAGTCGATCCAGCCGAAGAAGTTCTTGGGGCCGAAGCCGGTGGGCAGGCCGAGCTTGCCGAGCAGGCGCGAGGCGAGACCGGAGTACTCCTTGCCGGTGCTGAGCACCTTGCTCGTGATCTCCTGCCCGTACCTCCAGGTGCCCGCCGCGAACTCGAAGACGTCCCCGGCGCCGCCGAGGAAGCGGCCCCAGGTCCGGACGTCGCTGATGAGGTCCCACGCCTTCTTGGACTTCGAGAACAGGCCCTGGAGCTTGTTGTAGGCCTCGATCCCGCCCGGGATGATGTCCCACACGCCGCCGGGCGTCGATCCGTCGCCGGGCGATCCCTCGCCGGGAGCGCCCTGGCCGCCGCCCTGGGAGGCGGTGTCCTGCTCCTCGGCCTCGTGGTCGAGGGTGGTCCCGTCGCCGCCGAGCTTCGCGACGACGTCGGCGACGGCGGGGGCGGTCCGCGAGGTCCACGTGCTGCGGAACGTGTCGGCGTCCGGTCCCACCCAGATGGACTCGTCGAGCACGGCGGGTTCGAGCCGCTCGCGCAGCTGGGCCAGCGACGACGCCCTGTCGCGCAGCAGCGACGCGTGGGCCCTGAGCGCCTCGGGGTCGGCACCCCAGAATCCTCCGGCCACGGTCTCTCCCCTCGTCGGTCCTCGGACGCCGCTCAGCCTAGGCCGTGCGCGGCGCTCGTCCCCATGGGGAGAACTCCCCATGGGATCGGCCGGTACGGTGCGGTCCATGGCCTGGACCCGATCTCAGCAGACCTTCCTCGCGGCGACCTCGCGCATCACGAAGCGGTACGACACGAGGACGGTCGACCTGCCCGAGAGGCTGCTCGCGCCCGACGAGGTGGTCCACGAGGTGCTCGTGGGGGACACGCGGTCGGACGCGAACCCGTTCCTGCTGGTCACCGACCGCCGGGTGCTCGTCGCGCGGCTGCGCATGCTGCGCGGATGGCGCGTGGTCGCCCAGGCCGCCGCCCCCGACATCACGGGCGCCGAGTACACGCCGACGGCCCTCTCGGGCCGGCTCCGGGTGGGGACGCGCGGGGGAGCCGACCTCGAGCTCGTGAGCGACGACCGCGCCCAGGCCGAGCGCGTCGTCGGCCTCGTGCGTCACCTGGTGGCCGGGGCCGCGCAGCCCGAGCCGGTCCTGATCGGGGACGCCGCCGCGAGCGGCGGAGGCGTCGAGACCGTGCTCGAGGCGGGCGAGCGGCCGATCGCCTCGACGCTCGGCGCCGGCGCATCCGGGGCCCGGCGGGCGGCGCTGCTCGTGAGCGACCGGCGGGTGCTGCTCGCCTCGACGGGACTGCTCGGCTGGAGGATCGACCGGGAGATCCCGCGGGACGCCGTGGCAGTCGCCGAGCTGACCGGGCCAGGCCCGGACGGCACGGCCACGGTCGTCGTGCACGGCGCGGACGGGCACCGGCTCGAGGCCGCGGGGGTGGCGGAGGCGGCGGGGCGCGCCGTCGTGGACGCGCTCACACCACCCTGGCCATGAGCTGCGTCGTGAAGTCCGGGAACACGCGTGGCCGCACGTGCGCGAAGCCGTGGCGCTCATAGAACGGGCACAGGCGCTCGACGCAGTCCAGTCGCAGCGCGGCGGCGCCGCTGCGCCGCGCGATCGACTCCGCGTGGGCGAGCAGCACGGCCGGCAGCCCGATCCCGCCGGCCGTGAGCGCGACCATCAGGGTGTGGAGGTAGAGGGCGGGCGTCGGATCTGCGCCCCAGAACTCCTCGTCGGTCTCCATGACCCGGACGGCGGCCTCGATCCCCTCGTTGCCGCGGACGCACCACCATTGCCGCTCCGCGAGCTGTTCCTCGACCTCGGCGAGCGGCAGGGAGTCGAGGGGCCACTGCACGATGCCCCTGTGCTCGAGCCAGTTCTCGCGCTCGCGGCGCAGCGCCCAGAGCGCGGGAGCATCAGCCGGTCGGCAGCGCTCGACGCGGCGGTTCGCGGTGGCTGTCATCTGTTCCTCCCTGACGCGCTGTCCGACGCGACCCTCGCCGGCAGGCACGAGCGGTTGAGTCTAGTCGGCGGCTGTTCTCGGTGATCGACGCCGAGGCGGCGGGCGATGTCCCCGACGTGGGAAGGGCTGAGCGCGGGGTGCTGCGGTCATCGAGTTCTGCAGAGCGGTCGCCATCTGACGCGATGGCGACCATGGCGCAGAACTCGATGCGCGATGACGACCATGGCGCAGACCTCGATGGCCGCGGGACGCGTTCTCGGCAGGGGACCGTGGGCGCCGCGCCGGGAGAGGCGGGCTCGGACTGCATCGCGAGATGATCCGTCCCGAATGTCGGGACAGTCGTAGTGTGCTGGCATGTCCGACGCCACCGTTCACCCGCACGCCTACACCCACGGATACGCACCCGCCGTGCTCGGCGGGCACCGCCGTCGCAGCGCCGCGAACTCGGCGTCCTACCTCCTCGCGCACCTGCGCCCCGGTCAGCGCCTGCTCGACGTGGGCTCGGGGGCCGGCACCATCACGGCCGACCTCGCCCGCGCCGTCGCCCCGGGCTCCGTGACCGCCGTCGAGGTGTCCGAAGAGGCGGCAGCCCTCACCCGGGCCGAGCTCGAGCGCCAGGGGATCGCGGCCGAGGTGATCGTGGCCGACGCCCACGCCCTGCCCTTCCCGGACCACGCCTTCAACGTGGTCCACGCCCACCAGGTGCTCCAGCACGTCGCCGATCCCGTCGCGATGCTCGTCGAGCTGCGACGCGTGACCGTGCCCGGCGGCATCGTCGCCGTCCGCGACGCCGACTACCCGGGCTTCCGCTGGTACCCCGACGAGCCCCGGATGGACCGCTGGCTCGAGCTCTACCTCCAGGCCGCCGAGGCCAACGGCGGCCACCCCGACGCGGGCCGCCGGCTCCTGGCCTGGGCGCACGCGGCCGGCCTCGAGGACGTCGAGCCCGGCGCGAGCACGTGGTGCTACGCGACTCCCGAGGACCGCGCCTGGTGGGCCGACTCATGGGCCGGCCGGATCAGCGCGACCGCGCTCGCCGCCCAGCTCGTGCGCGAGGGCCGCGCCGAGCAGGCCGAGCTCGACGCGATCGCCGGGGCCTGGCGCGCCTGGGCGACGGACCCCGACGGCTGGTTCCTCGTGCCCCACGGCGAGATCATCGCGCGGGCCTGACCCCCTTCGCCTCGTCGGGGGTGCTCCCCGCGGGCGTCAGGAGGTCTTGGTGCCCACGAGGTGACCGCTCGCGACCACGTGCCCCTCCACGAGCGGCAGCAGCGCCGAGAGCGCGCTGCCCTCGGGCGGCGTCACGGGGGTGTCGAGCGCGTAGAGGTGGAACGCATAGTGATGGGTGCCGTGGCCCGGCAGCGGGCGGGGCGGCGCGAACCCCGTGCGGCCGCGGTAGTCCTTGCAGAACGCGAAGCGCGAGGACCCCGCGACGAGGGCGCCCTCGACGATCTCGCCGCTGTCGCCGTCGGGCTCGAACATCGCGACGCTGTGCAGGCCGGTGTGGGAGGTCGACGGGAAGTCGAGATCCTCGACGATCAGCAGCAGGCGGCGCGCAGAGTCGGGCACGCCGGTCCAGGCGAGCTCGGGGGACACTCCTCGGCCCATGCCGACGCCGCAGTGGCGATCGGGGATCTCCTGGCCGTCGGCGAACGACGTGGAGGTCACGGTCAGGCCGGCCGGCCCCTCGAGCTGGCGGAAGTTGGCGACGGAGCCCGCGGCCCCGACGCGACGATCGTTCAGGGCGCGTCCCAGGGGACTCACGGCGGACTCGACCGCGCGGCGGACATCGGAGCTGCTGGGAAGCTTCATGCCCGCGAGTCTTCCAGACGTGCATCGTCGAGGAGGCCCAGGCGCTCGAACGCCTCGACCAGGCCGTGCTGCTCGGGGCGGGGCACGACGAGGTCCGCGTGCTCGAGCACCGCCGCGGGGGAGCCCTCGATCCCGATCGACGTGCCGGTGATCGCGAGCATGCCGACGTCGTTCATCCCGTCGCCCGCCCCGACCGTGTCCTCGATGCCGAGGCCCAGGCGGCGGGCCACGAGCGCGACCCCGTCGGCCTTGTCGACATCGGCGAGCTGCAGCTCGCCCGAGCGCGTCGCGTCGCCCGAGACCGAGTTGGGCAGCGGCCGCACCCCGGCGCCGATGCGCGCCGCGAGCTCCTCGACGCCGACGGGCGAGTCCCACACCGAGACCTTCGCGAACGAGCAGGCGCGCAGGTCGTCGGGCACGGTGAGAGCCGCATAGATGTCGTGGGGGCCGCTCGCGTCCCGCCGTTCGTCCGTCGCGCGGAGCAGCCGTTCGATCTGCTCGCGCAGCCGCTCGATGCCGCTCGCGGGCGTGTACATCGCGTCGGGCGCCTCGAGGCAGTAGGCGACGCCGTTCGCCTCGAGCACGTCGACGGTGCGACGCGCGAGCTCCGGCGGGTAGCGGTGGTCGCACAGCACCTGGCCGTCGATGTCCACCCGGGCCCCGGCCGACGAGACGATGCCGTCGAAGGCCTCGGTCACGGCGGGAGCGAGGATCGACAGCGGACGCCCCGTGCACAGGAGCACGTCGTGGCCGTTCGCGCGGGCGCGACGCACGGCCTCCGCATGGGCGTCGGGCACGACGCCGTGCATGGCGTAGGTCCCGTCGAAGTCGAGGAAGACGACGCGACGGCGGGCGGGGTTCGGGGCAGTCATGCCCTCAGGATCGCAGGTCGTCGGCCCGGGCCACCACCGCACGCGCCGTCGAGACGGCCTGGTCGGTGTACATGCCGCCGAACAGGTGGACGTGGGCGAGCAGGGCGAAGAAGAGATGGGCCGGCAGATCCCGGCGCCACGACGCCGGCATCGGGTGCTGCTCCTCGTAGCCGGCGGCGATCTCGTCGAGGTGGGGCGCGCCGAACAGCGACAGCAGCGCGAGATCCTCGAGCCGGTGCCCGCCGTGGGCGGCGGGGTCGATGAGGGTCCCGCCGGACTCGGTCCACATCAGGTTCCCGGACCACAGGTCGCCGTGCACGCGGGAGGGCTGCTCCGTCCCCTGGCCGGCCACGCCGTCGAAGGCTCCCGACGCGATCGCGTCGACGGCCTCGTCGACGGCGGCGCGGCCCGCGGGCCCGAGGGTCGGCGCCGCGCGCCGGGCGATCGGCCGCAGACGGTCCTCGGCCCAGAACTCGGCGAACGTCGCGCGCGAGGCGGTCGGCACCTCGAAGGGCGCCTCGAGAGGACCGAACCAGGCGGTCGGGGACGGCGCCCAGCCGAAACCCGGGGCGCCCGCGTCGTGCAGGCGGGCGAGGCGCGCGCCGACAGTCCGTGCCGCGAGCGCCGTGGGGGAGACGCCCGTCAGGTGCTCGAGCCGCACGAAGTCGTCGCCCACCTCGAGCACCTCGACCACGGGCACGGCCCGCGGTGCGGCGAGCCAGCGGAGACCGTCCGCCTCCGCGGCGAAGAAGCCCCGCGGGGCGTCGGCACGCTGCTTGAGGTGATCGCGCATGCCCCCACCGTAGGGCTCGTGACGCCCCCGCTCACACGGCGGGCGTCGCGAACCCTCCGTTGGAGTAGAGCAGCTGGCCGCGGATCCAGGAGCCGCGCTCGGAGACGAGGAAGCGCACGAGGTCCGCGACGGTGCTCGGCCCGCCGAGCTCACCGCCCGGGGTCTGCGCGGCGCCCGAGGCGCGGACGTCGTCGTCCATCCACCCGGTGTCGATGGGACCGGGGTTGATGACGTTGGTGCGGATGCCGCGGTCGGCGAGCTCGCGGGTCCCGGCGAGGATGAGGCGGTCGAGCGCCCCCTTGGTCGCGCCGTAGGGCAGGTTGTGCACGGTGTGGTCGCTCGTGAGGGCGATGACCTCCCCGCCCGGAGAATCGGCCCCGACGGGCACCTGCTCGGCGAAGGACTTCTCGAGCAGCCAGCTCGCCCGCACGTTGACCGCGTAGTGGCGGTCGAAGCTCTCGACGGTCGTGTCGAGGATCGAGGAGTCCACACTCTCGCAGTGGCACAGCACGAGCGCCCCGAGCGGGCCGAGGGCCTCCCGCGCCGCGTCGACGAGCCGCGGCGGGACCTCGGGGTCGGCGAGGTCGCCCGGGAGCAGGACGACGCGGCGTCCGAGAGCACGCAGCTCCTCGGCGAGAGTCTCGACGTCCGAGGGCTCGGCGTTGACGCGACGGTCGTAGTCGTCGGAGAAGGACAGGGCGAGGTCGAAGCCGTCCTCGGCGAGGCCGCGGGCGATCGCGGCGCCGATGCCGCGCCGACGCCCGACGCCCGTGACGAGAGCGGCAAGGGGAAGAGTTCTGTGCATGCGCTCGACGCTACGGGCCGCCCCTCGGCGCGGGCAACGCAATTCCGGTGCGCCGCCCGCGGGCGTCACGCCGGGAAGCGGGCGCGGAGCCAGGCGAGCGCGTTCGGGGCCTCATCCAGGACGGTGATGTGCCCGGCGCCCGGCACGATGCGCGCCTCCGCGCTCGGGCAGTGGGCGGCGAGCCATCGACCGTGGGCCGCGGCGACCATCCTGTCGTCGTGACCGTGCAGGAGAAGGACCGGGACGCGCGTCTCCTCGGGCCTGAACCCCCACGGCCGGGTGGCGGCGAGCAGGTCCTCGATCATGCCTTCGGTGCCCTGCGCGACGGCCGCTCCGGCGACGCCGGCCAGCCAGGACCAGGTGTCGTCGAGCGCCGCGATGTCCGCGTCGGTGAAGAAGGCGTCCATCTCCTCGGGCTCGCTCCGGGCCCAGTGCGCCTCGAGGGCGGCTCGGCCCTGCGCCGCTGCGCGATTCTCCGCCGTGATGCCGGGTGACGAGCCGGCGGACCAGTCCAGCCCGTCGGCGTCCATGGGCGCGGGGGCGGACGCGCTCACGGCCGCCGTGACGCGCTCGGGCAGCAGCGTCGCGCAGGCCAGGGCGTGGGGACCGCCGCCCGAATGCCCGAACACGGCGAAGCGGTCGATGCCGAGCGCGTCGGCGATCGCCGCCACGTCGCCGGCCGCGGAGGCGACGGCCCGTCCCTCGTGCGGGCTCGAACCGCCGTACCCGGGCCGGTCGTAGGAGATCCAGCGGAGACCGCTCGCGCGGGCCGCCGCCACGAGCGGCTCGGGCGGCGAGCCGATGTTGGGCGTGCCGTGCAGCCAGACCACCGCCTCCGCCGGCCCCGGCGGCGCGTCCGTCGCGTAGGCGTGCAGCGTGCGCCCGTCGGGGTGGACGATGTCCGTCTCGGTGATCATGCGAGATCCTCTCCCGCGGGGCGCGGCGGCATCACGAGGCAGCCCCCGGGAGCCAGGTGCCGTGCGGCGTTGCGGAAGCACGCGACCTGGTCCTCCTGGGTGAGCAGGTTGGCGATCGTGTTGAACACGAGGTAGGCCAGGGTGAAGCCGCTGCCGGCGCGCGCCGTGGTCATGTCGCCCTCGACGACGGGAATCGTGCGCTCATCGGCCTTCTCGCGCAGCCGCGCGATCATCGCCCGGGAGAGCTCGATGCCCGTGACGTCGACGCCGCGCTCGCGCAGCGGGAGGGCGACCCGGCCGGTGCCGATCGCGAGCTCGAGGGCGCGCCCGCCCTCGGCGAGCGCGGCGAGCGTCGCGACCGTCGGGTCCAGGACCTCGGGCGAGAACGCGCCCTCGCCGGGGGTGTCGTAGGCCTGCGCGGTCGCCTCGTCCCACAGGCGCTGCTGATCGATGTCCATGGCGTCATCCGCGCGCGATCGACGGCCCGCGCCCACGTCTTTTCACGCGACGATGGTCCCTGGACGAGGCCGTGTCCCCGACGCGCACGACAGCGCCGCTCGCATTGCCCCCGCTCAGCGGGACCTCCTGCTCGCGAGGGGTCGGGGCGTGGGCGTCGGGGCGCGAGGAGGGCATGCGCCCGACGCTACGTCACAGGCTCGCGAGCGTCTCGCGCACGCTCGCGCGCAGCGCACGCCGTGTCGGCACGAGAAGGGCGGCCAGGACGACCGCGAGCGTGATCCCGGCGGCGATCGAGAGCTCGGCCCACGGCAGCACGAGGCGCACGCGTGCCCCCTGGACGGCGCTCGTCTACCTCGCGGCGGAGACCCTCGGCGGTCTGCTGGCCGCGGCCAGCTGGACGACGATCGTGCTGATCCCCGCGTGGCTGCTCCTCTGGCCGCGCCTGGAGCCGTGGCTGCTCCCGCTCGCGGGGCACCCCCGGCCCCGGATCGAGCGGGGACGCTGGGAGCTGCGCTGGCGCGACGTCGTGCTCGCGCTCCTGACCCCGGTGCTCGCGACGGCGATGTTCATCGCCGGGGTGTGCGCCGCGGTCGTGCTCGTCGTGCTCTTCTGGCTCCCCGTCGTGGTCGCCGGCGGAGGCAGCGTGACCGGCATCGACGCGGACCAGGAGCTGCCCGCGCTTCCACGGCCGTGCTCGCGCCGCTCCTGGGCCTCGTGCTGCTGGCGCTGCTGCTGTGGGGTGCCGTGGCGCTCGCCTGGGCCTGGGGCCGCGTGAGCCTGCTCCTGTTCGTGGACGTCGAGGCACGGCTCGCGGCGCAGGTCGACGCCCTCAGCCTCGAGACGGTCCGCCGGGAGGACGCGATCGCGCTCGAGCGCCGGGTGCTGCAGCGGAACCTGCACGACGGCGCCCAGATGCACCTGAGCGCGGCCGCGATGCGGCTGGGCATGCTCGAGCTCGACGCCGAGACGCTGCCCGCAGGCCCGGGGCGCACGCGCGTCCTCGAGGGCCTCGAGGCGGTGCGGGAGCAGCTGGACCTGGGAGCGCAGTCCGTCCGGGACGCGGCGGCCGGACTCGTGCCCCTCGCCCTGCGCGACGGCGGGCTGTGCCCCACCCTGCGGGAGGCGGCCGCGGCGCTCCCGCTGGCATGCGAGGTCTCGTGCGACGTGCCGCGGCTGCGGGAGTCGGTCGAGCAGAGCCTCTTCCTGGTGGCGAGCGAGGCGCTGACCAACGTGGTCCGCCACGCCGAGGCGAGCCGGGTGCGGATCCGCTGCGCCCTCGACGACGGCGGCCGCGCCCTCGCGCTCGAGATCGCCGACGACGGCTGCGGGGGCGCCGAGCCCACGGGGACCGGGCTGGTCGGCATCGCGGCACGCGTGCGGGGACTCGGCGGCACGCTCGCGGTGAGCAGCCCCGAGGGCGGCCCGACCGCGCTGCGGGTGCGCATGCCGCTCGAGGGCGTGCGGGCCGGCGAGGGGGAGGCATGAGGATCCTGCTCGCCGAGGACGCGGCCCTGGTGCGCGAGGGCCTGCTCGCCCTGCTCGACCGCGCCGGCCACGACGTGGTCGCCGCGGTGCCGACCGCGACGGAGCTCGCCTCCACGGCGACCGCCCTGATCGCCGCGGGTGCCGTGGATCTGGTGCTGACCGACGTGCGCATGCCGCCCGGTCACGGCGACGACGGCCTGCGCGTCGCGCTCGAGGTGCGCCGCACCCATCCCGAGGTGCCGATCGTCGTGCTCTCCCAGTACGTCGAGCACCGGTACGCGACGACGCTGCTCGGCCTCGCCCCGCGCGACCGGGATCCGGGAGCGGACGTCGCGACGGCCCCCGTCGCCGGGGTCGGCTACCTGCTCAAGGACCGGGTGGCCCGCGTGCACGACTTCGTGCGCGCGCTCGAGACCGTGCGGTCGGGCGGGGTCGTCGTCGACCCGGCCGTGGTCTCGTCGCTCATGCGGGGACGGGACGACGGCCTCGCGGTGCTCACGGCACGCGAGCGCGAGGTGCTCGCCCTCGTCTCCGAGGGCGAGACCAACGCGCAGATCGCGGACCGCCTCCATCTGTCACGGGGCGGCGTCGCCAAGCACGTGAGCGCGGTGTTCGACAAGCTCGGGATCTCCGAGCACGACGGCAACCGCCGCGTGCTGGCCGTGCTCGCCTACCTGCGCCACGCGGAGCGCCGGGGCTGAGAGGCCCCGGCGCGCGTCCGCTCAGGCGCCTCGCCCGCTCAGGCGCGGGTCGGCTGCGGCACGCGGTCCGCGTCGCCGGGGGCCTGGGCCGCGTCGGACGCCTCGGCGACCGTCGCCGCCGGCTCGGCCTCCGCGTCGATCCCGCGGAACGCCGTGGTCGCGGCGGCGTCGTACTGCGCGCGGTCCAGGATCTTCTCGCGCTGGGCGACGATCACGCCCACGAGCGACTGCCCGGTGACGTTGAGCGCGGTGCGGCCCATGTCGATGATCGGGTCGATCGCGAGCAGCAGGCCGACGCCCTCGAGCGGGAGGCCCAGGGTGGACAGGGTCAGCGTGAGCATCACGGTCGCACCGGTCATGCCGGCGGTCGCGGCCGAGCCGAGCACCGAGACCACGACGATCAGCACGTACTGCATGATCGACAGGTCGATGCCGTAGAAGTTGGCGACGAAGATCGAGGCGAGCGCCGGGTAGATCGCGGCGCAGCCGTCCATCTTGGTGGTCGCGCCGAGCGGGATCGCGAACGAGGCGTAGTGCCGCGGCACGCCCATCCGCTCCGTCACGGTCTGGGTCATCGGCATGGTGCCGAGCGAGCTGCGGGACACGAAGCCGAGCGACGTCGCGGGCCACACGCCGCGCGCGAAGGACCTGATGCCCAGGCCGTTCAGGCGCAGCAGGACGGGGTAGACGACGAAGGCCACGAGTGCGAGGCCGATGTAGATGTCGGCGACGAACCAGCCGAGCTGGCCGATCGCGCTCCAGCCGTAGGTCGCGACGGCGAAGCCGAGCAGGCCGACGGTGCCGATCGGGGCGAGGCGGATGACCCACCACAGCAGCTTCTGGACGACCGCGAGCAGCGAGTTGACGACGTTCAGGAACGGGTCGGCCTTGGCGCCGACCGAGAGCACGGCGATGCCGACGGCGATCGAGATGACGAGGATCTGGAGGGTGTTGAAGCCCATCACGACCGAGCCGTCGTCGGTGCCGTGCGCGTTGATGCCGAGGAAGTTCGCGGGGACCAGGCCGACCAGGAAGTCGAGCCACGAGCCCTGGGTGTCCGAGACGCCGGCGGACGAGGCGTCGACGCTCGAGCGGGAGCCCGGGCTGGTCAGGACGCCCAGGCCGATGCCGATCCCGGTCGCGATGATCGCGGTGATCGCGAACCACAGCAGGGTCTGCCAGGCGAGGCGGGCGGCGTTGGCCACCTGGCGCAGGTTCGCGATCGAGGACACGATCGCGAGGAACACGAGCGGCGGCACGAGCGCCTTGAGCAGCGTCACGAACGCGCTGCCGATCGTGTCGAGGGTGACGGTCAGCCAGCCGCTCTCGCCCATGGGCGCGGCGACGAGGCCCAGCACGATGCCGAGCACGAGGCCGATGAGGACCTGGATGCCGAACGGGATGCGGGCGATCGCGCGCAGGGGGTTGCGGCGGGCGGTCGAGGGAGTGGGGGACGGGGAGGTCGTGGGGGTCTGGCTCACGCGAGCGATCCTACAAAGCCGTCGCAGGCACCTTCACAAGAATGTCTTGGGTCTCACAGCGGAGGCTCAGTGTTCCCCGATCGGCAGGACGCGGGCGAGCTCCGCGATCCACGGCGCCAGCTCCCACCCCTGCTCGGCCACCCAGGCGTCGTCGAAGTAGGTCGCGGCGTAGCGGTCGCCGGAGTCGCACAGAAGGGTCACGACGGAGCCCGGCTCGCCGCTCGCCCGCATCTCGGCCACGAGGCGGGCCACGGCCACGAGGTTGGTGCCGGTCGACGCCCCGACCCGTCGGCCGAGCCGCTCCGAGAGGAAGCGGGACGCGGCGACCGAGGCGGCGTCCGGCACCCGGATCATGCGGTCCACGACGGTCGGCACGAAGCTCGGCTCGACCCGCGGCCGCCCGATGCCCTCGATCCGGGAGCCGACGCTCGAGGTCACGGACGGGTCGCCGCTCGCCCAGCCCTCGAAGAACGCCGAGTTGTCCACGTCGGCCACGCACAGACCCGTCGGCAGGCGCCGATAGCGCAGGTAGCGCCCGAGCGTCGCGCTCGAGCCCCCCGTGCCGGCGCCGACCACCATCCAGCGCGGCACCGGATGGGGCTCCTCGACCATCTGCTCGATGATCGAGCGCGCGATGTTGTTGTGGCCGCGCCAGTCGGTCGCACGCTCGGCGTAGGTGAACTGGTCCATGAACAGGCCGCCGCAGTCGGCGGCCAGGCGGCGCGCCTCGGGGTCCATGCGGTCGGCCGAGTCCACGACGTGGCAGCGGCCTCCTTCCCGCTCGATGAGCGCGATCTTGGCGGCGCTCGTGGATCGCGGCAGCACGGCCACGAACGGCACGTCGAGCATGCGCGCGAAGTGCGCCTCCGAGACCGCGGTCGAGCCCGAGGACGCCTCGATCACCGTCATGTCCGGGCGCAGCCGCCCGTTGACCAGGGCGTACATGAACAGCGAGCGCGCGAGACGGTGCTTGAGCGAGCCCGTGACGTGGGTCGACTCGTCCTTGAGGTACAGCTCGATGCCCCATCGGGCGGGCAGCTCGAGACGCAGCAGATGGGTGTCGGCGCTGCGGCGCGCATCGGCGTCCAGGCGCCGCACGCGCTCGGCCACCCAGGCGCGGACCGCATCGTCCGAGCGGTCGACGTCGATGAGGTCGTCCAGCAGGCCGCTCATCGCGCCATCACCCCGCGCACGGCCTCGTCCACGAGCCGGGCCCCGGTCCGGGCGGTCCGCGCGTCGACGTCGAGCGGCGGGCACAGCTCGACGACGTCGACGAGCGCGAGCGCACCCGTGGCCGCGGCGGCCCGGACGGCGGTGGCCACGAGCGGCGCCGCGACGCCGAGGCCGGCTGGCGCCGAGACGCCCGGCGCGACGGCCGCCGGGAGCACGTCGAGGTCGATCGTGAGGTACAGGACGTCGAGGTCGGCGGCGAAGTTCGCGACGAAGGAGGCGATCGCGGGGGCCCCGCCTTCGGCGCACTCGACATCGGTCATCCAGGTGACGCCGAGCTCGCGCGCGGTCGTGAACAGGGCCGGCGTGTTGGAGGGCTCGGCGATCCCGAGCACCCCGTAGCGCAGGGCGCGCCCGGCCTGCGCCTCGGCCTCGGCCATCTGGGCGAACGGCGTGCCCGAGGTCGCGCGGTCCTCGCGTCGCAGGTCGAAGTGGGCGTCGAGGTTCAGCACGCCCCAGCGCGTGTCCTCCCCGCAGCGTCGCGAGGCCCGCAGCCCCCGGTACGAGGCCCACGCCGTCTCGTGGCCGCCGCCGAGCACGACGACCAGGCGGGCCCCCTCGGCGTCGAGCGCGCGGGTGATCAGCACGGCCGCCTGGTCCTGGCCCGCCTCGAGGTCCTCGCCGCAGGTGACGGCGTCGCCGTGGTCGCGGATCGCGGCCTCGCCCCGGGCGAGGGCGCCGTGCAGGGCGAGCGGGGCGAGCGCGCGCCGCAGCGCCTCGGGCCCGTCGGCGGCGCCGATGCGCCCCTGGTTGCGCCGCACCCCCTCGTCGGATTCGAACCCGAGCACGCCGACATGCGGCAGACCGGGGCCGGCGGGAGCCTGCTCAGCCGGGCGCACGACCTCGTGCCAGCGGGCGTGCTCGGGCCCGTCGCCGTCATGGCGGCCCGTCCAGGCGCGGCGGGGATCGGCGGGGGCAAGGGGCACGGGCTCTCCTCGTGGTCGGGTCTGACCTGGCATCCTGTCGCCATCATGGCATCCGATCCCCGCGCCCCGCGCGCCAAGGCCCCCGCCGCGGACGCGACCCTGCGCGTGCTCGCCCACCTCGCGGCGCAGCGGGGGCCGGTGCCGGCGGCGCGCATCGCGCGGGACCTCGAGCTGCCGCGCTCGACCACGTACGACCTGCTCGCGGTGCTCGTGGCCCGCGGCTTCGCGCTGCACCTGCCCGAGGAGCGGCAGTACGCGCTCGGGCCCGCCGCCCACGAGGTCTCCGCGGGCTACCTGCGCCACGCGCCGCTCGCGCGGGTGGGGCGCCGCGCCGTCGAGCGCATGGTCGATGCGGTGGGGGAGTCCGGGCACCTGGCCGTGCTGCACGGGAGGGACGTCCTGTACCTCGTCGAGGAGCGCGCGCGGCGCCGACCCTCGCTCGTCTCCGACATCGACGTGCGCATCCCCGCGCACCTGACCGCGACCGGGCGGGCCATGCTCGCCGTGCTCCCCGCGGCTCAGGTGCGCGCCCTGTACCCGGCCGCCGGATCGTTCGTGAGCCGCACCGACGCGCCCACGCCCCGCACCCCCGGCGAGCTGCGGAGGGCGCTCGCCGCCGTGCGCCGGGAGGGGATCGCATGGGAGATCGGCGAGGTCACCCCGGGCTTCCGCTCGGTCGCGGCCGCGATCCGCGACCCGGCGGGCTGGCCGAGCGCCGCCGTCGCCCTGACCTGGGAGGACGGCACGCTCGGCCCCGAGCAGGAGGCCGAGGCCGAGGCGGCGGTGCGCCGGGAGGCGCGCGCCGTGGCCGCCGCGCTCGGCGGGACGTCGTGAGAAGAGGTAGCCATATGGTCAGCCGAGCCTCTCTCGGGGGTCGGCCGACCATATGACGACCTTTTTCGGCAGCTGCGACGATGACCCCATGCCCACGACCCCTCCCGGCGTCCTCCTGCGCGTGGTCTCCCCGCGCGACGCGCCCGCCCTGTCGCGCCTGCAGATCCGCAATCGCGAGCACCTGCTGAGCGGCGCGCCCCTGCGCACCGAGCAGTGGATGAGCGTGCAGGGGCAGCGTGAGGTGATCGCCCAGGGCCTCGCCGAGCTGCGCGCGGACCGGCAGGTGCCGCTCGTGATCGAGGCCGACGGGGAGCTCGTCGGCCGCCTCACCCTTAGCGGCGTCACCCGCGGCGCGCTGCAGTCGGCGGCGCTCGGCTACTGGGTCAGCGAGCATGCGACGGGCCGGGGGATCGCGACCGCCGCGGTGCGCCGCATCGTCGACATCGCCTTCGGCCCCCTGCGCCTGCATCGCCTCCAGGCCGAGGTGCTCGTGGGCAACGACGCCTCCGTGCGCGTGCTCGAGAAGAACGGCTTCGTCCAGTTCGGGCTCGCCCCGCAGTACCTCGAGGTCGGGGGGAGCTGGGGCGACTTCCGCATGTTCCAGCTCATCAACGGCGCGTGGGGAGCCGAGGGCGCCTGACCCGTCCGGTATCCCGGACACGACTCGGTGCACGGGGGCACCGCAGACGCCGTGCGCGTGGTTGCCTGGCTGGGAGCCGCTTCCACCCGCCGAGGAGACCACGATGGCCCTGCCCGGAGCCCGCCCCGTCCGCGCCCCGCGCGGCACCGACCTCACCGCCAAGTCCTGGCAGACCGAGGCCCCGCTGCGCATGATCCAGAACAACCTCGACCCCGAGGTCGCCGAGCGCCCCGACGACCTCGTCGTCTACGGCGGCACCGGACGCGCCGCCCGCTCGTGGGAGGCCTTCGACGCGATCCTGGCCTCCCTGACCGACCTCGAGGGCGACGAGACCCTGCTGGTCCAGTCCGGCAAGCCCGTCGGCATCCTGCGCACCCACGAGTGGGCGCCGCGCGTCATCATCGCCAACTCCCACCTCGTGCCCGACTGGGCCACGTGGCCGGAGTTCCGCCGCCTCGAGGCCGAGGGCCTGACCATGTACGGCCAGATGACCGCCGGCTCGTGGATCTACATCGCGACCCAGGGCATCCTCCAGGGCACCTACGAGACGTTCGCCGCCGTCGCCCGCAAGCGCTTCTCCGGGACGCTCGCGGGGACGATCACCCTGACCGGCGGCTGCGGCGGCATGGGCGGCGCCCAGCCCCTCGCCGTGACCCTCAACGGCGGGGTGTGCCTCATCGCCGACGTCGACCGCTCGCGCCTCGAGCGCCGCGTGGCCAAGCGGTACCTCGACGAGATCGCCGACGACCTCGACGACGCGATCGCCCGGGCCGGTGCCGCCGCGGCCGAGCGGCGTGCGCTCTCGATCGGCATCGTCGGCAACGCCGCCGAGGTGTTCGGCTCTGTGCTCGACCGCCATCGCGCGGGAGACGTCCGCATCGACGTGGTCACCGACCAGACGAGCGCGCACGACCCCCTGTCCTACCTGCCCGTGGAGATCGCCGTCGACGAGTGGCAGCGCGAGGCCGAGGCCGACCCCGAGGGCTTCACCAAGAAGGCCGAGGAGTCGATGGCCCGCCAGGTGCAGGCGATGGTCGAGTTCCAGGACGCGGGCGCCGAGGTGTTCGACTACGGCAACTCGATCCGCGACGAGGCCCGCAAGGCCGGGTACGACCGCGCCTTCGCCTTCCCCGGCTTCGTGCCCGCCTACATCCGCCCCCTGTTCTGCGAGGGCCTCGGCCCGTTCCGCTGGGTCGCGCTCTCGGGCGACCCCGAGGACATCCGCGTCACCGACCAGGCGCTCAAGGAGCTGTTCCCCGACGACGAGCACCTGCACCGGTGGCTCGACGCGGCCGACCAGTTCGTCGAGTTCGAGGGGCTCCCGGCCCGCATCTGCTGGCTCGGCTACGGCGAGCGCGACCGCGCCGGGCGGCTGTTCAACGACCTCGTGCGCGAGGGCCGCGTCTCGGCGCCGATCGTGATCGGCCGCGACCACCTCGACGCGGGCTCCGTCGCCTCCCCGTACCGCGAGACCGAGGGCATGCTCGACGGCTCCGACGCGATCGCCGACTGGCCGCTGCTCAACGCCCTGACCGCGACCAGCTCCGGCGCCACCTGGGTGTCGATCCACCACGGCGGCGGCGTCGGCATCGGCCGCTCGATCCATGCCGGCCAGGTGGGCGTCGCCGACGGCACCGCGCTCGCCGAGCGCAAGCTGTCGCGCCTCCTGAGCAACGACCCGGCCCTGGGCGTGATCCGGCACGTCGACGCCGGGTACGCGCGCGCCGACGAGGTGGCCCGCGACCGCGGCGTGCGCATCCCGATGGAGCCGAGGATCCGCGAGTGACCGCCACGCTGATGACGGGGATCTCCGAGCTGTGGACCCTGCAGGACGAGCAGCCGGTGCTCCACGGCGCCGCCCTCGTGCTCGACGGCGACCGCATCGCCTGGACGGGCCCCGCCGCGCACGCCCCGGAGGCCGACGAGCGGGTCGACCTCGAGGGTCGTGCCGTGCTGCCGGGCTGGGTCGACTCCCACACCCACCTGGTCTTCGCGGGGGACCGCTCCGCCGAGTTCGAGGCGCGCATGGCGGGCCGCGACTACGAGGCCGGCGGCATCCAGGTCACGACCGACGCGACCCGCGCCGCGAGCACGCCGACGCTCACCGACCTGGTCGCCGCGCGCGCCCGGGAGGCGGTGCGCGGCGGCACCACGTGCCTCGAGACCAAGACCGGGTACGGGCTGACCGTGGCCGACGAGGAGCGCTCGGCGCGTCTGGCCGCCGATCTGGTCCGCGACGGCGTGCTCGACGAGGTGACGTTCCTCGGCGCGCATCTCGTGCCCGCCGAGGCCGCCGACGCCGAGTCCTACGTCGACCTCGTGGCGGGGCCGATGCTGCAGGCCGTCGCACCCCATGTGCGCTGGATCGACGTGTTCTGCGACCGGGGCGCCTTCACCCCCGAGCAGGCCGAGCGGGTGCTGCGCGCCGGCCGTGCCGCCGGGCTCGGGCTGCGCGTGCACGGCAACCAGCTCGGGCGGACCGGCGGCGTGCGCCTGGCCGTCGAGCTCGGCGCGGCGAGCGTCGACCACGTCAACCACTTGTCGGACGAGGACGTCGAGGCCCTCGCCGCGTCCGCCCGCACCGCGACCCCCACGGTCGCGACGGTGCTGCCCGCGTGCGACCTGTGCACGCGGGCCCCGCTCGCCCCCGCGCGGCGCCTGCTCGACGCGGGCGCCCAGGTGGCGCTCGCCTCCAACTGCAACCCCGGCACGAGCTACACGAGCTCGATGGGCTTCTGCGTCGCGACCGCCGTGCTCCAGATGGGCCTGAGCCTCGCCGAGGCGATCACCGCCGCGACGCGCGGCGGGGCGCTCGCCCTGCGCCGCGACGACGTCGGGCACCTCGGCGTCGGCGCCCGCGCCGACCTGCACGTGCTCGGCACCCCGCACGCGATCGACCTCGCCTACCGGCCCGGCATGCCGCTGACCCACCAGGTGTGGCGGCGCGGCGCGAGGGTGCGATGAGCCGCTCAGCGCGAGGCGGTCGCGCGCTTCCACGCGTCGAACGGCCCCCACTCGTACATCGCGGCGCCGCCGCTGATGCGGGTGCCGTCGCGCCCCAGCACGTCCACGAACAGCATGCCGTGGTCGCGTCGCTCGCGGACGTCGACGATGTCGCCGTAGGCGATCGCCCGTCGACGCCCCAGGGCGGTCCGGGCGACGAACCCCGTCGGCGTGGCCTCGACGAAGACCGTCAGGTAGGGCACGACGAGCAGCAGGCCGCTGACGAGTATCACGATGCCCGCGATCATCATGGCGCGCCCGTTGGCCGGGTCCGCGTCGTCCGTCGTGCCCACCAGGCCGATCAGCGCCCCGCAGCCGGAGATCAGCAGCCCCGTCACCGGGAGCGCCCGGGTCAGCCGGCGGCGCGTGCGGATCGAGCGGTTCCGATGGGGCCGCCGCACGGCGGCCTTCGAGAACACCGTGAGGGCCACGACCACCGCGACCGTGATCGCGGCCTTCAGCAGCCCCGGAAGCCACGAGTCCACGCCCATGCCCGCACCCTAGCCTCCGCGCCCCGGCGCCCCCTCCTGGAAGGACACCGCCCCCGATGACCCGCACCCTCACCCTGTCCACCTCGGGACTGCGCGCCGACGACGTGCTCGCCGTCGCCCGCCACGACGCGCGCGTCGAGCTCGCCGACGACGCGCGCGAGGAGGTCCAGCGCGTCCGCGCCCACGTCGACGCCCTCGCCCAGGGCTCGACCCCCGTCTACGGCGTCTCGACCGGGTTCGGCGCGCTCGCCGACACCGCGATCGAGCCCTCCCTGCGCCAGGAGCTGCAGCGCTCGCTCATCCGCTCGCACGCCGCCGGCACCGGGCCCGAGGTCGAGCGGGAGGTGGTGCGCGCCCTCATGCTGCTGCGCGCCAAGACCCTCGCGAGCGGCCACACCGGGGTGCGTCCCGTCGTCATCGACACCATGCTCGCCGTGCTCAACGCCGGCATCACCCCGATCGTGCACGAGTACGGCTCGCTCGGCTGCTCGGGGGACCTCGCCCCGCTCGCCCACTGCGCGATCGTGCTGATCGGCGAGGGCCGCGCCCGCGACCGCGAGGGCGCGGAGCGCCCCGTGCCCGAGCTGCTCGCCGAGGCCGGGATCGAGCCGATCACGCTGCAGGAGAAGGAGGGCCTGGCCCTCATCAACGGCACCGACGGCATGCTCGGCCAGCTGCTCATGGCGATCGCCGACCTCGAGGAGCTGGTGCGGATCGCGGACCTGACCACGGCGCTCTCGGTGCAGGCCCTGCGCGGGCGCGACAGCGTGTTCCGCGCCGAGCTCCACGAGGACCTGCGCCCCCACCCTGGGCAGACGGCCTCGGCCGCGAACATCCTGGCGCTGCTCGAGGGCTCGGAGATCCTCGCCGACGCGGCGGGGGAGGGCTCACGGGTCCAGGACGCGTACTCGCTGCGCTGCGCGCCCCAGGTCGCGGGCGGCGTGCGCGACACCCTCACCCATGCGCGCACCGTCGCCGAGCGCGAGCTCGCCGCCGCGATCGACAACCCGGTCGTGCTGTCCGACGGGCAGATCACCTCCAACGGCAACTTCCACGGTGCCCCCGTCGCCTACGTGCTGGACTTCCTGGCGATCGTCGCCGCGGACCTCGCCTCGATGTCCGAGCGCCGCAGCGACCGCCTGCTCGACCGTTCGCGCTCCTTCGGGCTGCCGCCGTTCCTCGCCGACGACCCCGGCGTCGACTCCGGCTTCATGATCGCCCAGTACACGCAGGCCGCCCTCGTCTCGACCATGAAGCGCCTCGCCGCGCCCGCGAGCGTCGACTCGATCCCGTCGTCGGCGATGCAGGAGGACCACGTGTCGATGGGCTGGCACGCCGCCCGCAAGCTCCGCACCGCGATCGACGCGCTGCGCAGCGTGCTCGCGATCGAGCTGCTCACCGCGGCGCGCGGGGTCGACCTGCGCGCCCCGCTGCGCCCGTCGGCGGCGAGCGCGGCCGCGATCGCGGCGCTGCGCGAGCACGTCGCGGGGCCCGGCCGGGACCGCTTCCTCGCGCCCGACATCGACCGGGCCGAGGAGCTGCTGCGCGACGGCTCGGTGCTGCGCGCGGTGCAGGAGGTCGTCGGCGCGCTGCGGTGACGGTATACGGTGGCGCTCGCCGCCGTCGACGCCGAGGAGAGCCGATGAAGTCCCATCACGTCCGGACCCACGCGAGCTCCGAGGGGCTCGCCCGCGAGGACCAGCTGGCCTGGCGGATCGCCGAGGTCGCCGCCGACCCCGTCGCCGTCGAGGACGACGTGGCCGAGATGATCGTCAACCGCGTCATCGACAACGCGGCCGTGGCCGTCGCCTCCCTGCATCGTGCGCCCGTGCTCGCCGCGCGCGGCGCCGCCGAGGCGCATCCCCGCGCCGCCGCGCCGCCCTCGCGCGGCCACGGGGCCACGGTGGTGGGGATCCCCGGGCGCTTCTCGCCCGAGTGGGCCGCCTACGCCAACGGCGTCGCGGTGCGCGAGCTCGACTACCACGACACGTTCCTCGCGGCCGAGTACTCCCACCCCGGGGACAACATCCCGCCGATCCTCGCGGTCGCCCAGCACACGGGCGCCGACGGCGCCGCGCTCGTGCGCGGCATCGCGACCGGCTACGAGATCCAGATCGACCTCGTCACCGCGATCTCCCTGCACGCCCACAAGATCGACCACGTCGCCCACCTCGGCCCCTCGGCCGCCGCGGGCATCGGCACCCTGCTGGGGCTGGCGCCGGAGGTGACCTACCAGGCCATCGGCCAGGCCCTGCACACGACCACCGCGACCCGCCAGTCCCGCAAGGGGGAGATCTCGACCTGGAAGGCCTCGGCCCCCGCCTTCGCGGGCAAGATGGCGATCGAGGCGATCGACCGGGCGCTGCGCGGACAGACCTCCCCGGCGCCCATCTGGGAGGGCGAGGACGGCGTGATCGCCTGGCTGCTCGACGGCCCCGAGGGCGGCTACGACGTGCCGCTGCCCGAGCCGGCAGAGCCCAAGCGCGCGATCCTCGACTCCTACACCAAGGAGCACTCCGCCGAGTACCAGGCCCAGGCGTGGATCGACCTCGCCCGGCGTCTCGGCGCCGAGCGCCCGGAGCTGCGCGACCCGCGCGCGATCGACTCGATCGTGCTCGCCACGAGCCACCACACCCACGCCGTGATCGGCACGGGCGCCGGTGACCCGCAGAAGTTCGACCCCTCGGCGAGCCGCGAGACCCTCGACCACTCGCTCCCGTACATCTTCGCGGTCGCCCTGCAGGACGGCACCTGGCACCACGTCGACTCCTACCTCCCCGAGCGGGCCGCGCGACCGGACACCGTCGAGCTGTGGCACCGGATCTCGACGGTCGAGGACCCGGAGTGGACCCGCCGCTACCACGCGACGGACCTGTCCGAGAAGGCGTTCGGCGGGCGCCTCGAGATCACGCTCGCCGACGGATCGCGCCACGTCGAGGAGATCGCCGTGGCCGACGCCCACCCGCTCGGCGCCCGGCCCTTCGGCCGCGCGGAGTACGTGGCCAAGTTCCGCACCCTCGCCGACGGCGTCCTGGCGCCCGCGGAGATCGACCGCTTGCTGGACACCGCCCAGCGCCTGCCCGACCTCACGGCCGAGGAGCTGGGCTCCCTGACCGTGCACGCATCCGGCCTGCCCGCCGCGCCCGAGGGGCTGTTCTGATGCTCGAGGCGACCGCGAGCCCGCATGCCAAGCGCCTCGCCCTGCGCGAGGCCCTCGCCTCCGGTTCCCTCGTGCGCGCCCCCGGTGCCTTCAACCCGCTGTCCGCCCGGCTCGTGGAGGACAAGGGCTTCGAGGCGGTGTACATCTCGGGCGCCGTGATCTCGGCCGACCTCGCCCTCCCCGACATCGGGCTGACCACCCTCACCGAGGTCGCCCAGCGCGCCGCCCAGATCGCCCGCGTCACCGACCTGCCCGCCCTCGTCGACGCCGACACCGGCTTCGGGGAGCCCATGAACGCGGCCCGCACCGTGCAGATCATGGAGGACGCGGGCGTCGCGGGCCTGCACATCGAGGACCAGGTCAACCCCAAGCGGTGCGGCCACCTCGACGGCAAGGAGGTGGTCGACGTGACCACCGCGGCCCGCCGCATCCGCGCCGCCGTCCAGGGGCGCCGCGACGACGCCTTCCTCGTCATGGCCCGCACCGACGTGCGCGGCGTCGACGGCATCGACGCCGCGTGCGAGCGCGCGCGGGCCCTCGTCGACGCGGGCGCCGACGCGATCTTCCCCGAGGCCATGGGCACGCTCGAGGAGTTCGCGGCGATCCGCCGGGCCGTCGACGTGCCGATCCTGGCCAACATGACCGAGTTCGGGAAGTCGGAGCTGTTCCCGCACCAGGCGCTCGCCGACGTGGGCGTGAACCTCGTGATCCACCCCGTCTCGCTGCTGCGCAGCGCGATGGGCGCCGCCGAGCGCGCGCTCGACGTGCTCGCCGCCGACGGCACCCTCGAGGCCGTCGTGGGCGGGATGCAGACCCGCGCCCGTCTCTACGAGCTCGTCGACTACGAGGCGTACGCCGCGTTCGACGACTCGATCGCCACGTTCGACCTGAGGGACACCAGGAGCTGACCCATGAGCGAGACCCCCACCGGCCCGGAGATCCGCAAGGGCCTGACCGGCGTCGTCGTCGACCGCACCGCGATCTCCCAGGTCGATCCCGCCACGAGCACCCTGCTCTACCGCGGCTACCCCGTGCAGGACCTCGCAGCCCGCTGCAGCTTCGAGGAGGTCGCCTACCTGCTGTGGCACGGCGAGCTGCCCGACGACGAGCAGCTCGCGGCGTTCACGGCCGCCGAGCGCTCCCAGCGGGCGCTGCCGCCCGCCGTGCGCACGATCATCGACGCGATGCCGCCCGCCGCGCACCCGATGGACGTGCTGCGCACCGCCGTCTCGGCCTACGGCACCCTCGACCCCGAGGCGGCGGACGCCTCCGAGACCGCCAACCAGGCCAAGGCGCTGCGCCTGTTCGCCGTGCTGCCCGCGATGGTCGCCTACGACCAGCGGCGACGGCGGGGCCTCGAGCCGATCGCCCCGCGCGAGGACCTCGGCTACTCGCGCAACGTCCTGTGGATGACGCACGGGCGGGAGCCGAGCGACGTCGAGGCCGACGTCTTCGATCAGTCGATGACCCTGTACGCCGAGCACTCCTTCAACGCGTCGACGTTCACGGCGCGCGTGGTCACCTCGACCCTGTCGGACCTCTACTCGGCGGTGGTCGCGGGCATCGGCGCCCTCAAGGGGCCCCTGCACGGCGGGGCGAACGAGGCCGTGCTGCACATGTTCGACGAGATCGGGGACGCGAGCCGGGCGCGGGCCTGGCTCGGCGAGGCCCTCGCCGCCAAGCGCCTCGTGATGGGCTTCGGGCACCGGGTCTACAAGAACGGCGACTCCCGGGTCCCGACCATGCGGGCCGCGCTCGACCGGCTCGTCGCCGAGCGGAGCCGCGACGACGTGACCGCGCTGTACGACGAGCTCGAGCGCGCGATGGACGAGGCCACCGGCATCAAGCCCAACCTCGACTTCCCGAGCGGGCCGGCCTACCACCTGCTCGGCTTCGACACCGAGGTCTTCACGCCCGTCTTCGTCGCGAGTCGGGTCACCGGCTGGACCGCGCACATCATGGAGCAGCTGCGCTCGAACGCGCTGATCAGACCGCTGTCCGCGTACGACGGCCCCGCCCGGCGCGAGGTGCCGGAGGGACGCGGAGCGCGCGCCTGACCGTCCAGGCGGTAGGAAGCGTCTCGAGCGCACAGACCGCGAGTTCCCTGCGGCGAGGTAAGAGCTACGTTGGCGGGCTCGTCGGCGGAGCCCACACCTATCCAGCGCGTCCACCCGCCTCCCCTCTGGGAGGCGCGTGCGATCTGTTGAGCTGAATTAGTCTTCGATATATCCCGTATCCGGGTCGATCTGAGCTAGAAACTCCCGAATGGCCCTCCGATGGTCCTCAGGAGTCAACGGCGTGTTACTGTTGCTAGCGGTACTGAACCCATATCCTTCGTGGGGTCCGGAAATCCACGTGTAATGATATTGTGCCGGGCCGCCGTTGGCGATATCAAAAACTTCATTGTCGCATTCAATCCGCATTACGACCATCCGCAACTCCTCCTTATGCGGTGCAAGGCAATGAAACTTCCTTGCTGTATGCCTTATCGGCCGTATCGACCATGCCGTCTATATCTACATCAGTAATTGTTCTCCAGTATCGGGACCCCGTGGACTTGCAAGCTATCTTTGCGACCCCACGCTTCCCCTTTCCGCTGCCTGGGTAGACGTCAACGGTTGTTCCTTGTATTATAGTCACCCATTTCCCGCTCGAGTTGCGCATCTGTAGCCAAGTCTTCACGTGAGCCTTCTTGCTCTTCAACTTTGCGTCGGTCGTTGACCAAAATCCGTGGCCGGACACATACGCGCCTGACTTATGTGGGTATTCGGCGTGGCTCACGTAAAGGTGGACGGACTGGACCGAAGGGCCCGCCCCATCTTCGGAAGCCGTGCCTTCGACAGAGGTCACACGCGTGTCGTCGTCATCCGTGCGAGCCCCATTCTCGGCGCTCGCCATACTCGGCGTGAATGCTAGGGCGGCGACCGCCAGTGCCGCCGCCATCGCCCGCGCTATAGAGTACCTCCTCGTTCCGTTTTCGGAAGCCTCTCCCATTTGCGTCGAACTGAGATCATCCATGACCGCCACCTTTGACTTCGGCTCCGCTGTGCTCTAGTCCACTGATGGTGTGCCGTCATGCGGGGCTCGTCAAGCAACTCCCTCTTCAGAACGCATCGATCGGCCACTCGTCGCTCGATCTGCGTCCTCAGCCGTCCCCGGCCGCGGCACCGGCCGGAATACCGAAGCCCGCACGGTCGTTCGCAGCAGGTATGAAGGCGATCACCTACAGCAGCTATGGAGACCCCGACGTCCTCACCCTCGACGAGGTCGCGGAGCCGAAGGTCGGCCCCGGGGAGGTGCGCCTGGCCGTGCGCGCGGCGGGCGTGAACCCCGTGGACTGGAAGATCGTGGCCGGCGGCCTCGACCCCCTGATGACCGTGCACTTCCCGGCGATCCCCGGCTGGGACGTGGCCGGGGTCGTGGAGGCCGTCGGGCTGGACGTCACGGAGGTCGCCGAGGGCGACGAGGTCATGGCCTACGGCCGCAAGGACTGGGTCGAGCAGGGATCCTTCGCCGAGCGCATGACGGTCCCCGTGCGCACCCTCGCCCGCAAGCCGGCGTCGCTCGGCTGGGAGCAGGCGGCCGCGCTCCCGCTCGCGGGTCTCACCGCGTACCAGAGCCTCACCCGCCTCGGCGTCGGCGAGGGGAGCACCGTCCTCGTGCACGGCGCGAACGGCGGCGTCGGAGGCTTCGCCGTGCAGATCGCCGCGGCCCTTGGGGCCCGGGTGATCGGCACCGCCTCCCCGCACCATCACGACCGCGTGCGCGGGCTCGGGGCCGAGCCGGTGGCCTACGGCGACGGTCTCGCGGACCGGGTGCGCGCCCTCGCCCCCGCGGGCGTCGACGTCGTCGTCGACTACGTGGGCGGCGTCCTGGAGACGACGCTCGCCGTGCTCGCCGACGGCGGCCGGCACGCCTCGATCGCCGATCCGCAGGTCGAGGCCGCGGGCGGCACCTACCTGTGGGTCCGGCCCGATGCCGCGGACCTCACCGCCCTCGCCGAGCTGGTCGAGAACGGGAGGCTGCGCGTCGACGTCGCGCGATCCTTCCCCCTCGCCCAGGCCGCCGAGGCGTTCCGCGCCAGCATGGAGGGCCACACGAGCGGCAAGATCGCGATCACGATCGGCTCGTGACGAGGCGCGTCATCCGGATCTCGCGCAGGTCCTCGAGGCCCGGATCGCGCTTCTCGGCGCCGTCGGGCACGAAGCCGACCTTGGCGTAGAAGCGCTGGGCGCGCGGATTGGGATCGGCCACCCACAGGTAGGCGGCGCGGTCGCCCAGCAGCTCGGTCACGAGTGCCCGGGCGGCCCCGCTGCCGTACAGCGCGGTCGCGAGGTTGAGCGCCTGCAGCTCGAGCGGGACCGGCGCGTCGTCGTCGCGGGCGTCGCCGACCAGCAGGAACCCCGCCGCGGTGCCGCGCGCGTCGCGCGCGATGCGCAGGCGCTCCCGGATCGTCGCGGGGCTCGACGTGGACAGCGTCGCCGTCCACATCTGCTCGCGGCGCTCACGGGCGGCCTCGTCGAAGAAGGTCGCGGGCAGGAGACCCGCATAGGCCTCGCGCCACGCCTGCACGTGCACCGCCGCGAGCGCGGGCGCGTCGGCGAGCACGGGCAGGTCGATCGTGAAGCGTGCGGTCATCGCTCGATCATCGCAGGTGCCTCACGCGGGCAGCGGGGCGAGCACGCCGCGGCGCGGCCGCTGATGGCGCCCGGCTGTGCGGTGGGCCCGGCGGGCGCGGGCGCGGGCGTCCGCCGCCTCGACGAGGGCGAGCTCGTGCTCGTGGGCGGCGGTGCGCTCGGCGCGGATCGCGCGGAGCCGGGCGAGGGCCTCGGGATCGCCGAGGGACTCATCGAGCGGACGGTAGACGATGGGGGCGGTGGTGGTGGTCATGGCGGGAGCCTCCCTCTCGGGGTTGTGAGCGCGGGTCGCCGGGACCTGTGCGGCCCCTGTGCCCGTGCCTCGTGCGCTGATGACTCCACGATCCGGCCTCGGGCCGCCGCCCTGCGTCCCCCTGCCGACGTGAGCGCCTCCACCCCCGGGTGGATCCGTGCCGTCGCGGGTGCGACCGCCTACGGCTGCAGGCGCACGACCCGCCACGCGCCCTGCTCGGCCTCCCGCTCGAACACGATGCGGTCGTGCAGGCGCCCGTGGCGCCCCTGCCAGAACTCCACCCGGTCGGGCACGAGGCGATAGCCGCCCCAGTGCGGCGGCCGGGGGATCGGCGCGTCGGAGGCGAAGCGCGCCTCGGCCTCGGCGTAGCGCGCGTCCAGCGCCGCCCGCGAGGCGACGGGACGCGACTGGTCCGAGGCCCATGCGCCGAGCTGCGAGGCCCGGGGCCGCGAGTCCCAGTACGCGTCGGCCTCGGCGGCGGACGCGTCCTCGACGCGCCCGTCGATCCGCACCTGACGCTGGAGCGGGTACCACGGCAGCAGCACGCTCGCCCACGCGTCGGCCGCGAGCTCGCGGCCCTTGGCGGAGTCCTTGTTCGTGTAGACCACGACGCCGCGCTCGTCCCACGCCTTCATGAGCACCGTGCGCGATCGCGGGCGCGGCACGTCGCCCGTCAGGTCGACCGTCGAGAGCACGACGGCGCTCGGCTCGGGCAGGTCGCCCACTTCGTCGCGGCGCGCGAACGCCTCCTCGAGCCAGCGCGAGAACAGGGGGAAGGGGGAGGGCCCCTCGGCGTCGGCCGCCGCGGCGATCGCCTCGTCCGCGAGCGCCCCCGCCCCGTAGTCGATGCGTTCGGCCGCGAGGCGCCGTCGACGCCGGGACTCCTCCTCGGCGGGTGTGCTCGTCATGGCCCGATCGTAGGGCGGGACGGCGGGACGCGTATGTCGCAGGTCACGGTTCGGCCACACATCGCAGGTGCTCCTCGGAACCCCCACGGAGGGCTGAGGGCCGGTGCTACCTTCCCGGCAACCCGATCGGGCCTCGTGGAGGTCCGACCCGCCGTCGGCGGGAACCGCATCCCACCGAGAGGTCCCTCATGTTCGACGCCGCCTTCACCCCTCGCCGCCGCACGGTCCTGCTGTCGCTGGCCGGGCTCCCCGTCCTGCTGACCGCATGCGCCCAGACCTCGGAGGACGGCGGGAGCGACGGCGGCGGCTCGGGCGACGGCCTCACGGCCGGCACGACCGACAAGGTGACCGCGCTGGATCCCGCGGGCGCCTACGACAACGGCTCGTCGATGGTCTGGACCCAGTGCTACGGGTACCTGCTCAACACCGAGATCGGCTCGACGGACGGCGTGCCCAAGCCCGACCTCGCCGACACGGCCGAGTTCACGGGCGACGCCGAGTACACGGTGACCCTCAAGGACGGCCTGACCTTCGCCAACGGCAACCCCATCACCGCCAAGGACGTCAAGCACACGTTCGACCGCCAGCTCGCGATCGCGGACCCCAACGGCCCCTCGAGCCTGCTCGCGAACCTCGACTCGGTCGAGGCCGTCGACGACTCGACGGCCGTCTTCCACCTCAAGGAGGGCAAGGACCAGACCTTCCCCTACGTCCTGTCGAGCCCCGCCGGCCCCATCGTCGACGCGAGCGTCTTCCCCGCCGACGCGATCCTCCCCGACGCCGACATCGTCAAGGCCAAGGCCTTCAGCGGGCCGTACCAGATCGCGTCGTTCAAGCTCAACGAGCTCGTCTCCTACGAGGCCTTCGACGGCTACAAGGGCCTGTACGGCGCGCCGAAGACGCCGAGCATCTCGACGACCTACTACGCCGACGCCAACAACATGAAGCTCGACGTGCAGCAGGGCAACGTCGACGTCGTCTACCGCTCCCTGTCGGCGACCGACGTCGAGTCGCTCAAGAAGGACGGCAAGGTCACCGTGCACGACGGCCCGGGCGGCGAGATCCGCTACATCGTCTTCAACTTCGACACGATGCCCTACGGGGCGAAGACCGCCGAGGCGGATCCCGCGAAGGCGCAGGCGGTGCGCCAGGCCGCGGCCGACCTGATCGACCGCGCCGCGATCGCCAAGGACGTCTACAAGGACACCTACACCCCGCTGTTCGGCTACATCCCCGACGGCCTGCCCGGCGCCGGCACCCAGTTCAAGGACGACTACGGCGACGGCCAGGGCGGACCCGACGCCGCCACGGCGAAGTCCCGCCTGGACGCGGCGGGCGTCGCGGTCCCGGTCAAGCTGTCGCTGCAGTACAACCCGGACCACTACGGCGAGTCCTCGGGCGACGAGTACGCGGCCGTGAAGTCCCAGCTCGAGGCCGACGGGCTGTTCCAGGTCGACCTGCAGTCCACGGAGTGGGTCCAGTACTCCAAGGACCGCACGAGCGACGTCTACCCCGCCTACCAGCTCGGCTGGTTCCCGGACTACTCCGACGCCGACAACTACCTCTCGCCGTTCTTCATCACGGACAACTTCCTCGCCAACCACTACGCGGACCCGCAGGTCGACCAGCTGGTGGCCCAGCAGCGCTCGACCGAGGACCCCGCGGCCCGCGAGGCGCTGTTCCAGCAGATCCAGGACATCGTCTCGACGGCCGTCTCCACGATCCCGCTGCTCCAGGGCTCCCAGATCGCGGTCTCGGGCGCGGACCTGCAGGGCGTGACCCTGGACTCGTCCTTCAAGTTCCGCTACGTGCCGCTGTCGAAGTGAGCACCGCGACTGCGCCGGAGGCACCGGCCGCTCCGGGCGGCGCCTCCGGCCCCGCTCCGCGCGCGCGAGGCCGGGGCGGGGGACTGGGACGGTACGTCCTGGTGCGCTTCCTCCTGATCATCCCGACGGTCTTCATCCTCATGACCGTCGTGTTCTTCCTGATGCGCATCACGGGCGACCCGATCACGGCCGCCCAGGGCGGCCGCCTGACCCCGGCGGAGCTGGCCCGGCGCCGGGCCGAGGCGGGGTACGACCGGCCCCTGATCGTGCAGTACCTCGAATACCTCGGGCGCGTGGTGCGCGGGGACTTCGGGGAGACCTACACCGACCACACGCCGATCACGCAGCTGCTCGTCACGTACGGCTCGGCGACCGCCGAGCTCGTCCTCTACGCGGTCGTCGTGGCCCTCGTGCTCGGCGTGCCGCTGGGCATGCTGGCCGCGCGCTTCCGCGACCGCTGGCCCGACGCGCTGCTGCGGATCCTCGCGATCCTCGGCTACGCGACGCCGGTGTTCTTCGTCGGCCTGCTGCTCAAGCTCGTGTTCTCGGTGCAGCTGGGATGGCTCCCCGTCGCGGGCCGCATCTCGAGCCGCGGCGAGCTGACGATGGGGCGGATCACCAACCCCTCGCCGTTCTACCTGCTCGACGCGGTGCGCCTGGGCGACGGGGCCCTCATCGGGGACGTGCTGAGCCATGCCGTGCTGCCTGCGATCGCGCTCGGCCTGCTCACGGGCGGCGTGTTCCTGCGCCTGGTCCGCACCAACCTGATCGGCACCCTCGAGATGCCCTACGTGGACTCGGCCCGCTCCCGCGGCGTCCCGGAGCCGCGCCTGGTGACGCGGCACGCGCTGCGGCCCGCCCTGATCCCGATCGTGACCGTGATGGGGATGCAGATCGCGATGATGCTGGGCGGCGCCGTCCTGACCGAGACCACGTTCGAGTGGAAGGGCCTGGGCTACATGCTGGCCCAGTACATGCAGGCCCGCGACTACGTGGCCGTGCAGGGCATCGTCATGCTGCTCGCCGTGATCGTCGCGATCTCCAACTTCCTCGTCGACGTGATCGCCGCGCTCATCGACCCCCGCGTGAGGTACTGAGATGACCCTCTCGAACCCCCTGCCCCCGGGCGAGGAGAACGGCGCGCGCGACCTCGGCCTCGAGGCCGAGGGCGCCCAGGCCGTCGACCAGGCCCGCCGGCCCTGGTACCTGCGTCTGCCGATCGTCAGCCACCTGCGCCGGAGCGTCGGCCTCCAGCGCCTCATGCTCGTGGTCGGCCTCGTGCTCGTCGTCGGGCTCCTGCTGACGGCCCTGCTGGCCCCGCTCGTGGCCCCGTACTCGTACGGCGCCACGAGCGCCGACGGCGCCTCCTTCGGGACCCAGCTCCCGCCCGGCACCCCGGGACACCTGCTGGGCACGACCGTGTCGGGCTTCGACGTGCTCTCCCGCGTCATCTGGGGCACCCGCACCGCGGTCCTGGTGATGGCGTGCGCCGTCGTCGCCTCGATCTTCGTGGGCGTCGCGCTCGGCCTCCTCTCCGGCTACGTCGGCGGCTGGCTCGACCGGGTCCTCGTCATGCTGGCCGATGCCGTGTACGCCTTCCCCTCGCTGCTGCTCGCGATCGTCATGTCGATCGCGATCACGCGCGGCCAGTCGAGCATGTGGGGCGGCATCCTCGCCGCGGCGATCTCGATCACCGTCGTGTTCGTGCCGCAGTACTTCCGGGTGATCCGCGCGGAGGTCGTGCGCCTGAAGGCCGAGCCCTTCGTGGAGGCCGCCAAGGTGGTCGGCACGGGCCACGTGCGCATCATGGGCACGCACCTGCTGCGGAACGCGACCCGCACCCTCCCGCTGATCTTCACGCTGAACTGCTCCGAGGCGATCCTCACGCTCGCCGGGCTCGGCTTCCTCGGCTTCGGCATCGAGCCGACGACGGCCTCGGAGTGGGGCTACGACCTCAACCGGGCCATGGCCGACGCGACGTCGGGCATCTGGTGGACGGGCCTGTTCCCGGGCCTCGCGATCGTGCTGGCCGTGCTCGGGGTGACCCTCGTGGGCGAGTCCGTCAACGACCTGAACGACCCGCGCCTGCGCACCCGACGACGGCGCCGCGCCGTGCGGCCCGCCGTGGGCCCCGATGCCGAGGAGGCACGCGCATGACCGAGCCCTCGACCGCGCCCGAGCAGGTCGGCGTGCCGCGCCTGTCGATCCGCGGGCTCGACGTCACCTTCGCGACCGACGGCGGCGACGTGCACGCCGTCGACGGCGTGAGCTTCGAGGTCGCGCCCGGGCGGATCCTCGCCCTCGTCGGCGAGTCCGGCTCGGGCAAGTCCGTGACGGCACGATCGATCCTGGGGCTGCTGCCCGAGACCGCGACCGCGTCGGGCGCCGTGCTCGTCTCCGGCACCGACGTGGTGGGGCTGTCCGGGTCCCGGCTGCGGGCGCTGCGCGGCGAGGACGTGTCGATGGTCTTCCAGGAGCCCTCGAGCGCGCTGAACCCGGTGTTCCCGATCTGGTGGCAGATGGGGGAGGGCCTGCGCGCGCACGAGCCCCGGATCTCCCGCAAGCAGATCCGCGCGCGCACGATCGAGGCGCTCGAGTCGGTCGGCATCCCGGACGCGGCCGAGCGCATCGACCGCTTCCCGCACGAGTTCTCCGGGGGCCAGAAGCAGCGGATCATGATCGCCATGGCCCTCGCCCTCGGCGCGGAGCTGATCGTCGCCGACGAGCCCACGACGGCTCTCGACGTCACCGTGCAGGCGGAGATCCTCGAGCTGCTGCGCGACGTGCGGGACCGCTTCGGCACGTCGATCATCGTCATCACGCACAACATGGGCGTCGTCGCGGACCTCGCCGACGAGGTCGCCGTCATGTACCGCGGGCGCGTGATCGAGCGCGCCGAGGTGCACGAGCTGTTCGCCCACCCCCGCGAGGAGTACACACGCGCCCTGCTCGGCGCCGTGCCGCATCTGGGCCGCGACTCGGCGTGGACGGCGCTCTCGGAGCCCGAGCGCGACGCGCTCGGCACGGCCGAGCCCGTCGTCGAGGCCCGGGATCTCGTGATCGAGTACCCCGGGCGCCTGGGGCGCGCGCCCTTCCGCGCCGTCACGGGCGTCGACCTCACGATCCGCGCCGGCGAGGTCTACGGGCTCGTGGGCGAGTCGGGCTCCGGCAAGACGACGATCGGCCGCGCCATCGCGGGGCTCGAGCGGGTCACGGGCGGCAGCCTGCGCGTGCTCGGGCACGAGATGAACGGCGTCCGGGAGCGCGCGTTCCGCCCCGCCCGCAAGAGCATCGGCTTCGTGTTCCAGGACCCGGCGACGAGCTTCAACCCGCATCTGACGATCCAGGAGTGCATCGCCGAGCCCCTCGTCGTGCACGAGAAGGGGCTCCCGACCACGGAGCGCCGGGACCGGGTGCGGGCGCTCCTCGACGCCGTCGAGCTGCCCGGCTCGTACGCGGGACGCTATCCGCACGAGCTGTCGGGCGGGCAGCGCCAGCGGGTCTCGCTCGCCCGCGCGCTCGTGCTGGACCCCGCCCTCCTGATCGCCGACGAGCCGACGAGCGCGCTCGACGTGTCCGTCCAGGCCACCGTGCTCGCGCTGTTCCGGCAGCTGCAGTCGCGCCTGGGCTTCGCGGCCCTGTTCATCAGCCACGACCTCGCCGTGGTGGACTCCCTCGCGCATCGGATCGGCGTCCTGTTCCGCGGCGAGCTCGTGGAGTCCGGCCACGGCCCCGACGTGCTGCAGAACCCGCAGCATGCATACACGCGCAAGCTCATCGCCTCGCTGCCGGTGCCGGACCCGGTCGAGCAGGCCGAGCGTCGTCGTGCCTTCCGGGAGAGCTGGGGACGGCGCGCGAGCTGAGGTCCGCGAGGCTGCCCGCAGGTCACGATCCGGTAACGGTG
The DNA here is from genome assembly GCF_025725725.1 of Brachybacterium huguangmaarense. Taxonomy (NCBI): domain Bacteria; kingdom Bacillati; phylum Actinomycetota; class Actinomycetes; order Micrococcales; family Dermabacteraceae; genus Brachybacterium; species Brachybacterium huguangmaarense. The sequence goes on from NZ_CP107020.1 coordinate 1,072,425, forward strand.
AGCTGGGAGCCCCATTGACGCCGGAGCCCGAGGGGACCACTCTGGGGCGGCGACCCGGGGAACCGGTGCCGCTCGAGCGGAGGGCCCGACGTGCGCCGACGGCGTGCGCACCCCCGGAGAGGAGTCGCCATGAGCGTCCTGCGGCGCAAGAGCATCGAGACGGTCATCCGTCAGGATGACGACGAGGGCAGCGAGCACCTCCGCAAGAACCTGCGGGCCCGCGATCTGATCGGCTTCGGCATCGGGATCGTGATCGGCACCGGCATCTTCACCCTGACCGGTCTCCAGGCCAAGGAGAACGCCGGCCCCGGCGTCGTCATCTCGTTCCTCATCGCGGGGGCCGTGGCCCTGCTCGCGGCCCTGTGCTACGCCGAGCTCGCCTCGGCGGTGCCCACGGCCGGCAGCTCGTACACCTACGCCTACTCGACGATCGGCGAGATCTTCGCGTGGATCATCGCGTGGGACCTGATCCTCGAGTTCGCGCTCGGCGCGGCCGTGGTCGCGCGCGGCTGGTCCGGCTACATCGCGGGCGTGTTCGACCTGCCGTCGGCCTGGTTCTCCGAGGACGGCTCGATCGTCAACCTCGGCGCGATCTTCATCGCGCTGCTGCTGGGCGGCGTCGCGATCCGCGGCATCCGCGAGTCCAAGTGGGTCACCAACGGGCTCGTCATCATCAAGGTCGTCGTGTGCGTCTTCGTGATCGCCGTCGGCGCGTTCTACGTCAAGAGCTCCAACCTCGTGCCCTTCATCCCGCCGGCCCAGAAGCCCGAGTCGGCGCACAGCGGGCTCGCCGCGCCGCTGTGGCAGGCGCTCTCGGGCATCCAGCCCACCGAGTTCGGCTTCGCGGGCGTGCTCGTCGCGGCGGCCGTCGTGTTCTTCGCGTACTCGGGCTTCGAGGCGGTCGCCAACCTCGGCGAGGAGACCGAGAAGCCCGCGCGCGACATGCCGCGCGGCCTGCTCGGGACCCTCGCCATCTGCACCCTGCTGTACGTGGGCGTCTGCCTCGTCATCACCGGCATGGTCCACTACTCCCAGCTCAACGAGGGCGACGCCGTGGCCGACGTGTTCTCCCAGGTCGGCCTCGGCTGGGCCGGGATCCTGGTGGGCATCGCCGCGGTCGCCGGGCTCAGCTCCGTGATCCTCGTGGACATCGTCGCGATGGGCCGCATCGGCTTCGCGCTCGCCCGCGACGGCCTGATCCCCGGCGTGTTCGCCCGCGTGCACCCGCGCTGGGGCACGCCCATGCTGATCACCGCGCTGACCGTCGCCGCCGTGGTGATCCTGGCCGGCTTCGTGCCCATCTCGGTGCTCTCGGAGATGGTCAGCATCGGCACCCTGTTCGCCTTCGTCGTGGTGTCGATCGCCGTGGTCGTGCTGCGGCGCACCGATCCCGACATGAAGCGCCCCTTCCGCACCCCGCTCGTGCCCGTGCTGCCGATCGTGTCGGTGCTGGCCTGCCTGGCCCTCATGGCGAGCCTCGCCGTCGAGACCTGGCTGCGCTTCCTGGTGTGGCTCGCGATCGGCCTCGTGATCTACGGCATCTACGGCTACCGCCACTCGCGCGTGGGCCGCGCGGTCGCCGCGGGCGAGCCCGCCCCGGCCGCCGACGAGCTGGAGGAGACGCCGTGAGCATCGTGGTCGGCTTCGGCCCCGACACCCGCAGCGCCGGCGGCGTGCGCTTCGCCGGCCAGCTCGCCCGCACGACGGGCGAGGCGGTCGTGCTGTGCTGCGTCATCTACGACTCCTTCGCCTCGCCCGCCCTGCGCGACTTCAACGGGATCGACGACGACTGGCGGCGCGAGCTGACGGGCATGGCCTCGCGCGCGCTCGCCGAGTCGCGCCGCGCGCTCCCCGACGGCGTCGAGGTCGAGGAGGTCGTGCGCACGTCGCGCTCGGTGCCCGACGCCCTCGAGCGCGAGGGCCGCGACCGCGGGGCACGTCTGCTCGTCGTGGGCTCGGCCTCGAGCGGTGCGTTCGGCCGCATCGGGCTCGGCACGACGAGCGACCGGCTCGTGCACAGCGCGCGCATCCCGGTCGGTCTCGCCCCGAGCGGCTACACGCCCGACGGCGAGCCCGTGCGGCGGCTCGTCGTCGCCATCGGGCCGGGGCCCGCGCCCGGGCCGCTCGCGCGCGAGGTCGCCCGCACCGCCGACTGGCTCGGCGCGAGCGTGGACATCGTCTCGTTCGCCGTGCGCGGCACCGCCCGCACTGCCATGTCGGCCTTCACGGACGCCGAGGTCTACGAGCACTGGACCCAGCTCGCGCGCGACGCGCAGAAGGCCCTGGCCGCCTCGCTCCACGACCGTGCGCCGGACCTCGAGATCGGACGCCACGGCGTGCTCAACGGGGATCGCTGGTCCGAGGCCGTGGGCTCGTACCCGTGGCGCACGGGGGACGTGGCCGTCGTCGGCTCGAGCTCCCACGGCGGGCTGGCGCAGGTCTTCCTCGGGTCGACGGGCTCGCGCATCCTGCGCACCTCGCCGCTGCCGGTGATGATCCTGCCGCGGCCCTGAGGGCCGGGACGGGGCTCTGGACGCGAACCTACGGGTGCGTAATACTGGGCGGCGGTTGCTAGTACGCTCGGTATCAGGAACCTGAAGGATCGCATCCAGGAGGCAGAGTTGCCCGAGGCCGTCATTGTCGCCGCCGTCCGTTCGCCCATCGGCCGCGCCCGCAAGGGATCGCTCGCCTCGATCCGCCCGGACGAGCTCGCCGCGCAGACCGTCCGGGCCGCCCTCGACCGGGTGCCCGCCCTCGACCCGCGCGAGATCGACGACCTGCAGCTCGGCTGCGCGATCCCCGAGGGACACCAGGGAGGCAACCTCGCGCGCACGGTCGCGGTGCGGCTCGGGCTCGACACCGTGCCGGGCGCGACCGTGACCCGCTTCTGCGCGTCGAGCCTCGAGACCACCCGCTCCGCCTTCCACGCGATCCGCGCCGGCGAGGCCGACGTGATCGTCTCCGCGGGCGTCGAGTCGATCAGCTTCTCGAGCGGGCGGCTGCTCGACGACGACGCCCGCGACCCGTACTTCGCCGAGGCGATGGAGCGCACCGAGCGCCGCGCCCACGAGCTCGAACCCACCCCGTGGCACGACCCGCGCGACGACGGCCGCGTGCCCGATCCGTACATCGTCATGGGGCAGACCGCCGAGAACGTCGCCGAGGTGCGGCAGGTGTCGCGCGCGGCCCAGGACGAGTACGCCGTGCGGTCCCAGAACCGTGCCGAGAAGGCCGTCGCGAGCGGCTTCTTCGACCGCGAGATCGTCCCCATCACCCTGCCCGACGGCCGCGTCGTCGTCACCGACGACTCCCCGCGCGCCGGCGTCACCCTCGAGGCGGTCTCCGCGCTCCAGCCCGCCTTCCGCGAGCACGGCACCGTCACCGCGGGCAACTGCTGCCCGCTCTCGGACGGCGCCGCGGCGCTCGTGATCATGTCCGACGAGCGCGCCGAGACGCTCGGCGTGCCACCGCTCGCCCGCATCGTCGCGACCGGGGTGAGCGCCCTGAGCCCCGAGATTATGGGGCTCGGGCCGGTCGAGGCGACCCGTCGGGCCCTCGCGCGCGCCCACCTCACGATGGCCGACATCGATCTGGTCGAGCTCAACGAGGCGTTCGCCGCCCAGGTGATCCCGAGCGCCGAGGACCTCGACATCCCGCTCGACAAGCTCAACGTGCACGGCGGCGCGATCGCGCTCGGCCACCCGTGGGGGTCGACCGGCGCGCGCATGATCACCACGCTCCTGAACGGCCTGCGCTCGCGCGACCAGCACGTGGGTCTCGCGACCCTGTGCGTCGGCGGCGGGCAGGGCATGGCCCTCATCGTCGAGAGGATGAACTGATGACCGACCAGAGAGAGCCGACAGACCCGACGGAGCCGGCAAGGTCGACTGAACGCACGGCGCCGCCGGCCCCGGGGCTGCGCCCCGACGCCACGACCGGCGCCGAGCTGCTGGACCCGACCGCCGACTTCTACGCCCTGTTCGCGGACGTGACGGGGGAGGACCTCGAGGCCTGGCGCGCCGCGCGCTCGCTCGCCCCCGAGATCCTGCCGCGCCTCAACGACTGCTGGGACGCGGCGGAATACCCGACGGACCTGCTCGTCCGGCTCGGCGAGCTGGACCTGCTGACCGACGGCCTCGAGATCCCGGGGCACCGCTCGCTGTCGCCGCTGGGGGCCGGGCTCGTGAACATGGAGATGAGCCGCATCGACGGCTCCGTGGGCACGATGATCGGCGTGCAGGGCGGCCTCGCGCTGCGCTCGATCGTGCTGCTGGGCTCGCCCGAGCAGCGGGAGCGGTGGACCGAGCCGCTCGTGACCGGGCGCGAGCTCGGCGCCTTCGCGCTCACCGAGCCCGACCACGGATCGGACTCCGTCTCGCTCGAGACGCGCGCACGGCGCGAGGGCGACGAGTGGGTGCTCAGCGGCCAGAAGCGCTGGATCGGCAACGGCGTGAACGGGGACGTGACCGTGGTCTGGGCGCGCGTCGAGGACCCGTCCGACGAGATGCTCGACGGCCAGGTGTCGGGCTTCGTGGTCGAGCAGGAGCGGGAGGGGTACGAGGCCGAGGTGATCCGCGGCAAGGTGTCGCTGCGCGCGATCCACCAGGCGCACATCCGCCTGCACGACGTGCGCGTGCCCCCCGGGGCGCGACTGCCCGGGGCGCGCTCGTTCAAGGACACCTCGACCGTGCTGCATGCGACCCGCGCAGGCGTGGCCTGGGGCGCGCTCGGGCACGCCGTCGCGTGCTACGAGGCGGCGCTCGAGCGTGCCCGCACCCGGATCCAGTTCGGCCGCCCCCTCGCCAAGGCCCAGCACGTGCAGGTGCGCCTCGCGACGATGCTGCAGACGGTGACCGCGATGGCCCTCTACTGCAGGCGGCTCGCCGAGCTCGAGGCGGCGGGCGCGCTCACCCCCGAGCAGGCGTCGCTCGCCAAGGTGCACAACACGCGCGGCGCCCGCGCGGTCGCCGCCGATGCGCGCGACCTGCTGGGCGGCAGCGGGATCCTGCTCGAGAACCACGTGGTGCGCCACATGGCCGACATCGAGGCGCTGCACACCTACGAGGGCACCGACACGATGCAGTCCCTCATCGTCGGCCGCCGGGTGACGGGCGTCGGCGCCTTCGTGTGACGGGGAGCCCGCAGTCCCGGAGCCTTCAGTCCCGAGGGCCCAGGCGCTGCTCGTCGTCCGGTTCCTGGTCGCGCTGAGCGGCCAGGGCGCGGGCGCGCGCGACCTGGCGGGCCTGGTCCCAGCGCAGCAGGCCGAACAGCAGCACCGCCGCGCCGACCACCACCGCCGCGGATTCCACGGGGGTGCGGATGTCGGGGAGCACGCTCAGCAGCACGACGACGAGCAGGACCATGAAGCCCAGCGCGACGAGCTGCGGGAGCGAGCGTTCGAGGCCGATGCCCGCGTAGTGAGTCCGTACGCCCCCGTCGACCACGATCACGGCGATGAGCAGCACCGCGAAGCCGATCGCCGTGCCGGCGAGCCCGAGCGGGAACGCCCCGATGAGGATGCCGACGGCCCCGGCGCCGAGCAGCGCCTCCAGCAGGGTCCACGGCCAGGGCACGTCCCGCGGCTCGCGTGCGATCGGTGACCAGGGATGCGTCATGGTCCACCTCCAGCTCGACTCCTTCCACCCTAGCCATCGAGCGTGGTCGGCGGCGGGGATGGGGATCTCCAGGACACGCCCCTCGGGTACGGCCGCCCGCCGGCCCCGATCAGACGGCGCGCCGCACCTCGACGCGGCCGCTCGCGGCCCTCACCAGGACACACCCCCACGGTCCACCCGCCCGCACGGCCCCGACTGCTCCACGAAGGGTCGCTTGCCCCGCCCGCCTCCCTGCGGCACCATGTACCTAGAACTCCCGGTATCAGACAATGGGCCCCGTCCGCGCACGCTCGTGCGGCCCGGTCCGTCGCCCCGGGACGAGTCGACGACGACCAGGAAGGCGCCCCCGCCATGACCGACACCTACACCGAGCACGTCACCCGCGTCCTGACCGAGGACCGCGACCAGGCCGGCATCGGCACCGTCGCCGTGCTCACCGTCGCACCGCCCGAGGGGACGCGACGCCCCGCGACCCTCGGCCCCCGCTCCCTCGAGAACGTCGCCCGCGCCCTCACCGAGGCGATCGAGCGGGCCGAGAAGGGCCGGATCCAGGCGATCGCCTTGACCGGCACGGACCGCGTGTTCCTCGCCGGTGCCGACCTCTCGATGTTCGCCGACCCCGAGGCCGCGAGCGCCATCGCCGCCATGACCGACCTCGCCCACGGCCTCCAGGAGCGCGTCCGCACCGCGCCCGTGCCGATCCTCGCCCACCTCAACGGCGCGACCCTCGGCGGCGGCCTCGAGATCGCCCTCATGGCGGACATGCGCACGGCCGCCCCCGGTGCGCGGCGGATCGGCCTCCCCGAGACGAGCCTGGGCATCCTGCCCGGCTGGGGCGGCACGACGCTGCTCACCGGGGTGGTCGGCGGCGAGAGCGCGGTGCGCATGATCCTCGAGGACCCGGCGCGCGACCGGCAGCTGAACGCCTCCCAGGCCCTGGAGATCGGCCTCGTCGACGAGCTCGCCGACGACCTCGACGTCGCGCTCGAGGCCTTCGCCGGCTTCGTCCAGGCGGCGGCCGACGAACGGGCCGAGGGCGGAGCGGCGTGGGCCGATCGTCCGTCGCCGCTGCCGGCCGCCGGATCTCCCCAGGCCGACGCCCTGCTCGACGCGCTCGACGCCGCGCACGGACCGGCCGAGTCGCGTCGCGCCTGGGCCCGCCGCGCCGAGGCCCAGGGCGCCCCGGCCCTGGCCCGCGTCATCGCCCTGCTCGAGGGGCTGCCCGGCTCCGACCTCGATGTCGCCCTCGACCGCGAGAAGCAGGCCCTGCTCGACCTCGTCGCCTCCGACGCCGCGGCCGGCTCCCTCTACGCCGCCGAGCTGCTGCGCCGCGGCAAGCCCGGCCGCGCCCCGGTCGAGGGTGCCCGCGAGATCCGCCGGGTGGGCGTGGCCGGCGCGGGTCTGATGGCCTCCCAGATCGCCGCGCAGCTCGCCCTGGGCCTGCGCGTCCCGGTCCTCATGCGGGATCTGGACGAGGAGATCGCCCAGCGCGGCCTCGCCCACGCCCGCGACGTGATCGCGCAGACCGCTGCGCGCGGTCGCCTGAGCGAGCAGGACGCGACCGCCGTCGCGGCGCTGCTCGACGCGACCACCGACGTGGCCGACCTCGCCGACGCCGACCTCGTGCTCGAGGCGGTGCCCGAGGTGCTGTCGATCAAGCGGTCCGTGTTCGCCGAGCTCGAGGCCCACCTCGCACCCGAGGCGCTGCTCGTCACCAACACCTCGTCGCTCTCGGTCGCCGCCATGGCCGAGGGCCTCGAGCATCCCGAACGGGTGGTCGGCCTCCACTTCTTCAACCCCGTCGCCCGGATGCTGCTCGTCGAGGTGATCCACACCGAGGCGACGGACCAGCAGACCCTCGCGACGGCGCGCGAGGTCGCGCGGCGATGCGGCAAGTTCGCCGTCGAGAGCGCCGACGCGCCCGGCTTCATCGTCAACCGGCTGCTGTTCCGCGTGCTGTCGGAGGTGCTCGCCTCGATGGACGCCGGGGCCTCGCCCCAGGTCGTCGACGAGTCCCTCGACGCCTTCGGGATGCCGATGCGCCCCCTCGAGCTGCTCGACCTGGTCGGCATCGCCGTGGCCGACCACGTCGGCAAGGTGCTCGCCGACCAGCTGGGGGAGGACCGCTTCCCGGTCTCGCCGGGCCTGAGCGCGATGGCCGAGCGCTCCGAGCGCTTCACCCAGCGCTCGAAGGAGCACGTGCACCCGCCGGTCGCGCCGGGGGTGTCCGAGGCGTTCGGCTCGGGCGGCGCGGCCTCCGCCCCCGTGGGCGACGAGCTCCTGGGGCGGGTGCTGCACGGGCTCGCCGAGGAGGCGCGGCTGCTGCTCGACGAGGGCGTCGTCGAGGGCCCTGAGCAGATCGACCTCGCGATGATCCTGGGCGCGGGCTTCCCGCGCCATCGCGGCGGCCTCACCCCCTACCTCGACCAGTCCGGGGTGAGCCTCGAGGCGACCGGCACCACCTTCCACGGCGGGACGTTCACCCGCTGACGACCGGCGGGAACGCATCGATTCGGTCACGACGCGCGTGCCGCGTGCGCCGCTCGGCTACGCTCGCGCCAGCGGCGCACAGGGCGTCCGCGACGGCCGCTCCGGCCGCGTCCCTGCGAGGCCGCCATGACCGCTCCTGATCCCTCGTCTCCGCGCAACCCGTACGGCCCCGCCGTCGGTGACGCCGACCCCAGCTGGGCCGTCGCCGACCCGGGCGGCGGAGCCTTCCCCGGGGGCCCGTTCCCGGCCGGCACGGGCGGCACGCCGCCGCGCTCCGGGATGTCCCACGGGGCCGTCATCGCCATCGTGCTCGGGTCCGTCGCGGCCCTCGTGCTCGGTCTCGGCATGGCCGGCGGGGTCGCCCTCCTGCTCTGGCGCGCCGGGGCCGAGGCCGGCTCCGACATGGCCTGGGACCAGTCCGACTACACCGATGACGGCGTGTGGGAGGGCGAGGTGCACGACGCCTCCGGCACGGTCCTGGCCGACACCGGCACCTGGGACGCGCCCGCCGGGGTCGGCGACAGCACCCTGGTGTGGCCCACCGACGACGGCGGCACCGTCTCCGTCGTCGTGAGCGACGTGCAGTGGGAGGCCGACGCCGAGGTCGCGGCGGCCGCCGCCTCCAACCGGCCCGCGAGCGACGGCATGCACTACGCGCTCGTCACCCTCGACGTCTCCTACAGCGGGCAGAGCTTCGTCCTGCCCTACGACCTCCTGTACGTCAGCGTGGAGACCGACATGGACATCTTCAGCAGCGACGACGAGCTGGTCCGGCCGCCCCGGCCGCTGTGGGCCCAGGGCGGCATCGCCGACGGCGAGACCGGCTCCGGGCAGGTCGCGATCGAGGTCCCCGACGCCGAACGGGCCGGCGCGCTCATCGGCGTGAGCCCGTGGAACGGCACGACCCTGTACGTGGACGGCCGCTGACGGCCTCCTCCTCGACCACGACCCGCCCCGTCCAGCGCCCGGATCGGCGGGATTGTCCACCTCTTCCCCTAAGATCTGGCCATCAGGAGCTCCCCCTCCCCTGACCCGTCCGCATCTCGATCGATCTCCCTGACCCCTTCCGAGAGGAGGGCGGCACCCCGAGCGGTGCCGCACCCGCCATGTCCCAGCCCCCTCAGTACCCTCAGGACGGACAGCCCCGTCCCGACGGCTCCTCCGATCCCTACGGCTCGCAGTACCCGGGCCAGCCGCCCGCCGCGCCCTATGAGCAGTACGGCGGCTCGCCCGCCTACGGGCAGGGCTCGCCCGACCCGTCCGGCCAGGGCTACGGCCAGCCGTCCGCGAACGGCTACGGCCCCAGCGCCGCGGGCTACGGCCAGGCCTCGCCCAACGGCTACGGCCAGGTCCCCGGGGGAGAGGGCCCGGGCGGCTACCAGCCCATCCAGCCCGCGCAGACCAAGAAGACCCGCTGGCCGCTGTGGACGTGCCTGGGCTGCGGCGTCCTCGTGCTCATCATCCTCATCGTGATCGGCGGCTGCGCGTTCCTCAACCGCGGCTCGAACGACGAGCCGACCACGCCGCCGGCCCCTGCGACCTCGTCGACGGCGACGGAGGAGCCGACCTCGGACGCTCCCACGACCGACGCCCCGACCTCGGACGCGCCCACGAGCGACGCGCCCACCTCGGCGGCGGCCCAGGGCGGCGCCGGCACGGCGGACAGCCCCTTCCCGGTCGGCGGCGGCCCCGCGACCCTCACGACCAGCACGGACGGCACCCTCGACGTGACGCTCGGCGAGGTGAACTGGGACGCGTGGTCGGACATCCAGAAGGCCAACCAGTTCAACGAGGCGCCCGGTGACGGCGAGGTCTACGTGACGGTGCCGGTGACGGTCGTCTACCACGGCTCGGGCGAGGTCTCGCCGTGGATCGAGACCACGATCTCGCTGTCCTCCCCCAACGGCCAGGTGTACTCGACCAGCTCGGTCGTGACCGGCCAGGACTCCTTCAGCGTCAACGACCTGACGGACGGCGGCACGGCGACCTTCACCGAGGCGTTCCTGATCCCGGCCGACCAGGCCAAGCAGGGCACGTTCATCGTCGAGCCGCTCCTGAGCTTCTCCGGCGAGAAGTTCTACTTCGCGGCGGCCTGACCCGGCCGTGCAGGCCGCGGGCTCCTAGGCTGGGCCGGTGACATCCGACCCCGCCTCCCTGGAGCTCGCGGCCCGTCTGTTGCGGTGCCCCCTGTGCGCCGAGCGCCTCGCGCCGGCGTCCGGCTCCGCCCTGCGCTGCCCGGCACGGCACACCTTCGACGTGTCCCGCCACGGGTACATCTCGCTGCTGGGCGGGGCCCGCGCCGTGAGCGGCGACGACCCGGACATGGCGCGCGCCCGCGAGCGCTTCCTCGCGACCGGCGCCTACGCCCCGGTCCGGGACGCCGTCGCCGCCCTCGCCGGGGGCGGGCGCGACGAGCCCGAGGTCGTGCTCGACGTCGGGGCCGGCACCGGCTACTACCTCGCGGGCACGCTCGAGCGGATGCCCGCCGCGCACGGCATCGCGCTCGACACGTCCGTGCGGTCCCTGCGGGTCGCGGCTCGTGCCCATCCGCGCGCGATCGCCGCGACCTGGGACGCGTTCCGCCCCTTCCCCCTCGCCGACGGCTCGGTCGACGCAGTGCTCGACGTGTTCGCGCCGCGCAACCCCGCCGAGTTCCACCGCGTGCTGCGCCCCGGCGGCAGGCTCGTCGTGGCCCGCCCCACCGCGCGCCATCTCGCCGAGCTGCGGGCCGAGGTCGCCGCGATGGTGACGATCGACCCGGCCAAGGAGGAGCGCCTGGCGCGCGCCCTCGCGCCGCACGTGACCGCCGTGACCACGCGCGAGGTCGAGTACGAGCTGACGCTCGGCGCGGAGCAGGCGCGCGACCTGATCGGGATGACGCCGAGCGCCCGGCACCTCGACGTGCACGCCCTCGGGCGGCGCGAGGGCGGGGGAGCGGCGGGCGAGGGAGCTGCAGGCGCGGGCCTGGCCGTGACCGTGTCGGTGCTCGTGACGGCGTACGCGCCGCGCTGAGGCGGTGACCGTAGGCTGGTCCGCGTGAGCCCCGCCCCGCGCCGACCGACGTCCTCGGACGTGGCTGCGCGGGCGGGCGTGTCCCGGGCGACCGTCTCGATGGTGCTCAACGACCGCGTGGAGGGCACCGTCGCCTCCGCGACCCGGGACCGCGTGCTCGCGGCGGCCGCGGAGCTCGGCTACGCACGCAGCGCGATCGCGCTGTCGCTGCGCGACCGGCGCACGCGCACGATCGGCCTCATCACCGACCGGATCGCGACCTCCCCCTGGGCGGGGCCGATGACGCGCGCGGCCTCCCAGGAGGCGGCGGCGCACGGACAGATGGTGATCGAGGTCGACCTCTCCCTGCGCGAGGCGAGCCTCGCGGACGCGATGCGCCTGCTCGCCGAGCGCCAGGTCGACGGCCTCGTCTACGCGACGATGGGGCGCGCCCGGATCCGGCTCCCCGCCTCGACCTTCGGCCTGCCCCTGGTCCTGCTCGACTGCGAGGAGTACACCGCCGCTGGCGCCGACGCCTCCGCCGACGACAGGGACCGGACTCCCGTCCCCGCCTTCGTCCCCGCCGACCTCGAGGGGGCGCGGCGAGCGACGCGGCATCTGATCGGGCTCGGGCACGAGCGGATCGCGATGCTGAGCGGCGGCGACCGGCAGCCCGCGACCCTCGAGCGCGAGCAGGGCTACCGGACGGCGATGACCGAGGCCGGCCTCGCGCCCCGCCTCGTGCCGGCGGGCTGGCAGATGGACGACGGCTTCCGCGCGGCCTCGCGCCTGCTGGCGCACGGCCAGGCGCCCACGGCTCTGTTCTGCATCCGCGACCGCGTCGCCGCGGGGGCGCTGCACGCCGCCGCGCTCGCCGGGGTCGACGTGCCGGGGCGGCTCTCGGTGGTCGGCTTCGACGACGAGGACTTCTTCGCCGCGGCCCTCACCCCGCCGCTGACCACCATCGCCCTCCCGCACGAGGAGATGGGCCGCGCCGCCGTGCGCGCCCTGCTCGACCTGATCGAGGGCGGCGAGGAGCGGGCCGCCGTGCCGTCGGCGCCCGTCGTCGTGCCGTGCGCCCTCGTGGAGCGCGCGACGACCGGCCTCGTGCCCGCCTGACCGCTCCTCGTCCTTTGACACGTGTCGAAGCGGGTCCCATACTCGACGGACCGGCCTCGACACGTGTCGAGGCGCCGTGGATCGACCCTGCCCAGGAGGCCCCGTGACGAGCGACCCCTTCCCCTCCCTGCATCGCGTCCAGGCGCGGGGGTGGCTCAACGACCCCAACGGGATCGTGCGGCACGACGGCCGCTGGCACGTGTTCTTCCAGTACAACCCCGACTCCCCGCGCCACGAGCGCATCCACTGGGGCCATGTCTCGTCCGACGACCTCGTGAGCTGGCGCGAGGAGCCCCTCGGGCCCGCCCCGCGACCCGGCGAGGCCGACGAGGGCGGCTGCTGGAGCGGCGTCGCGACCGTGCACGACGGCGCCGTGCACGCCGTGTACTCGGGGGTGAGCCGCGGTCACGTCGAGCAGTCGCGCGTCGTGATCCAGCGCGCGAACGCCGACCTCACGGCCTTCGAGCCGCTCCCCGGCACGGCGGCCGACGCCCCCGACGAGTCCGGGCTCGTGGCCGTGCGCGACCCCTTCCTGCTCGAGCTGGACGGGCGCGCCCTCGCGATCCAGGGAGCGGGCCTGCGGCGTCGCGGCGCCGATGGCGTCGAGCGCATGGTCCCGGCGATCCTGGCCTGGGACCGCTCCGACCTCACCAGCTGGCGCTACCTGGGCCCGGTGCTGACCGGCGAGGAGACGATCGCCGGTCAGCACGCTCCGGCGGACGTCTGGGAGTGCCCCCAGCTGGTGCGCCTCGGGCGCGGCGACGAGGCGCGCTGGGCGCTCGCCCTGAGCCTGTGGACGACGCCGCCCGAGGGCGGCTTCGGGCCCGACCGCGTGAGCTGGCTGCTCGGCGACCTGACCTGGCACGAGACGGACGGCGAGGACGATCGGACGGGACTCGGCCCGCTGCGCTTCTCGCCGGCGACAGGCGGCCCGCTGGACGCCGGCCCCGACTTCTACGCGCCGCAGGCCCATGTCGATCCCGCGTCCGGCCGCGTCCTGCTGTGGGCGTGGTCGTGGGAGGGCGCGGAGCGCACGGCGGAGCAGGCCGAGGCCCAGGGCTGGGCCGGATGCCTGACCTTCCCGCGCGAGCTGGACCTCGAGCACGGCCGCGTCGTCTCGCGCGTGCCCGCCGAGCTGCGCACCCTGCGCGGCGCCCCGCTCCCGGTCGGCGACGACGGCGCGGTCCTCCCACCGCGCGCGGAGGCCCGCTCCGAGCAGGGCGCGCGCGTCGAGCTGATCGGCGAGGACGGGACGGTGCTCCGCGTGATCGCCGAGGAGCCGCACGGCCCCGTCACGGTGTTCGTCGATGCGAGCATCCTCGAGCTGCTGCCGGAGCAGGGCGTGCCGCAGACCGTGCGGGTGTACCCGGGCCAGGGCGAGTCGCTGCGGGTGCGCGCCCTCGGCGGCGCGAGCGACCTGCGGGTCTGGGAGCTGCGCCGGCCCTCGGCCTGAGGCCCGACGCGCCGCGGTCAGCGGCGGTCGGCGACCCCGAACCAGCCCGTCGCCGCGGCGCGCGCGTCGTCGGTCAGGATCGAGAACGGCGTCAGCTCGGCCCCGGCCTCGCGCACCGCCGTCTCGAGCGTGTCCCGCAGGAGCCACGCGTCCACGGGGCTCGTGCCCGGCGACATCGTCAGCGCCGAGTCGAACCGTGCGGGCGGCAGCCCCGTGCGTTCGCGCAGCTCGTCGCGGGTGAGGCCCGAGGCCGCGAAGTTGGCGGCTAACTCGGCGGCGGTGCGGGCCCGCTGGGGGCTGTTCAGCGACATGCCCCCATTGTGTCGGGCCGCCGCCGCGCGCGGGGAGGGCCGTGTGGGCTGTCTCGCCTGGTGGGCCGCCTGGCCTATGCGCCCTGGGGGGCGACGTCAGTCGGCGGGCGGGGGAGGAGGCACGGGAGCGCCCGCGGGCGGCGCGACCCGCGGGTAGCGGCCCGTCGACGCGGTCACCGCGGCTGCCCCGCCCGCGGCGCCCGTGCCCGAGGCCGTGGCGGCGCCCGCCGCGACGGCCGTCGTGCCGCCCGCGCTCCCGCGGGCGCGGGCGGGATCCCAGCCGGTGTCGACCACGCGGCGCTGCACGGTGATCGCGAGGGCGAGGATCACGAGGCCGATCACGGCGAGCACGATCGAGCCGAGCAGCACGCCCGGCCGGGCGCCGTAGCCGATCAGGATGCCGAACCAGCCGAAGTCGGTGTCGCCGAAGGTCGTGTTCTCCGAGCCGAAGGCGCCCAGCACCTTGAGCAGCAGCGCGGGCAGGAACGTGACCAGGAGGCCGTTGACGAAGGCGCCCGCGATCGCGCCGCGGCGCCCGCCCGTGGCGTTGCCGTAGACGCCGGCGGCGCCGCCCGTGAAGAAGTGCGGCACGAGGCCGGGCAGGACCAGGGCGAGGCCGAAGAGCGGCCCGAACACGGTGCCGAGCAGGAGCAGGCCGACGAGGCCGCCGACGAAGCTCGAGATGAACCCGATCAGCACGGCGTTCTGCGCGTACGGGAACACGATGGGCGCGTCGAGGGCGGGCACCGCGCCGGGGACCACGCGCGCGGCGATGCCCTGGAAGGCGGGCACGAGCTCGCCGAGGATCGTGCGCACGCCGAAGAGGATCACGGCCACGGCGATGCCGAACTGGAGGCCCTGGGTCACGGACGTCATGAGGTAGTTGCCGACGTTCGAGGAGGGGGTGTCGAAGGCGGTGAACGCCGTCTCCTGGCCGACCCGGGCGAGGTACACGAGCGCGACCACGACGTACATGAGCACCATCGACAGGGCCGTCGCGACCATCGAGTCGCGCAGGAAGCGCAGGCCCTCGGGCACGGTGATGTCCTCGGTCGAGCGGCTCCTGCCGCGCGGGTCGACGAGGCGGCCCACGGCCCCCGACGCGATGTATCCGGCGGTGCCGAAGTGGCCGATCGCGATCGTGTCGTCGCCCGTGATCTTGCGCGTGAAGGGCTGGGCGAGGGCGGGCAGTGACACCATGAGGATGCCGAGCAGGACCGCCCCGAGCACGACGACGACCGGCGTGGGCATGCCCGCCGAGGCCATCACGATCGTGATGAGGGTGGCCATGAACAGCATGTGGTGCCCGGTCAGGAACACGTAGCGCAGGGGGGTGAAGCGCGCGAGCAGGATCGCGACCACGAAGCCCAGGATCATGAGCCACGCGACCTGGGCGCCGTACTGCTGCTGGGCGATGCCCGCGATCGCCTCGTTGGTGGGCACGACGCCCTGGGCGCCGAGCGCGCCCTGGATCATCGTGCCGAGCGGCGCGAGCGAGGCGGTCACGAGGGTCGCGCCGGCGCCGATCAGGAGGAAGCCGAGCACGGCCTTGAGGCCGCCGCCGATCACCTGGCCGACGCTCTTGCGCAGGGCCAGCAGGCCGATCGCGGTGATGATGCCGATGAGGAAGGCAGGCACGCTCAGGATCTCGTTGACGAGGAACTGGGCGATCGCGAGGAGGACGTTCATGGTCGCGGCTCCGATGCTCGGACGGGGAGGGGAGGGGGAGGGCGTCAGACGGCGTAGAGGCGGCGCAGCGCGGCGTCGATCTCGGCCTGCGAGGTGAAGTCGCGGATCACCTCGACGGGCACGCCGACGTCGCCGAGCGCGTCGGCGATGGCCCCCGAGGTCAGCACGACGTCGGCGTCGTGGGCCTTGCCCTTGGCGGAGATCGTGTCGGTCGCCTCGATGCTGATGTAGGGGGACCAGCCCCAGCGGTCGAGCACCTGCTCGGCCGTGTTCTTGAGGAACAGGCTCGTGCCGAGGCCGTTGCCGCACACCGTGAGGATCAGGTTCTTCGAGGGCACGGTCTCCTCGTCGGCGGCGACCGGTGCGGCCTCCGCGGCGGGCCAGGGAGCAGCGGCCGGTGCGGCAGCGGTCGTCGTGGCCGGGGTCGCCGCGGCCGGTCGCGGGGCGGGGTCTTCGAGCACCGCGAGCACCTCGGCGGGGGTGGCCGCGACGTCGAGCGCGGCGCGGCGCTCGCGATCGGCGAGCACGCCCGCGAGCGCCGCGAGGGCCTGCTGGTGCGCGCCGGCGTCGGCCGCCGCGAGCGCCATCACGAGGGTCACGGGGTCGTTGTCGGGGTTGCCGAAGGCGACCGGCTCGGCGAGGCGCACGAGGGCGAGGCCGGTGCGGGCCACCGAGGCGTCGGGCCGCGAGTGGGCCAGGGCGAAGCCCGGCGCGAGCACGATGTAGGGCCCGTGTTCCTCGACGGTGCGGATCATCGCGTCGGTGTAGGCGGGGCCTGCGACGTCGGAGGCGGTGAGCAGCGCGCCCGCGGCGCGGATCGCCGCGCGCCAGTCGGCGGCGGGCACGTCGAGGCGGATCGCGGACGGATCGAGCAGGTCGCTGAGCGAGGACATGCGTGATCTCCTCTCGGCGGTGACGGGAGACGGGACGGCGTGTCCTGCCGAGGCTACGCGACGCGAACGGTCCCGTCAGGAGGCCGGAGGTCCCGTCCCGGCCCACGGCGACCCCTTGCGCTCCTCCGGCAGGCGCGTAATGTCACCGCTTACATACCGAATGTAAGCGGTTGTATTCACCCCACGACGACACGAGCACCGTGCCCTCCCGGGTGCCGAGCGGCTGGCGCGCGAGGTAGCCGATGTCGGCGCTCGCCCGGCGCAGGCGCGTCGCGTAGCGCTCGAGCCGTTCGGGATCCGGCAGCATCGGGGCCCGTCCGTGCCCGAGCCCCCACGGCCCGCGACCTGCCCGGACCGGGCGTTGCGCGCGTCGATCCTCGTGCGGGCCAGCTCCGTGCCGCCGCGGCTCGCGCTCGTGGGCAGCCGCAGGTTCTGCTGGTAGGCCGCGTCGCCGAGCCGGCGCGAGGCCTCGTCGGCGAGCTCGATCCGGCGCTGGGCGAGCTGGTCGCCCCCGTCGGCGAGCTCCCGCAGCGCGTCGGTGTAGGCGCCCATGAGCTGCTCGCGCGTCGGATTCTCCGTGCCGACCGTGGCCTTGGCGCGCTCGAAGGCCTCGAGGTGCTGGGCGTTGAGCTTGCGGCTCGTGTCCAGGCGCTTGCGCATCGCGTCGATGCGCGGCTTCATGTCCGTGCCGCGCCGCGCCGCGCCCGCCGGCCGAGGTGCCACAGGTCCCCGGCGAGCCATCCGCTGCGGGTCAGCACGATCACCACGAGGGCGACCACGGCGATCCCGAGCCCTGCCGCGACCCCCACCGAGTCCTCGTGCAGCTCGGTGAGCACCGCCTTGATCTGCAGGCCCATGGTCAGGAAGACGACGCCCTCGAGCACCATCTGCACGCTCGACCACGTGATGCCCGTGGTCAGGCGGTGCTGCGGGGGGAGCGTGCGCGGGCCCCGGAAGCCGATGATGAGGCCCGCGACGACCGCGGCCACGAGGCCCGAGCTGCCCAGCAGCTCGGCGGGCACCGAGGCGATGAAGGGGAGGGTGAACGAGAGGACCGTGTCGGCCGTCGCGTTCTCGATCCGTCGCCGGAACCAGAAGTTGCCCACCCCGACGATCGCGCCGATCAGGAGTGCCACGATCACGGAGTACAGGAAGGAGCCCACGGCGCCGGCCACCGAGAAGCCGTGCACGGCCGCCCCCGCGGCCGTCGCGAGGATGACGAGGGCGGTCGCGTCGTTGAGCAGCGACTCACCCTCGAGGATCGTGACGACCCGGTCGGGCACGCCGCGGCCCTTGATGATCGAGGTCGCGACCGCGTCCGTGGGGGAGAGGATCGCGCCGAGGGCGACGCCCCAGCCGAAGCCGAGGCCCGGCACGAGCCACCAGAACAGCAGCCCCAGCAGGAGCGAGCTGAGCACCACGAGGGTCACGGAGAGGCCGCTGATCGCGGACAGCTCGCGTTTGAAGCTGATCGCCGGCATCGCGACCGCGGACGCGTACAGCAGCGGCGGCAGGATGACCTCGAGCACGAGGTCGGGCTCGAGCTCGAAGGTCCCGAGCGCCGGCACGAAGCTGAGTGCGATGCCGACGACCACGAGCACGAGCGGAGGCGCCGCCTTGACCCGGGGGGCGAGGATGTCGGCCGCGCAGATGACGATGACGGCGACGACGCCCGCGGCGATGAGCCCGGTCATCGGCGCGCCGCCATCCGGGCGGCGACCGGGGGCCGGAAGGTTCTCACGGTCGCGGAGTCACTCGGTGGTGAAGGTGGCGAGCGCGCCGTCCTGGATCATCCGGTCCAGCCGCTCCTCCTGCGATCGCGCGGACTCGGCGAGCCGCTCGAGCTGCTGCGGGTCCAAGCGCAGGTCCACGGCCGTGAGCCGCAGCAGCGTCTCCCACAGGCATCGCTTGGCACGGACCAGCCCGGTCAGCGTCTCGATCTCGATGCGAGCGGCGGCAACCTGATGGGCACGCAGCACGTTCATCGGGTTCAACCGTCCGGCGACCTGGGCTCCCGCGGCTGCGGTCTGCTTGAGAGGGCCCACGGAGTACCCGAGGCCGCGGATCAGATCCCGGAGAGTGTCCCGGTCGGCCGTCACCTCGTCGGCGAGCTCCTGCAGCAGCTCGCCCCCGGGGCGGCCTTCCCAGGCGGAGGCGGCGGCCCGGAAGGCCTGCGCCCCGGATGAGGCTCCCAGATAGTGCTCCGTCAGGTAGGACGAGTACGTGTCATGATCGATCGCGGTCATCGGGTCTCCTCGGCCGAAGGGTGGGACCAGCCTAAGCGCCTCGGCGCCCTCGCGCCCACGCCCCGAGCCGTCGGGCCGCCTCGGCCAGGGTCGCGTCGTCCTTGCAGAAGGCGAAGCGGACGAGCGAGCGGTACTGGCTCGCGTGCCCGCCCGCGGCGTCGTCATGGCAGAACGCGGCGACGGGGATCGCGACGACGCCCGCCTCCTCGGGCAGGCGCTCGCACAGCGCGGTCGCGTCGTCCTCGCCGAGCGGCGAGAGATCCGCCAGGACGAAGTAGCCCGCTTCGGGCACGGCGACGTGCGCGCCGATCCCCCGCAGCGTGTCCACGAGCAGGTCGCGCCGCCGGGCGAGGTCGTCGGCGATCGCCGCGTACTGGGCCTCGGGCAGCTCGAGACCGCGCGCGACCGCGCCCTGGAACGGGGCCCCCGAGGTGAACGTGAGCCACTGCTTGACGCCCGTGACCGCCGCGACGAGCTCGGGGACGGCCGTGACCCAGCCGATCTTCCAGCCCGTGACCGACAGCGTCTTGCCCGCCGAGCCGATCGTGATGGTCCGCTCGCGCGCGCCCGGGAGCGTCGCGACGGGAACGTGGGATGCGGCGAAGGTGAGGTGCTCGTACACCTCGTCCGACACGATGATCGCGTCGTGCGCGCATGCCGCCTCCACGAGGGCCTCGAGCACCTCGCGTCCGAGGACCGCCCCGGTGGGGTTGTGCGGGGAGTTCAGCAGGATCAGGCGGGTCGCGTCCGTGACGGCCTCGCGGAGCGCGTGCGGCGCGACCGACAGTGACAGCTCGCCGTCGGTGCACCGGACCTCGAACGGGACCGTGCGGTGCACGCCTCCGGCGAGTGCGATCGTCGCCGCGTAGGAGTCGTAGAAGGGCTCGAGCGTGACCACCTCGTCACCCGGCCGCACGAGCGCGAGGATCGCGGCGGCGATCGCCTCGGTCGCGCCCGTGGTCACGAGCACCTCGCTGCCGGGATCCCAGGCCAGGGCGTAGAAGCGCTCCTGGTGGCGGGCGATCGCCGCGCGCAGCTCGGGCCGCCCCGGGCCCGGCGGGTACTGGTTCACGCCCTCACGGATGTTGCGCTGGGCGGTCTCGGCGACGACCGGTGGCGGGGCGGTGTCGGGGAAGCCCTGGCCCAGGTTCATCGCCCCGAGTGCAGCGGCGCGCGCCGACATGCGGGCGAAGACGGTCGGCTGCGCGACGCCGTCCACCCACAGATGCGCGCCGCGCGCCGCGGCCTGCCACGGGCCCTCGAGATCCATGCGGGCGAGTCTGCCAGAGCAGCGGACCCTTGCCGTCGGGGGGAGCGGAGCATACTCTCTAAAAGTATGAGCTGCGTCACACCCGCCCGCGTCCTCATCCGCCCTGTCCTGCTCGTCTCCGCGGCCTTCTCCCTCGCCGCGTGCGGGTCCCCCTCGGATCCCGCCGAGGCGGACCCGACGGGGAGTGCAGAGGAGAGCTCGGCGGGAGAGAGCGCGGAGAAGATGAGCGCGTCCTCCTCCGTGTCGCCCACGCAGGGGTCCTCGTCCGCCGAGCCGCCGACCGAGGGCACGACGAGCGCGAGCGATGACCCCTCAACCAGCTCCGAGGACACCGAGGTCAGCCTCCCCTCCTCGTGGGAGGGCACGATCCTGGCCGAGCCCGGCACCAGCCGCACGAGCGAGTCCGACGGCGCCTCGTACTACGAGGCCGTGATCGATCGCGAGGGTCGGACATCGCTCACGGCGGAGCAGGTCGCGCAGTCCGAGTTCATCGCCGGCTTCGACGACGGCGACCAGACCTACGTCCCGGACTGCAACTCCTCCGCCGACACCGAGGGGGCCATGGTCCTGTGCAGACTCACCGGGGAGGACGACAGCGTCGTCGTCACCGTCCAGGTCGCGCTCGCGCCGTCGGCCTTCGGCAAGACCGTGGTGATCCACCACGTCGACGGACAGGGCCCCGGGGACTTCACCGTGCCCACCGGCACCGAGATCGTGGCGGCCGCGAGCGAGGAGGACGATCGCGCGTCCGTCACCGAGGGCTCGGCACAGGAGACGGTGATCGAGGCGGTCATGCTGGCCGAGCACCCGGACGGCGACATCCCTGCGGAGGTCGAGGCGACCTGCCAGGTGCTCGACTCCGGCGATCACCTGGTGTGCGACGTGACGGGCACGACCGACGGGGGCGGCGACGGCACGTGGTACGGCACCGCGCAACCCGGCGACGACACGGAGCCCTACTACGTGTTCGGGCTGCTCCCGCAGTCCTGATCACGCCAGTCGCGGCACAGTCCTGATCAGGCCACGAGGGCGTCGATCTGGTCGAGCGCCGTGCGCGTCCCCTCCTCGACGCCCATGTCGAGGACCTGCTGCAGCCCCTCGCGCGTGGCGTACGTGGACACGTAGACGGCGCGGGTGCCGCCCTCGTGCTCGTCGAAGGTGCACGTCGTCTCCGAGACGGGCAGGTCGGGGTCCGGGGTGAGGTCCTCGCGCGCGAAGCCATCCCGGAAGCGGAAGGCGTGCGGCTCGTCGACCTCGATCACCTCCCAGTAGCCGGGGTACCGCTCGCCGTCGGGGCCGGTCATGTAGTAGGTCATGCGGCCGCCGGGGGCGAGGCGGTGCTCGACGAAGGTCGCTGGGAACCCGGGCGGCCCCCAGATCCGCTCGAGCTGCCGGGGATCGGCGTAGATGTCCCAGATGCGCTGGACGGGGGCGGCGAACTGCGCCGTGATGGTGAGGGTCAGGGTGTCGAGGTCGCGGTGGACGTCGGTGACGGGCATGGTGGTCCCTCCTGGGACGAGGCGGGGTCGATCAGCTCGTCGATGCGCGCGATGCGGTCCCGCCACAGGGCTTCGAGCTCGGAGAGGAGCTGGGCCGCCGAGCGCACCGCCTCGACCTCGCCGCGGGCGAGGGACTCCCGGCCGCGACGGTGCCTGGTGATGAGACCGGCTCGTTCGAGCACCCCGACGTGCTTCTGCACGGCCGTGAGGCTCATGTCGTACTTCCGTGCCAGTGAGGAGACCGACTGCTCGCTCCGCAGAGTGCGGCGCAGGATGTCCCGCCGGGTGCGGTCGGCGAGGGCATGGAACCGCGCGTCGACGAGGTCCTCGGCGGTCGTGCTCACGCCCACAACCTACAACCATGTGGTTGTGCTTTGTCAAGGGCCCGTCGCGTCGGCCGGCGCTCAGGCGGCCGGGACCTGGGCCTTCTGGCGCACCTGGCGCTGGATCCGGCCCAGCATCCCGGCCATGCCGCGCAGCCGCAGGGGGCTGACCACCTCCGCGAGGCCGAGGCGTCCGGTCACGTCGAGCGGCACCGCGAGCACCTCGCCGGCGCTCAGGCCGTCGAGGCCCTCGGCGAGGATGCCCGCGAAGCCGCGCGTGGTCGGCGCCTCCGGCGGTGCGGAGAAGAACAGGCGCACGCGCGCCTCGCACCCCGTGCCCTCCACCTCGGTCGCGAGGAAGATGGGGGACTGGCACTCGGGGACCGGCTCGAGGAGCTCGGGGTGGTCCGTGTAGCGCGCCGGCAGCTCGGGCAGGCCGTCGGAGAACTCGAGCAGCAGCTGCAGGCGGTCCTTGCCGGTGAGCTGGCCGAAGTCGTCCGCGATCTCCTGCAGCGCGGCCGGGACGGCGCTCTCGGCGCTCGCGGCGGTCATCGGCGCCCCGCCTCGCCCGGCTCGGACCCCACCGCGATGGGCAGGCGCACGCCGTTGCCCCACTCGGTCCAGGAGCCGTCGTAGTTGCGCACGTCCTCGAAGCCGAGCAGGTGGCGCAGCACGAACCACGTGTGGCTCGAGCGCTCCCCGATGCGGCAGTAGGCGATGACGGGCTCGGCCGGATCGAAGCCGATCTCCTCGCGGTAGATCGCCTCGAGCTCGTCGCGGGGCCGGAAGCGCCCGTCCTCCTGGGCGGCGCGCGCCCAGGGCACGGACCGTGCGGTCGGGATGTGGCCGCCCCGGATCGCGCCCTCCTCGGGGTACTCGGGCATGTGGGTGCGCTCGCCCGTGTACTCGGGCAGCGAGCGCACGTCGACGAGCTGGCCGCCGAGGAAGCCGAGCACGTCCTCGCGGAACGCCCGGAGGGGAGCGTCCCGGCGCTCGACGACGGGGTACTCGGCGCGCACGGGCGCGGGCTCGTCGCGCGTCATCTCGCGGCCCTCGGCCTGCCAGGCCGCACGGCCGCCGTCGAGCAGGCGCACGTCCTCGTGGCCGAACAGCTCGAACACCCACAGGGCGTACGCGGCCCACCAGTTGGAGCGGTCGCCGTAGACGACGACGGTCGTGTCGCGCGTGATGCCGTGGCGCGCCATGAGCTCGGCGAAGGCGGCGCCGTCGACGTAGTCGCGGGTCACGGGGTCGTTGAGGTCGAGGTGCCAGTCGATCTTGGCGGCGCCGGGGATGTGCCCCGTCTCGTACAGCAGCACGTCCTCGTCGGACTCGACGACCACGAGGCCGTCGTCCCCGAGGTGCTCGGCGAGCCAGTCGGTGGTCACGAGCTTCTCGGGATGTGCGTACTGCTGGAGGGCGGGCGACGGATCGGCGGGAACGGGCACGGAGATCACCTCACGGTTCGCGGACAGGGGACTCCAGCAGTCTCCCGCTCACGGCGCGATCCGTCACCTCGCGTTCGCTGAGGGCGGTGCGACCACGCGGCGTCGCGACACGGCGGAAATGTCGGTGCGTGTCGCAAAACTTTTTTTCGCGATCTGACCAGGAGGAACGTGGAAACTTTCCTCGTACTCATTGAACGTGCGGCGAAGTGTCCGTAATGTCCCAGGGAAGTCCCGGTCGACGGGCTCCTGAGCACCCTGGGGGAACGGGTGTCCGGAGCCGTCGGTCGCCGGGCCGACGCAGCATCCGAGATCGGAGGGGGACGGGCTATGACCAGCTCGAACACCGGACGGAAGGTGCCGAGGCGGACGCCGCCCGGCGCGGCTGTGCGGCGCTCCCGACCGCGCCCGGAGGCTGTCGAGAGCGTTCGCGAGCCGACGACGCAGCCCGTGGCCGTCGAGGTCACCGACGCCGGATCGTGACGCGCACGGGTTCGGGGGGACCCGTGTGAGTAGGGGGGACAGAGCCCCGGGCGGTGTGCGAGCCGCCCGGGGCTCTCTGTCGTCCGGCCCCCTCGACAAATACCCCTAGGGGGTATAGAAACGAGGTATGAGCCCCCACGATCACGAGCACATGCAGCACGCGACGCAGGGCACGGCGACCGCCGAGCACGCCGGTCACAGCGACCACGGCGCTCAGATGGACCACGCCGGGCACGCAGGCGGCCACATGCACCACGTCATGATGTTCCGCCGGCTGTTCTGGATCATGCTGGTCCTCGCCGTGCCCGTCGTCGCGCTCGACCCCATGTTCGCCCACCTGCTGGGCTACCACGTGCCCACGAGCGGGCCCGTCTCCTGGATCCCGCCGGTGCTCGGCACGGTCCTGTACGTGTGGGGCGGCCGCCCGTTCCTCACGGGCGCCGTCTCGGAGATCCGCTCCCGCCGGCCCGGCATGATGCTGCTGATCGCGCTCGCCATCACCGTCGCCTTCGTCGCGTCGTGGGCGGCCACGCTCGGACTGCTCGCCTCCGACCTCGCCTTCTGGTGGGAGCTCGCGCTGCTCGTGGTGATCATGCTGCTGGGGCACTGGATCGAGATGCGCTCGCTCGCGCAGACCTCGTCGGCGCTCGACTCCCTCGCGGCGCTCCTGCCCGACGAGGCCGAGCGGGTCACCGACTCCGGCACCGAGACCGTGACCCCCGCCGACCTCGCGACCGGCGACGTCGTGATCGTGAGGCCCGGCTCGACGGTCCCCGCCGACGGCGAGATCGTCGACGGCTCCGCCCACCTCGACGAGTCGATGATCACCGGGGAGTCGCGCCCCGTCGAGCGGTCGACGGGGGACCGGGTGGTCGCGGGGACCGTCGCGACCGACTCGGGCCTGCGCGTCCGGATCACCGCGACCGGCCAGGACACGGCGCTCGCCGGGATCCGCAAGCTCGTGGCCGACGCCCAGAGCTCGAGCTCGCGCACCCAGCTGCTGGCCGACCGCGCCGCGGCGTGGCTGTTCTGGTTCGCGCTCGCGGCCGCGATCGTCACCGCCGTCGTGTGGCTCGCCCTCGGCCGTCCCGACACGGCCCTCGAGCGCGTGATCACGGTGCTCGTCATCGCGTGCCCCCACGCCCTCGGGCTCGCGATCCCGCTCGTGGTCTCGATCGCGACGGGACGCGCCGCGAGCGCGGGCGTGCTCATCACCGACCGTCAGGCCCTCGAGGGCATGCGGACGATCGACACCGTGCTGCTCGACAAGACGGGGACCCTCACCGAGGGCGCGCCCGCCGTGACCGGCATCGCGGCCGCCCCGGGGCGCGGCGGCGCGGAGGACGATGTGCTCGCCCTCGCGGCGGCCGCGGAGTCCGACAGCGAGCACCCGCTCGCCCAGGCCGTGGCGCGCGCCGCCCGCGAGCGGGGGCTCGAGGTCCCGGCCTCCGCGGCATTCACCTCCGAGCCCGCCACCGGCGTCGCGGCGACGGTCGACGGGCGCCGCATCGCCGTCGGCGGCCCGCGCCTGCTCGAGGACCACGGCCTGACGCCCCTCGAGGCGGCCTCCGCGTGGGACGGCGAGGGCGCGACGGTCCTGCACGTGCTCGACGGCGACGAGATCCTCGGGGCGCTGCGCGTGGCCGACGCGGTGCGCCCGGAGTCCCGGCAGGCGATCGACGAGCTGCACGAGCGCGGCATCGAGGTCGCCATGGTCACGGGGGATGCGCAGACGGTGGCCGACGCGGTCGCCCGCGAGCTCGGGATCGACCGCGTGTACGCGCAGGTGAGGCCCGAGGACAAGGCCGACCGGGTGGCCGAGCTCCAGCACGAGGGGCGCCGGGTCGCGATGGTGGGCGACGGCGTCAACGACGCCCCGGCGCTCGCGCGCGCCGACGTGGGCATCGCCATCGGCGCGGGCACGGACGTCGCGATCGCGTCGGCGGGCATCGTGCTCGCCGGCTCCGATCCGCGCACGATCGTCTCCGTGATCGACCTGTCGTCGGCCGCGTGGCGCAAGATGCTCCAGAACCTGGGGTGGGCCGCCGGCTACAACGTGGTCGCGGTGCCGCTCGCCGCGGGCGTGCTCGCCCCGATCGGGTTCGTGATGCCGATGAGCGTCGGCGCGCTGCTCATGAGCGCCTCGACCGTCGTGGTGGCCCTGAACGCCCAGCTCCTGCGGCGGATCGACCTGCGCCCCCAGGACCGCGAGCGCACGTGACCGCGAGCGCACGTGACCGCGGCGCTCCGGCGCACCCTCAGCTCTCGATCGCCGGCGGACCGGGAGGGGCCGTGAAGTCGAAGGCCCGGTCGCCCAGGTGCGCCCGGTACTTCGCGAGCCACTCCGGCAGCAGCCACACCCGCTGAGCGAGCTGGCTGTGGCGGCTCTGGCGCACCATCGCCCAGAAGGCGAAGACGAGCTCGGCCGCGTCGGACTCGACGACATAGTTCACGCGGCCCGTCTCGGACTCGCCCAGGAGGGCGAACTGGCGCCGCGCGAGCATGCGCCCGGACAGGATCGAGTCCCAGTTCCACCACAGCAGGTTGGTGGGGGTCGACAGGTAGAAGCCGAACTGGTTGACGAACACGAGGCCGCCGTCGATGCGATGCCAGTGCGGCGTGGCGTCCCGCGCCGCGGCCGCGCGGCGCCGTGAGTTGCCGATCGCGCGGCCCGCCGCGACCCCGGCCGTCATCGCGAGTCCGCCGCGTCCGGTCGCGAGGAACATCGAGGAGTCATGGGTGTACGAGCCGTCGCCCAGGGCCTGGTACGAGTAGAGCTCGCACGGGGCGGCGAGCACGATCTTGTTGTCCGGGAAGCTCCCGTGCACGGCGAAGTCCACGTCGAGCGCGTCGATCCGGTCGTACTCGCCGTGCTCGATGGCATGGATGATCTGCGCGGTGCGCAGCAGCGTCTGATCGCGTGCCGTCCACGCGGAGCCGTCCGTGTCCTCTCCGTGTCCGGCCATGCGTGCCAGTGTAGGGGCGCGTCAGCGCGCGGCCTCGACCGCCTGCAGGAGTCCGCCGGCGACGTAGAGATCCGCCTCGGTCACCTCGGTCCCGTCGATCTCGACGACCGGGGTGCCGTAGTCCTTGGCGCGCGCCTCGGGCTCGACCACCTTCTCGACGTAGGGGATGAAGGTGCCGCCGGTGATGTGCTGGTCGACCGCCGCGGTCGCGCCCGCGCCGTGGGCGAGCTCGATCAGCCGCGCGTCGTCGAGGCCCGCGGAGTCCTCGGCGGGCTGCGCGTCGTACAGGGCGCTCTCCATCGCCCAGTAGCGCGTCGGCTCCTCGTCGTAGACGGCCAGGGCGGCGTTGGCGGACCGCCCGGAGTAGCCCGTCGGCGACGTCGCCCGGTCGAGCATCGGGCGCAGGTGGAGGCGGACGGTCGTGTCCTCGCGCGTGGACAGCTCGGCGAGGTCGGCGCCGTTGGCCTCCGAGAACTTCTTGCAGTAGGGGCAGAGGAAGTCGAGGTAGACGTCGATGATCGTGTCGCCGGTGCCGCCGTCGCCGAACTGGATGTACGGCTGGTCGGCGGCGACGCCCTGCGGGAGGGCCGGCTCGCCCGCGTCCGCATCCTCCGCGCGGGTGGCCGTGGACGATCCGCAGGCCGCGAGGCCGAGGCCGAGCGGGAGGACGAGCGCTCCGGCGAGCAGCGTCCGCCGCCGCGGTGCGGGCGAGGCGGTGCGAGAGGGATGGACGATCATGGTGGAGCTCCCGGGTCGAGACGGTCTGCGGGTCGCCGCGGCTCGTGACGGGAAAGTCGCCGACGGCGGCTCCGGACGGCAGTGTCACGGAGCCGCGGTCGGCAGTGGTGCACCCGCCCCCGGGTGCGAACCTCTGAGAACAGCGTAGGGACGCCGAGGGCCGCGGCGCCGGGACCAAGGTCACGGTGCCGCGGCCGCTCGTCACTCCTGCTCGGCACCCTCCGCCGCGGTCTCGGGGCCCGCGTCGTCGGCCGGGGCGTCGCCCGCGGCGTCCTCGACGTCGCCGGCGAGCACGCGGTACAGCGACCGCTTGGCGTCGGCGAGGATGCCGGCGGCCGCGCGGACCTGCGCGTCGCTCGCGCTGCGTCCGACCTCGCGGACCGCGCCCATGAGCTCATGGGTCAGGGTGCGCAGGTCGACCGTGTTCTCCTCGCCGTCGGTGGGGGCGGCGGGGAACGGGTCGGCCCACGAGCCGCGGTTCTCCTCGACGTGCGCGCGACCCTCGTCGGTCAGGCTCGCGAGCTTGCGGCCTCCCTGCTGGGAGACGCTGACGAGGCCCTCGTCCTCGAGCTGGCTGAGGGTCGGGTAGATCGCTCCCGGGCTCGGCGACCAGCGGCCGCCCGTGCGCTCCGCGATCGTCTGCATGAGCTGGTAGCCGTGCATGGGCTCCTCGGCCAGCAGCAGGAGGACGGCGGTGCGGACGTCCCCGCGGGGGGCGCGTCCCCGGCCGCGTCCACGGCGGCCCCGGGGCCCGCCGAAGCGGGGGTCGAAGCCCTCGGGCACGCCGTCCGGGCCGAAGGGCCCGCCGCCGGGGCCGAAGCCGCCGCGCGGGTCGAACCCGCCTCGACGGTCGAAGCCGCGGCGCGGATCGTCCTCGTCCTGCGGATCGAAGCCCGCGCGCGGGCCGAAGCCGCCGCCGGGGCCGAAGCCGGCCCGCGGTCCGCCTCCGACGCCGCGGCCGCCGAAGCCGCCGCGTCGACCGCGGCCCTCGGCGGCGGTCTCGTCGAAACCGCCGCGGCGGGCGTCTCGCAGGGCCGCGCGGAGGTCGTCGGCGTGCTCGGGATGGGGGAACTCGTGATGGTGATGGTGTCGCATGGGGCAACTCCCTTCTCTTTCGTCAGCATCACGATATATCGCTACTGGGAGCGACACAAGAGATATATCGATATGTCGTGTGTCACGGGAGGAGGTGCGCGGCCGGCGCTCCGGCGGGAGCGTCAGCGGCGGTCGCGAGGGCCCCTCGTGCGCCGGGCGCGCACGCCCGAGGCGAGCGGCGCGGCCTCGGCGTCGCGGCCTCGGCCCGCGAGCAGCGCCTCGCGCAGGTAGGGGAGCGCGAACTCGACGGTCCCGCGTTCGCCGGGGCGGATCAGCTCGTCGTCGAGGAGGCGCTCGCGGTAGACGGACTGATAGCCCGCGGCGACGCCCAGGCGCGTGGCGATGTCGGCGACCGCGGAGGGCCCGTCGTCGAGCAGCATCGCCTCGAGGTACTCGCGCTTCCGGGCGGCGAGCGAGCGCAGGGCCGGCTCGATGACGTTCGTGGCCATCTGCGCGATCGCGCCCTCGCGCGCCCCCTCCGCGTCCTCGAGCAGGATCTCGTCGGCGTCCCCCGCATGCGCCCAGGTCTGGGCCCCGACGTACTGGATCAGGTAGGGGTATCCGCACGAGATCTCGGCGGCGCGCACGGCGGCCGCGGCGTCGATCGACTTCTCGGTCGCCGCGACCGTGGCCTGGATCGCGGCGGCGGCGGAGCCGAGGTCGACCATGCCGATCTCGACGCGGCGCGCTCGCCGCAGGAAGGTGGTCTTGGGGCTGTCGAGCAGGGTGCGCACGCCCGCGCCGACCCCCGCGCCGACGAACGCCACGTTCTGCTCGGCCCGCACGAGGTCCTGGTAGATCTGGGCGAAGGCCGCGAGGTGCTCGAGGTCGACGGACTGCACCTCGTCGAGCGTGAACAGCAGCCCCGTGTCGGCGCCCAGGAGGGTCGTGAGCCGGGACAGGGTGCTCGCGGGCGAGAGCGCGGGGGCGCCGTACTGGTCGACCACCTCCCCGTGCAGCGACGCGATCGAGCCGACCGAGCCGCCGGTCGCCCGGAAGCGCGTCGCCTCCGGGTCGAGGTCGCGCAGGATCTCGACCGCCTGCGTGCGGGCCTCCTCGAGCAGGGAGCCGGCCGAGGTGTGGAGGGAGACGACCTGCCAGTCGTGGTCCCGCGCGATCGCCTCCATCTCGGTGAGCAGCACCGTCTTGCCGGTCCCGCGGGCGCCCATCACGAGGGTCGCGCGCCCCTCGGCGCCGGGGCCGTGGTCCAGGGCCGCCTCGAAGTCGTCGAGCACCAGGTCGCGCCCGGCGAGGAAGGGCGGCACGGCGCCGAACGAGGCGCGGAACGGATTGGGCACGGGCGCCTCCTCGGGCTCCGACGGCGGGGGTCGCCGCCGTCTGTTAGCAACGTTAGCAACCGCTCGCGGGCTCGTCAGCGGGCGCTCGTCACTCGCGCAGGTCGCCGGGGCCCGTCAGGCGGTCGGGGGACCGCTCCTCGCCGTGCAGGGGCGAGGCGGGCAGCTCCCCGGTCAGCTGCTCGACCGCTCCCTCGTCGGCCTCGCGCCACGAGCGCGAGCTCACGTGCAGCCGTGCCGTGTGCGGGATCTCGAGGGTCTCGTCGTCGAGGGTCACCGTGAACAGGTCCTCGCCCGTCGGGCGCAGACCGCCGAGCACGCCGAAGGCCTCCGCGGCGGGGATCGAGATCTGCAGGCCCACGAGCTCGTCGACGAGCGCCGGGTCGAGCTCGGCGGGGTCGAGCTCGACATCCGGCATGGCGCCATGGTGGGCATCGCCGTCGGCCGTCAGCTCGAGCCGGGCGAGCTGCTCGGAGAAGAGCCGCGCGAGCCGGGGCCGGCCGACGGTCTCCGCGGCGGGCGGGCCGGCCTGCGGCTCGGCGCTCGCCGGGGCCACGACGTTGGGATCGGTCGCGGGGGAGGCGAGGCCGCCCGGCGGCACGACGGGGACGTGCGGGGTGAAGGTGTCGGTGCCGGCGTTGGGGTCGGGCTGCTCAGTCATGGGATCACTCCTCCGGTCGTCGCGGGGCGCACGAGGCGCTCGCCACCACTGTCGCACACGACCTGTGCCCTGCGTCGCGCTCCGCGGCGGCTCCGTCAGTAGCCGAAGGCCTCGAACTCGCGGGAGATCCGGTCGGCGTCGGCGCCGTCGGCCACGAGGGCCTGCAGCAGGAGCCGTGCGGAGTGCGGCGTGAGGGCCCCGGCCATCACGCAGCCGGCCCGGATCAGGTCCACCTCGCTGCCGGGGTAGTCGTAGTGGTTGAGGGAGGTGCCGCCGCTCGGCACCCGGGTCGCGACGACGACCGGGACGCCGCGCGCGGTGAGCGCACGCAGGCGGCCGACGGCGCGCTCGGGCACGTGCCCCATGCCGACGCCCTCGACGACGAGGCCCTCCAGCGCGTCCGGCGCGAGCGCGTCGAGCAGCTCCGCGTCGTCGCCCAGGCCGAGCGCGAGCACGGGCACGCGCGGCAGGCGGTCGGGCAGGGCACCCCCGAGAAGAGCCGAACGGTCGGTCGGGCGGTAGACGAGCCGCAGGTCGCGCTCGCCGACGAGGGCGACGGGACCCGAGGGCTCGGAGGCGAAGGCGTCGACGGAGCGCGAGCTGACCTTGGTGACGCGATCGGCCAGGTGGACGAGGGAGTCGAACACGGCGAGCACGCCGAGGCCGCGGGCCGAGGGGGCGAGGGCGGTGCGCACGGCGTCGCGCAGATTGGCGGGACCGTCGGCGCCCGGGGCGTTAGCCGGGCGCATCGCACCGGTCAGCACGAGCGGCGCCTCGAGGTCCCAGTAGCGGTTGAGCAGGAAGGCCGACTCCTCGAGGGTGTCGGTGCCGTGGGTGACCACGACCCCGGCGGCGCCGCCGGCCACCGCGTCGCGGGCGCGCTCGAGCACCTCGGCCAGCTGCGCGGGACGCACCGACGGGGAGCCGACGTTGGCGACCGGGACGTGCGTGACCTCGACGTCCTCGGGCACCGGGGAGACGAGCCCGGCATCCGGCGCGTCGGCGGGGGCGGCCCTCAGCCCGGTCGCGTCCTGGGCCATCGAGATGGTGCCGCCGAGCGAGAGCACGTGCACGCGCGCGGGAGCTCTCACGCCTCGCCCCGGTAGAAGGCGGAGGTCGCCTCGGCGCGACGGTGCGCGGTCTCGGCTGCCGTGCCGGCGGCGACGTCGGCGCGCTCCCAGGCGGCGCAGCAGTCGGCCGTGAAGCGCAGCCCGTCCTCGGAGAGCGGGAACCGGGCCATCTCCGCGACGGGATCGGCCGTCGGATCCGCCAGGTGCAGGGAGAGCCCGAGCATCGCGCCGTCCCAGCCCGCGCCCGTCGCCGCGGGCCCGTAGGTCTCGTAGTGCTCGTTCAGGCCGACGTGGTGGCGCACCGAGAGCGTGGTCGCGCCCTCGTGCTCGGCGTGCGCGTCGAGCTGGAGGTCCAGCACGCTCGCATCGCCGCCGATGCCCCACGTCAGGGTCGCGGTGCGCGGCGGCGCGCACGCGAGGACGCGCGCCTCGACGCCCATCGCGACCAGGCGCACGGTGCCGCCCTCGCCCGGCTCGCCCTCGATCGGGGAGAACCATCGGACGAGCCGCCCGGGATCGGTGAGCGCCGCCCACAGCTCGGCGATCGGGACGTCGAACGTGCGGGTCAGGCGCACGTCGACCTCGTTGTTGGCGTCGTGGGCGACCGTGCGCCCGGCGTCGTCGAGCTGCGCGGCGAGCGCCGCCCGCAGCGGGTCCTGGTGCGTCGTGCTCATGGGGTCCTCCGTCCGTGGCGGCGCAGGTGCACCACCACCTCGTCGTGGCGGGTGTGGGGGAACATGTCGATCAGGCGCCCGCGCACGATCCGGGAGCCCGGCATCGCGGCGAGGTCGGCGGCGAGCGTCGTGGGGTTGCAGCTGGAGTAGATCACGTCGGGCACGGCCGAGTCCTCGATCCACGCCGCCAGGCGCGGCCCGATGCCGCGGCGGGGCGGGTTCACGATCACCACGTCCGGGGCGCCCTCCTCCGCGGCGCGGGCGATGGCCCACGCGGTCGCGTCGTCGGCGTGGAAGGAGACGTCGAGCCCGGCGGCCGCCGCGGCCTCGCGCGCCGACACGATCGCCTGCTCGGACACCTCGACCCCCGTGATCTCGCGCCGCGGCCCGGCGGCGAGGGGGCGAGCGCACGTCATGGCGAAACCGCCCACGCCGCAGTAGAGGTCCCACAGGCGTAGGGGAGGCGCGGGCGTGGAGCGGGCGCGGCGACTCTCGTCGATCGCGTCCACCCACGCCCCCACCTGCGCGTACAGCGCGCCGGCGACGGCGGTGTTGGTCTGCAGGAAGGACCGCGGGCGCGCGTGCAGGGTCACGGGCCCCATCGTGATCGGCAGGAACGCGTCCCCGGCGAGCGGGATCTCCACCTCTCCCTCGAGGGTCGCGGCATGCTCGGGATGGAGGTTCGCGCTCACGAGGGCGACCTCGGGATGCGCGGTCAGCAGGGCCGGCAGATGCTCCGTGAGGCGGCCCAGGGCGGCGTCGCTGCGCAGCACGAGACGCAGCATCGTCCGGCCGTCGGGCGCGATCGTGACGATGACGTTCTTGATCTCCCCGCGACGGCGGGCCACGTCGTAGGGCGGGACCTGCGCCCGTCGGATCAGGGCCCGCACCCCGTCGAGCAGCCGCTGCACCCCGGGCGGGTAGAGGGGGCAGTCGGCGAGGTCCGCGGTCCCCAGCAGCGGATCGGCGCCGTGGCGCGCCCGCGCCCCGCCCTGCCCCTGGATGCCGAGCACCGGCTCGTTCGCGGTGCCCGTCACGACCATCTTCGCCTTGTTGCGGAACCCCGCCTCGGCGCTCGTGACCGGCGCGTCCCAGGTCGCGCCCGTGGCCAGGAAGGGCGCGAGCAGCTCCTCGACGGCGCCGCGGGCCTCCCGCACCTGGCGCGCGTGAGGCACGTCCAGCAGGCTGCACGAACGGCACGTGCCCGCCTCGAAGTGGTCGCATCGCATCCGGCGAGTCTAGGAGAGGCGGATGCCGGCTCGACCGAGTGGTAGACGTCCCTGCGCCGTGCCTCGGCGCCTTGGCATCATCGGAGTATGACGCAGAGCACAACGATCGTGCGCGACCTCTTCCTGCTGCTGACCAACGACGCCGGTCGCCAGGAGGCGACGCAGGTGCGTCGCCAGTCGCTCGTGGCGGGGGCGATCACCGATCTCGTCGAGCGGGGGCGCGTGCAGCTCGACGACGCCCGCAACCCGCACGTGACCGTCGTCGACGCGACCCCGACCGGCGACGGGGTGCTCGACCACGTGCTCGCCCGTCTCGAGGAGGTCGACGGGCGGAGGCTCTCGAGCATCATCGGCAAGCGCGCCGTCGACGCGACCGAGCTCGTGGGCCAGGACCTCGTCGCGGCGGGCGCCGTGACCCGCCAGCACGGGCTGCTGGGCACCCGGTGGCCGGCCCGCGACCCGGCGATCGAGCAGGCGGTGCGCCGCGACCTCGCGGCCGTGCTGCGCGGCGAGCGGGAGCCGACCCACCAGGACGTGGTGCTGCTGGCGATCCTGCGGGCCCAGCGCAACGCCCACCGGATCCTCAAGGACGACGTGCCGGGCCTCTCCCGCTGGGAGATGAACAAGCGGATCGACGCCCTGGGACGCGACGTGCCCGCCGCCCAGGCGGTCCGGCGTGTCTACGACACGCTCATGGCCGCCGTGACCTCGTGAGCACGTCCTAGGTCCAGGGGCGGGGCCAGCCGGGCACCTCGTCCGGGAGGGAGCCCCCAGAAGAGCACCCAGAGGTACCACGGCACGTGCAGGCGGATCGCGGCGGTCGGGACCCCGACCGACTCCCGGTGGCGGCGCAGCGACGGAGACATGTCCAGCAGGGTATCGAGGGCGCCGCCGCCGCGTTCATGGCCGTCGTGACGTCGTGCGCGCCGTCGCCGGTGCCGACCACGGGTCCTCGGGCCAGGGGTGGCGCGGGTAGCGGCCGCGCATCTCCTTGCGCACCTCGCGATAGGGGCCGCTCCAGAACGAGCGCAGGTCGTCGGTGATCGCGAGGGGGCGCCGTGCGGGGGACAGGAGCGAGAACACGACCGGCACGCGCCCGTCCACGAGGCGCGGGGTCTCCGCGAGCCCGAAGCACTCCTGGAGCTTGACCTCCACACGCGGGCGGCCCGCGGGGTCCCCGACCTCCGGATAGTCGATCCGGGCCGTGCGCCCCGACGGGACGCCGAGCCGCTCGGGCACGAGCTGGTCGAGCCGGGCGGCCTCGGGCCAGGGGAGCAGCGTCCGCAGGGCACCGGCCACGTCGAGGCGATCCAGGCGGTCGCTCGGCCGCATCGCGGCCAGCCGCGGGCCGAGCCACGTCTCGAGGCGCTCCAGCAGCGTCCCGTCGTCCATCGCCGGCCACGGCTCCCCGAGCTCCCGGTGCAGCAGGGCGAGCCGACGGCGGAGCGCGTCGGCCGCTCCGTCCCAGGTCACGGCGCCGAGCCCGTGCTCACGCACGTGCGCGGCGAGCGCCGGGCCCATGTCGGCCGCCTCGGCGCGGACCGGGGTGTCGGCCAGCACGATCGCCCCGAGCCGCCGCACGAGGCGTGCGCTCACGCGGCCGCCGTCGAGGCGCGCCGTGCGCTCCTCGCGCAGCTGGTGCGCGCCCACCCGCAGCGCGGTCTCGTCGTCGATCGGGGCGGCGCTGCGGATCACGGCGCCCGTGCCGTCGGCCGCGCGGCCCTCGGCGCGCTGGACCTCGGCGATCGCGAGCCAGGGCCGGCCGAGCAGCGGGGAGCCCTCGGGCAGCGCCGCGCGGGTGCCCGAGGCCAGCAGATAGGTGCGTGCGTGCTCGGCGGTGCGCCGCGCGATCCGGTCCGGCCGGGCGAGGGCGACGAGAAGGCCCGTGCGCAGCTCGGCGGGGAGGGCCCGGGCCGCGGCGGTGGGAGGGGCGCCGGCCCCGCCGCCGGCCGCCTCACGGGCGATCCGTTCGAGGCGCCGCACCTCGCGGCGCCACCGCTCGGCCCCCGGGGCGCTTCCGCGGCGCAGGGCGCCGACGAGGGACGACAGGTCGGCGCCCTCGGCCCGGTGGTCGTCGGACAGGGCCGCGATCACCTCGGCCGGGACCGTGGGCGATCCCAGCTCGCGGGTCCCGGCCACGAGGGCGCTCGCCTCGCGCACCCCCACGGGCAGCGTCGAGACGCGGCGCCCGGCCTCGGTCGCGCGGCCCTCGGCGTCGAGGAGCCCGAGGGCGCGCAGCACCTGCTCGGCGTCGGACACGGCGTCCGGAGGGAGAGGGGTCAGCAGGGCGAGGCCCTCGGCGCGCGGCGTGCCCCAGCAGGCGAGCGCGAGGGTCGCGTCGGTCAGGTCGGCCGAGGCGATCTCGGGCGGCGCCGCGGCCCGCATGCGGGCGAGGTCGGTCTCGGAGTAGGCGCGCACGGCCGTGCCGGGCCCCTGGCGGGCGGCGCGGCCGCTGCGCTGCTCGACGCTCGCGCGCGAGGCGCTCACGGTGACCAGGCCCGTCATGCCGCGGGCGCGGTCGCGCCGCACCTCGCGCGCGAGCCCGGCATCGATCACGAGGCGCACGCCGGGCACGGTCAGCGAGCTCTCCGCGAGGGCCGTCGAGACCACGATCCGCGGGCCCTCGCCCGGGCGGCGCCCGCCCGTCGCGCGATCCTGCTCGCGCGCGCCCAGACGCCCGTGGAGGGCCAGCACGTCGACGTCGGTGAGGGCGCGCAGGCGCCGCACGGTCTCGTCCACCTCGCGCGCGCCGGGCACGAAGACGAGCGCGTCGACGTCCCCGGCCGCGGCGTGCGCCGCGGCGGTCGTGCGGGCCAGGTGGTCGAGGAAGGCGCGGGTCACGCCGCGCTCGTCGAGACGCGCGACCGGCGGGGCGGCGTAGCGGATGTCGAGGGGGTGCAGACCCGAGGGCACGTCCACGATCGGGGCGGGTGTGCCGCCGCCGAGCACGCGCGCGACGGCGTCCGCGTCGAGCGTCGCCGACATCGCGGTGACCTGCAGGTCCTCGCGCAGGGTGCGCACCTCGGCGAGCATGCCCAGCAGCAGGTCGACGTCGAGGGAGCGCTCATGCACCTCGTCGAGCACGACGGCGTCCACGCCGTCGAGGCCGGGGTCGGTGAGCAGGCGGCGCAGCAGCACGCCCGGCGTCACCACCTCGAGCCGGGTGCCGGGGCCGACGTGGCGCTCCCCGCGCACGGTCAGTCCCACGGCACCGCCCACCTCGCCGCCGTCGAGGTGGGCGATGCGCCGGGCCGCGGCGCGCACGGCCACCCGGCGGGGCTGGGTCAGGAGCGTGCGCCCGGGCACGAGGTTCGCGACGAGCGGCGGCACCAGGGTCGTCTTGCCCGTGCCCGGCGGGGCGGTGACCACCATCGCGCCCGTGGCCGCGGCCTCCTCGAGCCGAGCGCGGGCCTCGGCGACGACGAGACCGCGCCCCAGGGCGTCGAGGTCGAAGCGGTGAGCGGGCATGGGCGGCTCAGTCCAGCAGGTCGAACTCGACGGCGTCGGGGCACACGCTCGTGATCGACAGGGTCCAGTCGCCGATCCCGACGCTGTCGCCGACGGCGAGGGGCTCGACGGGCCGCGGCACGTCGCCGTGGAGCGAGGCGGTCAGCTGCGCGGCCGGATCCCCGTGGGCGCCGGAGGTGCCGGTCAGCGCGAGCGTGAGGGTCGCGCCGTCACGCGCAGGCAGGGCGGGATCCACGGCGCCGCCGGGGGCGAGACGGTAGGCGCCCTCGGCCGTGCAGGCGTCGGCGAGCTCGACGGGCTCGGCGGGCGGCGTGGCCGCGATCGGCACCGCCGCAGCCGGGGAGGTCGACGGGGAGGTCGACGGCGAGGCCGACGGCGTCCGCGACGTGGGCGAGGCCGGGGCGGAGGAGGTCTGCGAGGTGGTGCCCGCGGTCGCGCTCGTCGCCGAGTCGGAGGGCGAGCCGCCGCACCCGGCGAGCACGATCGCGACGGCAGCGGCGCCCGTCGTGGCACGGACGAGACGACGGGCGACGGGCACGGACGAGAGGATCACGGCGGCCTCCTGGACGGCGGGACGGGCGGGCCGCCTTACGCTAGCAACCGCCCCGGCCGCCCGGCCCGGGCGAGCGAACGCGCGCAGCGGAGGAAGGAGCGGCCATGGCCCCGGTCCCGGAGCGACCCAGCCCCGCCGCGCTGCGCGGACGGCCCGATCCCGCACGGCGGGTGCGCCCCGTCGACTGGTCCGCGACGGGCGCCGCGGCGCCTGCCGGCGACCCGCCCTCGAACGGAGGGCAGGCCGCGGAGGACGCCGGCGACCGGCTGCCTCGGCGCCGTGCGCGCACGGTCGCGCTGCCGCGCCCGCTGCCGGCCCCGCCGCCCGAGGCGCTGCACACCCTGGGCCCCGATGATCCGCGATCGGCGCCGCGGCCCCTGCGCCTCGACGAGGGCGAGCTGAGGACGGTCGGGGTGCGCGACGTGGAGCGCGAGCGGCTCATCGAGACGGTCGCCGACCCGGAGGAGGCCTGGACCTCGGACAACGGCGTCTCCGACCACTTCTGCCGCGGCGACCTCGTGGTGCAGGTCCGCCGTGCCGACAACGCCGTGATCGGTGCCTTCTCGCGCGCCTATGCGATGGCGGTACGGCCCGAGCAGGTGACGCAGCTCGACGAGATCGCGCAGCTCGCCGCCGGCCGCTCGCCGCGGCGCGGGGCCGGCACGCGCGTCCCGACCACCCGCCGCGAGCTGCTCGAGCGCATGACTGCGGCCGGTTTCGTGGTGACGCCCGGCTCGGTCCACGGCCGGGTGACCCATCCGGCGCACCCAGGCCTGTTCGTGCCGCTCGCCTCGACCCCCTCGGACGTGCGCTTCACGCGCCACGCGGTCGCGCAGATCCGCCGTGTGTTCGGCATCGACCTGCGGGACCGGGCGTCGGCGCCGGACTGAGCGGCGACGCCCCGACGGACGACGAGCGGGGGCAGGAACGGGTCGGGACAGAAAAGTGCCCCGGCTCGTCCCCACGAGCCGGGGCCATCCCTTTTCCCCCGCATCGAGGTTCTGTGTGGGCCCTGCCCCCTCCTCAGTGGGCGGGCCTCCCGTCGATGCGTTGAGATCATGTAACCGGGTCGAGCCGGGATTCCACTGTGGGGGAGCTGGTCATCTGCTGTGCGCGGGGAGCCGGGCCGAGGGCGGCGACGGCCCCGGACAGAAAAGTGCCCCGGCTCGTCCCCACGAGCCGGGGCCATCCCTTTCCCCCGCATCGAGGTTCTGTGTGGGCCCTGCCCCCTCCTCAGTGGGCGGGCCTCCCGTCGATGCGTTGAGACCAGTAAAACCAGCGACCCGGGGATTCGGCTGTGCTGGACCTACCAGTTCCCTGGGAACCGTCCCCGGCCGGCGAACGGCCTCCACGACGCCGTCCCTCTCCGCGCTCTGACCTGCGCTGATGCGTGGCAGGCGAGGTCGTCCACCGGCGCCCCCTCCACATGACCTCCACACCTCGCGGCGGGCAGGCTCGGAGCCGGCCCGCCGTTCTGGGCGTGGCCCGGAGAGGAGAGGCCCATGTTCCTGGGATGCGATGTCGAGGCGCTGCACGCCCGGGCGCGCACGATGACCCGGACGGCCGCGTGGATCGAGCACCGGGCCGCCACGATCGAGGCGACGCTCGGCGCCGCGCGGTGGGAGGGGGACGACGCCGAGGCCTTCGGTGCGGACGCCGCGTCCCGTCTCGTCGCTCCCCTCCGCCGTCTCGCCGCCGCCTGGCGGGAGCACGCGCGGGCGCTCGCGGCGCACGCCGACGAGCAGGACGCGGTCTCGACGGGCGAGGGTCGGGCGCCGGGCGGGCGGCTGCTCGACCGCCTCGTGCTCGGGCCCTCCCCGCACGAGACGGACCCCGTCTCGGAGACCCTGGACCGGCTGGCGCCGCTCGATCCCGGGCCGTCGCGGGGCTTTTTCGGCGACGCGCTCGGACAGGAGCAGGGGCGGCGCGCGGAGCGGCTCTGGAACGAGGTCACCCAGCATGCGGCCGAGCACAGCTCGGGCACGGCGCGTCGGAAGGCGAGCCTGCTCGGTGCGGTCGAGGCGCTCGTCGTGGACGACGCCAACCGTCGCCTGGGCATCTACGAGGCGACGCAGGGTGCGCGGGACGGCGACCTCTTCCGCGTGGCCGACGGCGGCGTCAGCTACGGCCTCGCGGGAGCGGACGAGGTGGCCAACGCCCTCAAGTTCACGCCGGCCGCCCCGATCGGATGGCTGTCCGCGCAGGTCACCGGGCGTGCGAACGGCGCCTGGGCACGCGCGCGGGGCGCCGCACTCGACGACGAGGACGCGGGCGGCTCCCCCTCGCGATACCTGATGCAGGCCCCCGCCCGGATCGACGCCGACGTGCTCGAGCCGCTCGCCGACCGCGTCGGCGGCCCGGTCGGCGACGGCCTCCGGACGCTCGGGGCCTACCCCGCCACGAGCCTGTCCGTCGTCGAGCACGAGATCGACCGGGCGGGCGCCCGTGTGGCCGAGGGGATCGAGAGATCGCCGGTCCTGCGCCCCCTGCACGAGCTGCCGCGGCGCTGGGCCGAGGCCCCGCGCCATGGCGCCGAGAGGCTCAGGCGGACGCGCTGACCTCCGTCGCCTCGGCCTGCGCGGCGGCCGCCCGGCGCGCGTCGCTGCGCCGGTAGAGCGCGGCGAGGATCGCACCGGACAGGTTGTGCCAGATCGAGAACACCGCGCCCGGCAGGGCCGCGGCGGGGGAGAAGTACTGCGCTGCGAGTCCGGCGGCGAGGCCCGAGTTCTGCATGCCCACCTCGATCGAGACAGTGCGGGCCGAGCGCACGGGCTGGCGCAGCAGACGCGCGAAGCCGTAGCCGAGCGCGTAGCCGAGACCGTTGTGGAGGATCACCGCGACGAGCACGAGCGCACCCGCGGCGGCCACCTGGTCGGCGCTCTTGCCGACGACCGCGGCGACGACGAACGAGATCGCGAGCACCGAGATCCACGGCAGCACCGGCAGGATCCGGTCGACCAGGCGCGACAGCAGCAGGCGGATCACGAGGCCGCCGATCACGGGCAGCAGCACGATCTTCACGATCGACATCGCCATCGAGCCGCCCTCGACGGGCATGTACTGGCCCGCGAGCCACAGGGTGAGCACGGGGGTCAGCAGCGGCGCGAGCAGCGTCGAGACGCTCGTCATCGCGACCGACAGCGCGGTGTCGGCCTTGGCGAGGTACGACACGACGTTCGAGGCGGTGCCGCCCGGGGCGCAGCCCACGAGGATCACGCCCGCGGCGAGCGCCGGCGGCAGCTGCAGAAGGGTGGCGACGCCCAGGCCGATGAGCGGCATGATCAGGTACTGGGCGACGACCCCGATCAGCACGGGGACTGGCCGGCGGGCCACGAGCGCGAAGTCGGACAGGGTGAGGGTCAGCCCCATGCCGAACATGATCACGCCGAGCAGCGGGTTCACGGCGGGGCCGAGCGAGGACGCGGGCCCGGAGAAGAAGAAGCCGATCGCGGCGGCGGCGAACACGAGCAGCGGGAAGATCGTCACGGCCACGCGGGCCGACCGATCCTCCTTGACGCGCGCAGCCGATGCCGCGGTGCCGGGGGAGGTGGACGAGGAGGTGGAGCCAGGGGAGGACATGCCCTGACCATATCGCCCAATGAGACGAAAAGTCCGTATCGCGAACGATTCAGCCGTGACGGCGAGCGGAGCTCAGCCGACGGGCCACTCGTGCACGGGGCTCAGCGACCACATGCGCTCGCGATACGCCCGGGTCATCGCCGTGAGCGCCTCGGTCCGGCTCATGCCCCCGCGCTCGAAGGCGGCGACCGTGTCGATCTGCCAGCGCGCCCCGCTGCGACGCGAGGCGGCCCGGCCCATGAGCACGGACTCGTAGCGCGCGACCACGTCGTCGTCGGCCCCCAGATCATGCAGACCCTGCATGGCCCGCGGGATCAGCTGGTCGGTGAGCAGGTCCGAGACCGGCACGGTGCCCAGACGGGGCCAGCGCACGCGTGCCTCGAGGCCGCGCCGCGCGCACGTCTCGAAGGTCTCGCGGGCGCTCGCGAACGACTGGCGTGACCACAGCGGCCGCCGCTCGTCGACGAGGAAGCGCACGATGCCGTAGAAGAACGCGGCGTTGGCGGCCATGTCGATCGGCGTCGGACCGCTCGGCAGCAGGCGGTTCTCGAGCCGCAGGTGCGGCAGGTCGGTGCCGGGATCGTAGATCGGGCGGTTCCATCGCCACACCGTCCCGTTGTGCAGCATCAGCTCGTGCAGGCGGGGCGCGGCGCCCTCGGTGAGCAGCGGCTCCTCGGCCATCTCCCGCGACTCGGGGATGAGCGCGGGGAAGTAGTGCACGTTCTCCTCGAACAGGTCGAACATCGAGGTGATCCAGCGTTCGCCGAACCACACGCGGGGGCGCACGCCCTGGGCCGCGAGCTCGGGCGGCCGGGTGTCGATCGCCTGGGTGAAGGTGGGGATGCGGGTCTCGTGCCACAGCCGCCGGCCCATCAGGAACGGCGAGTTGGCGCCGAGCGCCACCTGCGGCCCCGCGATCGACTGGGCGGCGTTCCAGGCGGCCGCGAACTGCTCCGGCGGCACCTGCAGATGCAGCTGCATCGAGGTGCACGCGGCCTCGGCGGCGACCGAGTCGAACTGCACGTCGAGGCCGCCGCCCTCGCCCTCGATGGTCAGCTGGATCTGCTCGCCGCGCGCATAGAGGATCGTCGTGTCGAGGGCCTCGTAGCGGGCCCCGGGAGCGCGCCACGACGGATGGTCGAGCAGCTCCTCGGTGAGGGTGGGCAGGTGCCCGATCGCGACGATGTGGCCGCCGCGGGTGCGGGCGGCGTCCTCCGCCCGCCGCATGCGGCGCTCGAGCTCGTCCTCGAGACCGCGCAGCCCGGCCCCCGGCGGGGAGGTCACGGGCAGGTTCGTCTCGAGGTTGAAGGCGCCGATCTCGTGCACGTAGTCCGGGTCGTCGAGGGCCTCGAGCACGGCGGTCGAGGTGAGCGCCGGCTGCTCGGCGTCGTCGACGAGGTTCATCTCGAGCTCGACGCCGATCGTGCCCTCAGTGCGGAACTCCGCGTGGTCGAGGAAGGTCTCGAAGATGTCCAGGTTGCGCCGCAGCTCGCGGCGGTACCGGGTGCGCTGGCTGCGCGTGTACTCGGTGCGTCCGACCTCGCGTCCCATGGCGACTCCTCGGGGAGGGGGCGCGCGGCGCTGCACCGCGCGTGAAGCGCTCGAAGTGTATCGGCGTCGCCTGTCCGCGCGACACGGCCGCCACCACGGCGCGGGAGGCGAGCCTTCCGTACACTGCCCACGTGCCAGCGCCGACCCCCGCCTCCGCCCCTCCCACCCAGGCCGTGATCCTCGCGCGCGGACTCGGGACCCGGATGCGCCGCCCCGACGACGCCGCGGGCCTCGACCCCGCCCAGGCCGCGATCGCCGCGACCGGCGTCAAGGCGATGATCGACGTCGGGCGGCCGTTCCTCGACTACGTCATCTCGGCCCTCGCCGACGCGGGCATCACCGACGTGTGCCTCGTGATCGGCCCCGAGCACGACGTGCTGCGCGAGTACGCCGCCGCCACGAGCGGCGGGCGCACGCGCGTCACGACCGTCGTCCAGGAGCAGCCGCGCGGCACCGCCGACGCCGTCGCCGCCGCCCGCGAGGTCGCCCCGGGCGAGCGGGTGGTCGTGCTGAACTCCGACAACTACTACCCGGCCGAGGCCCTGCGCCGCCTGGTCGCGGCCCCCGGCAGCGCCCTGCTCGGCTTCGACCGGCGCGCCCTCGTCGAGCGCTCCAACATCCCCGCCGACCGCATCCGCGCCTTCGCCCTCATCGAGACCGACGAGCACGGCCGCCTGACGCGCCTCCTCGAGAAGCCGAGCGACGACGAGGTCGCCGCCGTCGGCGAGGACGCGCCGGTGTCGATGAACGCGTGGATGTTCACCCCCGCGATCTTCGACGCGTGCGGACGCGTCGAGCCCTCGCCCCGCGGCGAGCTCGAGATCGTCGACGCCGTCGTGCTCGTGCGTGCGGGCGGCGAGGAGTTCACCGTCGTGCCCGTCGAGGCCGGTGTCCTGGACATGTCCTCGCGCGGCGACGTGGGCGCCGTGCGTGACGCCCTCGCGGGCATCGAGGTGCGTCCGTGACGGCCCCCGCGCTGCCCGTCCGTCGCCACGACGAGGTCGCCTGGTTCGTGCCGGGCCGCATCGAGGTGCTCGGCAAGCACACCGACTACGCGGGGGGTCGCTCGCTGCTCGCGGCCGTGGACCGCGGCCACACCGTGCGCGGTCGCGCCCGCGACGACGCCCGGGTGCGCGTCACCTCGAGCCTCGCGCACGAGACGGTCGACCTCGCCCTCCCCGGCGCGCGCGGGACCGGCGCCGCCGAGGCGGCGCCCGCCGGCCACTGGTCGACCTACGTGCGGACCGTCGTGGACCGGCTCGACGCGAACTTCCCCGGCATGCTGCGCGGCGCCGACCTGACGGTGGACTCCGACCTCCCGCTCGCCGCCGGCATGTCGAGCTCCTCGGCCCTCGTCGTGTCCCTCGCGCTGGCCCTCATGGA
Organism: Brachybacterium huguangmaarense; assembly: GCF_025725725.1. Classification (NCBI taxonomy): domain Bacteria; kingdom Bacillati; phylum Actinomycetota; class Actinomycetes; order Micrococcales; family Dermabacteraceae; genus Brachybacterium; species Brachybacterium huguangmaarense. The sequence goes on from NZ_CP107020.1 coordinate 1,116,514, forward strand.
CCTCGCCGGGATCACGCACGACGAGCGCCTGCGCGCCGTGGCACCGGACCGCGAGCGGCTCGCCGAGTACCTGGGCTGCGTCGAGAACGGCCAGACCTACGGCGCCCTCGCCGGTCATCGCGGCGTGGGCACCTTCGGCGGCAGCGAGGACCACACCGCGATGCTGTGCGGGGGCGAGGGCGAGCTGCGCCAGTACGCCTTCTGCCCCGTCCGTCTCGAGGACGCCGTGCCGTTCCCCGCGACCGCGGCGCTCGTCGTCGCGGTCTCGGGCGTGCAGGCCGAGAAGACGGGCGCCGCCAAGGACCGCTACAACCGCATCTCCCGCTCGGCGCGCGAGATGCTCGGACGCTGGAACGCCGCCACCGGGCGCGACGACGCGAGCCTCGGAGACACGGTGCGCTCCTCGCCCGAGGCGACCGCCCGCCTGCGCGCCCTGGTCGCGGACGACCCGGCCCTCGTGGCCCGCCTCGACCAGTTCGTGCTCGAGTCCGAGGTCATCATCCCGGAGGCGGCGCGCGCGCTCGCGGGCGGCGACCTGCTCGAGTTCGGCCGCCTCGTCGACCTCTCCCAGCACCAGGCCGAGACCGCCCTGGGCAACCAGGTGCCCGAGACCGTCGCGCTGCAGTCACTGGCCCGCGAGCACGGCGCCCATGCCGCGAGCGCCTTCGGGGCCGGCTTCGGCGGGAGCGTGTGGGCGATGGTCGAGGCCGACGGCGCCGACGACTTCGCGCGCGAGTGGGTCGACGCCTACGCGCTCGCCCATCCCGGCGTCGGCGACGCGGCGACCTGGCTCGTGACCCGACCGGGGGCGCCCGCGCATCGCGTATGAGGCCGGCGCCCGACTGTGCGAGAGTGGCCCCATGCCCGCTCCGCACCGCCTGCCCTGGCCCACCGAGGCCGACGTCCTGCCGGTCGAGCCGCTCCGCCCCGTCCTCGAGCGCCTGGCCTCCCTCGCCCTGCGCCACGGCGACGACGTCGTGCTGCTGCCGGCCCTCGTCGACGACGAGGGCGAGGCGGACGAGGCCGCCGATCCGCCGCCCGCCCTCGAGCAGGTGCTCGAGGAGTTCGGCGGGATCGAGCTGCGCGGACGCGTCCGGCTCGACCTGCTCGTCGACGAGCGCACCGAGCTGGGCCCCTACACGCTGCTCGGCGACGCGACCACGTACTACCCGCTGTACGAGGGCAGCGACGTCGCCGTCGTGCTCACGATCGCGGGCGACGGCACCCCGGGCGCCGTCTACGGGATCGGCGAGGACCTCTCGCTCACGCTCGCCGCGCGCGACCTCGGGGCCTTCCTCGAGCGCTGGGCCGACGCCCTGACCGCGAGCCTCGACGAGCTGGACGCCGAGGTCGAGCGCCGCGCGGACGCGTCCGAGGCGGACCGGGCCGAGGCCGCCGAGGAGCTCATGGAGGCGCATCTGCTGCGCACCGTCCTGGGCACCCTGCCCGAGCGCGTGAGCGTGCCGGTCGTGCCCGTCGCGCCCGGCTCCGTGCCCGAGGGCCTGCCCGCGGGCACGATCGCCGTGGCCGATCTGCGCGACGCCCCGCTCGACGCGACCGTCGACGTGATGGACGCCGAGCTGCCCGGCGATCCGCTGGACCATCATCTGGCCTGGGCCCACGGGGGCCAGGTCGTCGCCGTCGTCGAGGAGGACTGACATGACCGCCGTTCCCGCTCCGAGCCCCGTGCTCGTCCTCGTGCCGGGGGTCGCCGGCACCAGCGCCCCGGGCGAGGAGCCCTTCGTCCTGGCCGACCCCGCCGCCCCGCAGCTGCTCGTGACCGACCTCGGGATCGTGCGCGGCGAGGGGGCCTTCGAGACCATCGGCGTGTTCGACGGGCGGCCCATGGCCCTCGCCGAGCACCTCGCGCGGCTCCAGCGCACGGCCGACATGGAGGACATGGGCGCCCTCGACCTGGGCGTGCTCGAACGCGCCGTGCACGCCGCGATCGCGGCCCACGAGGCGGTCGGCGAGATGCTCGTGCGGATCTTCGTGACCCCGGGCCCCGAGGCGGGCGCCCCGGGCGCCGCGCGGCCCACCGCCTGGATCCACGCCAAGGCCTCGCCCGACTACTCCGCGCCGCGCCGCGGCATCCGCGTGGTCGCGCTCGACCGGGGGATCCCGACGACGGCCCCCGCGACGAGCCCGTGGCTGCTCGCGGGCGCGAAGTCCCTCAGCTACGCCGTCAACATGGCCGGTCTGCGCGAGGCCGAGCGCCGGGGCGCCCAGGACGTCCTGTTCGTCTCCTCCGAGGGCTACGCGCTCGAGGGGCCCACCTCGACGCTGCTCGTGCGCCGCGGCGACACCTTCACGACGACCCCCGTGGAGGCGGGCGTGCTCCCCGGCACGAGCCTCGGCACGGTCTTCGCCGCCCTGCGGGCCGAGGGCTGCGTCTGCACCGAGGAGCTGCTGACGCCCGCGCAGATCGTCGCCGCGGACGGCGCGTGGCTGATCGCGAGCGGCCGTCTCGCCGCCCCGATCACGCACCTCGACGACGTGCCGCTCACGGTCGACCACGCCCTGTCCGAGCGCCTGAGCGACCTCATCTCCGGTCGCGCCTGACGCGCTATCGCCGGGGTGGGCGGGTGAGCGCGTCGACGGCCTGGATCAGCCCGAGATGGCTGAAGGCCTGCGGGAAGTTGCCCGCCATCTCGCCGTGCGCCCCGTCGTACTCCTCGGAGAAGAGCAGCAGGTCGTTGCCGCACGCGAGCACGCGCTCCATGAGGGCCCGCGCGTCCGCGTCGCGCCCCGAGCCCGCATACTGCATGACGAGCCAGAAGCAGCACACGAGGAAGGACTGCTCGGGCCCGGCGACGCCGTCCTGGCCCAGCGGCCGATACCGCAGGACGAGGCCCTCGGGTGTCATCAGCTCGTGCTCGATCCGTGCGACGGTCGCGAGCATGTGCGGGTCGTCGGGCGCGCAGAACCCCGTCCGGGGGATCTGCAGGAGCGCCGCGTCGACCTCGGTGCCGTCGTAGGCCTGGACGAAGGCCCCCGACGCGTCCGTGCCCCGTTCGAGGATCTCCGCGCGCAGACGGGAGCGCAGCGAGCGCCAGCGGGTCACGGTCGCGTCGTCGGCGGTCAGGCCGTGCCGCTCGACCGCGTCGATGCCGCGGTCGAAGGCCGCCCAGACCATGACGCGCGAATGCGTGAAGTACTGCGGATCGCCGCGCATCTCCCACAGCCCCTGGTCGCGGTCGTCGACGTGTTCGGCCGCGAAGTCGAGCAGCTGGCGCTGGAGCGGCCAGGACCACTCGTCCTCGTCGACACCCTGTGCGCGCAGGTCCGCGAGCGCCATCATCACCTCGCCCACGACGTCGCCCTGGAACTGGGTGACGGCTCCGTTGCCGATCCGTACGGGCCGTGACCCGGCGTACCCGGCGAGGTGGTCGAGCTCGTGCTCGGCGAGGTACCGCTCCCCGCCGACGCGGTACATGATCTGCATGCGGCGCGGGTCCCCGGCGATCGCCCGCAGCAGCCAGTCGCGCCAGCGCCGCGCCGCGTCGACGTGCCCGTGCGCGAGCAGCGCCTCGAGCGACAGGGCCGCGTCACGCAGCCAGCAGAAACGGTAGTCCCAGTTGCGCTCGCCGCCGAAGTCCTCGGGCAGGGAGGTCGTGGGCGCGGCGACGATCCCTCCCGTGCGGCGGTGGGTGAGCGCCGCGAGCACGAGCAGCGAGCGCCGCACGGGCTCCGCGAAGCGGTCGTGCACGTCGACGCCGCCCAGCCAGTCGCGCCAGACCTCGACGGTGTCCGTGAGCGCGGCCTCGACATCGGGCGCGACGGGGATCGGTGCCCACGAGGGGTGCCAGGTCAGGGCCCATGCCGTGTGCTCGTCGGCGGCGAGGCGATGGCGCCCCGCGTGGGAGAAGCCCTCGGGGGCGAGCGCCGGACCGTGGAGGGCGATGGCCTCGGAGCCCGCGACGGCCGAGAGCACGGGTGCGCCCTCGGTGTCGGTGCACGTGCGCAGCCACGGGATCGTCGCCCCGTAGTCGAAGCGGATGCGCAGGCGCTGGACCACCTCGACGGTGCCCGCCGTGCAGCGCACGTGGCGCACGAGGTCGGCGCGGTCGGTGACGTCGTCGGCGTGCTCTGCTGTCGGGGCTGCCGAGCCCGCGGCCACGAGCAGGTCGGTCACGACGGCCGTGCCGGTGGGGGAGGTCCAGTGCGTCTCGAGCACCATCGTGTCCTCGACGTAGCGGCGAGAGGCGACGACGCCGTCCGCGATCGCGAGGCTCCAGTGCCCGTTGTCCTCGTCACCGAGCAGGGAGCACAGCAGCGCCGCGGAGTCGACGCGCGGCATGCACAGGAAGTCGACCGTGCCCTCGCGCGTCACGAGCGCGGCGGTGCGCTGGTCCGACAGCAGGGCATGGTCCGCGATCGGCGTCGCGGTCGGGGCGGGGGCGCTCATGTCCCCCGATTGTGCTCCTGCTCAGGCTCTCGCGAGGACGGCGCGCGCGAGGGCGGCGTCGAGCACGACCGTGTCGAGCACGCCGGTGCGCAGGACCCCGCGCACGCCGGGGGCCTTCTCGGCGCCGGCGGCGACGCCGACGACTTCGGGGATGCGGGCCAGCTGCTCGAGCGTCACGGCGATCACCCGCTCGGACGTCGGTGGCCCGAGCGGAGCGCCGTGCGCGTCCACGAAGCGTCCGCACACGTCGCCGGCGCCTTCCTGGGCGCGGACCCGGTCGCTCTCGGCCTCGGTGAGCCCCATCCCCTCGAGCAGATGCGGCGAGGAGTGCAGGCCCATCGAGCCGATCCCCACGAGCGCGAGCTCGACCCCGGCGGCGGCCGCGAGCACGCGAGCGATCGAGGGCTCGCGTTGCAGTGTGGCCGAGGCGGCGGCCGACTCGACCAGGGCAGGGGCGAACAGCGGCTCCGGCCGTGCCCCGAGCCGTGCTGCCAGGAGACGCTGGACCGAGTCGCCCGACTCCGTCTGGTCGAGCATGCTGAGACCGCCGACGAGCGGCAGCACGCGCGGTGCGGGACGCAGGCGCTGCGGCTCGAGCTGCGCGACGGTGCGCTGGACCGTCTGCCCCCACGAGACGCCGATCGAGCGGACCGCGGGCGCGCGATCGTGCACGAGCGCCGCGGCGGCCCGGGCGGCGGCGTCGAGCCCGCTCGCGCGGCCCGCGGCGACCACGACCGCGCAGCTCACGGAGAACGCCACCTCGATCGCCGTCTCGAGGGCTGGGTCGCGCACGGGCGGAGCGTCGGGGTCGTGGATCGTGATCTCGACGATGCCGCGCTCGCGCGCCCGGGTGAGGATCCTCGACACGTTCGAGCGCGAGAGCCCGAGCTCGCGGGCCACCTCGGACTGGGACAGGCCCTCGTCGTAGTACAGCCGTGCCGCCTGGACCACGGTCGCGGTGTCGCGCGCAGCGGGCATGGGCCCTCCTTCCGCGGCCTGCGGCCGTCGAACCAGCCTAGTGTCAGCGGGTCCGGCGCCGGGACCCGACCCCCGCGGTCACGCACGCCGCGACGAGGGTGAGCGCCGCGCCCGCCACGGTCGCCGCGTGCAGCGTGCCGCCGGTGCCCGGCGCGGCCGCGTCGAGGGCCACCGAGCCGACGATCTGGCCCGCGATCGTGGCCATCGCGAGGGTCAGCACGCCGAGCGGGTGCGCGAGACGCGCGGCCATCGCGATGAAGGCGACCCCGATGACCCCGCCCAGGTAGAGCAGAGGGTTCGTGGGCAGCGGGCCGGGGACGTGCCCGGTCACGAGCGCGTGCACGAGCGCTCCGGCCACGAGGGCGGCCGTGCCGACCACGAAGTTGGCGGCGGTCGCGACCCACGGGCTCCCGGCGTGCTGCGAGACCCGGCCGTTGACCGCCTGCTGGAGCCCCATCGCGATGCCCGCGACCATCGGCAGGGCGAGCGCGTACCAGGGCGCCGAGGCCGAGACGCCGCCGGACATCGCGAGCGCGACCGCCACGACCATGAGCGCGGCACCGACGAGGCGCCGCACCGTGAGGGGCCGAGCGCCACCGGGCCCGAGACCCGCCCGGTCGACCACGAGGCCCGTGACGGTCTGGCCCGCGACGACGAACACGATGAACAGCGCCACCCCGATCAGCGCCACCGAGAGGCCCTGGCCCAGCACGAACATCGCACCGCCGAGGCCCCCCAGGGCGAGCGGGATCGGGAAGTCCCCGGCACGGAGGTCGCGCCAGAAGGCCGCCGTGTCGCGTCGCAGGGGACGCGAGCAGGCCGCGATGACCGCGAGCAGCACGAGGCCGGTGCCGAACGAGATCGCGGCGGCCGTGAAGCCGTCGTGGAGGTCCGTGCCCAGGCGGGAGTTGATGCGCGACTGCACCGCGCCGAGCACGCCGCCGACCATGGCGGCCGGCAGCGCCCAGAGGGGTGCGTGGTGGGAGGAGGCGGGGCGGGTCACGGGCGACCACTGTAACGGGGGCGGGAGTCCGTAGACTCGGGGAGTCCGATACCGATGACACAGGAGGTGCGGCATGCCCGCCGACGAGACCGTGAACGGATCCGCGAACATCGACGAGCCCGACAACCCCGAGGATCTCGATCGCATCGAGCCCGGCGCCGACGGCCCGATCGGGCAGGGCGTCGAAGGCGCCGACACGATCCTCGAGGAGGACCGCTTCCACGACGACGAGGACGGGCTGGACCGCTACGGCGACCTCGAGGACGCCCAGGGCGTCGACGAGAGCGCCGCGGCCGAGCAGGGCAACCGCGACGAGGACGAGATGGTGTCCGAGGGCGACGACGCCGAGGAGGTCGCCGAGCTCGGCGGCGACGACGAGGACGTCGACGTCGTCGAGGCCGGGGACGAGCCCCTCGACGAGGAGCGCCTGGCCGCGGGCCTCGACATCGACGGCGACGCCGCCGGTCTGGCGGGCGACGTCGAGGGCGAGGACCCGCTCGCGGGCGGCCCCTCCGCCTCGTGACCGACGACGGCAGCGACGCCTCGCCCGTGCACCGGCCCCCGCGGGTCGGGGTGCGGGCGGCCGTCGTGCGCGACGGTGCGATCCTCCTGAACCACTACCGCACCGCCGAGGGCGACGTCTACGACCTGCCGGGCGGCGGCCAGGACCACGGGGAGACGCAGGACGAGGCGCTCGTGCGCGAGTGCCTCGAGGAGACGGGCGCGCGCATGCGGCCCTACGGCCTCGCGTGCCTCTACGAGATGATGACCGATCGCGCGCTGCGCACGGGCGCCTCGATCGAGCCCTTCCACCAGCTCAACGTCGTGCGCTGGTGCGGTCTCGAACCCGGCGAGGAGCCGGGCCTGGGCACCGTGCCCGACGAGCACCAGGTGGGCGTGGCCTGGGTGCCGGTCGAGCGGCTCGACGAGGTCGACGTGCGGCCGCGCGAGGTCGCCGCGTGGCTCATGGCCGATCCGAGCAGCCGGCCCACCTGGCTCGGGACTCTCTGAGCCGCGTCACTCGACCGCGGACAGGTCCTTGTCCTCGTCGGCTCCCGGCTCGTTGGGCTGGACCAGGATGCGGATGGGCTTCACACGGGCCCACACGATGAAGGCGACGCCGACGACGACCATCACGATGCCGGCCCACAGGTTGGCGTTGATGCCGCCGGTCTTCGCGGACTCGGCGTCGGTGAAGTCGAAGATCCCCATCGCGAGGACGAGGAGCCCGAACAGCCCGATCAGGGTGCCGATGAAGGTGCGGATGTCGAAGGCGCCCGCGGACTCGACGTGCGCCTCCTGGGGAGCGTCGGATGCTGGTGTGCTCATGGTGGCCTCCTTCGGACGGCTCAGGCGAACAGGACGTTCAGGACGATGACGAGGCCGAGGGCGAGCAGCGCCATCGGCACGGGACGCCCGTAGATCGGCAGCTGCTTCTCGTCGGGGTCGACGAGATCGGCCTGCGGGGTCTCGGAGTACACGAGACCCTTGAGCTCATGGACGGGCTTGGGCCGCGTGCGGAGCGTGACGAGGACGGAGACGACGATGTCGACCACGAAGGCCGTCGCCGCCGACAGGAAGGCGAGGCCCTGGCCGGCGCCGAGATCGAACCAGTGGCCGAACGTCGACCCGCCCCACAGCACCATCGCCGAGACGGTGCCCGCGACCAGGCCGGTCCAGCCGGCCGCCGGGGTCATGCGCTTCCAGAACATGCCGAGGATGAACGTCGCGAACAGCGGCGCGTTGAAGAACCCGAACAGGGTCTGCAGGTAGTCCATCAGGTTCGAGAACGAGGCCGCGATGAGCGCCGTGAAGATCGCGATCACGCACGCCGCGGCCGTCGCGATGCGGCCGACACGGATGTAGTGCTGGTCGGGCTTGTCCTTACGGACGTACTGCTGCCACAGGTCGTAGCTGACCACGGTGTTGAACGCCGAGATGTTCGCGGCCATGCCGGCCATGAACGCCGCGAGCAGACCCGCGATCGCGACGCCCAGCAGGCCGTTGGGCAGCACGTCGCGCATGAGCAGGAGCAGGGCGTCGTTGTAGGAGATGCCCATGTCTCCCGCCGCCGCGTCCTTCGCGAACGACAGCTGCTTGAACTCCTTGAGGTCGGTGACCAGGACGGCCGCGATCATGCCGGGGATGATCACGATGAAGGGCACGAACATCTTGGGGAACGCCCCGATGATCGGCGTCATGCGCGCCGAGGTGATGTCCTTGGACGCCATCGCGCGCTGCACCTCGACGAAGTTGGTGGTCCAGTAGCCGAAGGACAGCACGAACCCCAGGCCGAACACGATGCCGATGATCGACAGCACGGGGTTGGCGAAGCCCGAGAGCTGCTCGCCGGGCCACGTGTGCAGCTGCTCGGCGCCGAGCATGCCGTCCGCCCCGACCCGCTCCTTGAGGCCGTTCCAGCCGCCTACGCGGTGCAGCCCGATCAGGGTCAGCGGCAGCAGCGCCGCGACGATCACGAAGAACTGCAGGACCTCGTTGTAGATGGCCGCCGAGAGGCCGCCGACGGTGATGTAGAACAGCACGAAGGCCGCGGCGAGCACGAGGCCCACCCACATCGGCCAGCCCAGCAGGCGGTTGACGATCGTCGCGAGCAGCGAGAGGTTCACGCCCGCGATGAGCAGCTGGGCCACGGCGAAGCTGATCGAGTTGACGAGGTGGGCGCCCGTGCCGAAGCGCATGCGCATGAACTCCGGGACGCTGCGCACCTTCGAGCCGTAGTAGAAGGGCATCATCACGACGCCCAGGAACAGCATCGCCGGGATCGCGCCGACCCAGAAGTAGTTCATGGTCGGGAAGCCGTACTGGGCGCCCGTCGCGGACATGCCCATGACCTCGACGGCGCCGAGGTTGGCCGAGATGAACGCGAGACCCGTGACCCAGGCCGGCAGCGACCGGCCCGAGAGGAAGAACTCGATCGAGTTGGAGACGCCGCGCTTGGCGTACCAGCCGACACCGAGGACGAAGACGAAGTACAGCGCGACGATCAGGTAGTCGATCCAGTGCGCGTCGAGTCTGACCGAGACCATGGCAGCTCCTGGGGAAGGGAACGGGACGGCCGCCGGGCTAGGGATGACAGGCCGCTGACGCGCAACCGTACACCTCGGTGCGATGCAGGTCACGGAACCACCCGACCGGGGGTTAGGGTCGAGGCGTCCCCGGCCACCGCCGTCCAGGAGGCACCGTGTCCCCGTCCCTTCCCCCTGACTCCTCCGCTGGCTCCTCCGCCGGCTCCTCCGCGGCCGCCGTCCAGGAGGACCCGCCGCCGCCCGTCCAGGTCGAGGAGGACCCCCGCTCCGACCGCCGCTGGACCCCGCCGACGATCGCCCTGTGGATCGTCATCGCCGTGCTCGGCGGCGTCGGCTGGTTCATGGTCGCGATCGCCCGCGGCGAGACGGTCAACGGCGTCTGGTTCGTCTTCGCCGCCGTCTGCAGCTACCTCATCGCCTATCGCTTCTACTCGCGCTTCGTCCAGAACCGGCTGGTCCGGCCCGACGACACGCGCGCGACCCCCGCCGAGTACGCGTACGACGGCAAGGACTACGTGCCGACCGACCGGCGCATCCTGTTCGGCCACCACTTCGCCGCGATCGCGGGCGCCGGGCCGCTCGTGGGGCCCGTGCTCGCCGCGCAGATGGGGTACCTGCCCGGCACCATCTGGATCATCCTCGGCGTCATCTTCGCGGGCGCGGTCCAGGACTTCCTCGTGCTCGTCATCTCGACCCGTCGCCACGGGCGGTCGCTCGGCAAGATGGCCCGCGACGAGCTGGGGCTGGTCGGCGGGATCGCGGCGTTCATCGCGACCCTCTCGATCATGCTCATCATCATCGCGATCCTCGCCATGGTCGTGGTCAACTCGCTGGGCGAGAGCGCGTGGGGCGTCTACAGCGTGGGTCTGACCATCCCGATCGCCGTGCTCATGGGTGTCTACCTGCGCTACCTGCGGCCCGGCAAGGTGTTCGAGGTGTCGGCCATCGGGGTGGTCCTGCTGCTGCTCGCGATCGTCTCGGGCCGCTGGGTGTCCCAGACCGACTGGGGCCAGGCGCTGTTCCACCTGGACCGTCCCGTGCTGGCCGGCATCATCATCGTCTATGGCTTCGTCGCCGCCGTGCTGCCGGTGTGGGTGCTGCTCGCCCCGCGCGACTACCTGTCGACCTTCATGAAGATCGGCACGATCGTCATGCTCGCCATCGCGATCGTCGTGGTGCGGCCCGTCATCACCTCGCCCGCGGTCTCGGAGTTCGCCTCACGCACCGACGGCCCCGTGTTCACCGGCGCGCTGTTCCCGTTCCTCTTCGTGACGATCGCGTGCGGCGCCCTCTCCGGGTTCCACGCGATGATCGGCTCGGGCACGACGCCCAAGCTCGTCGAGAAGGAATCGCAGATGCGCATGATCGGCTACGGCGGCATGCTCATGGAGTCGTTCGTGGCGATCATGGCGCTCGTCGCGGCGGTGTCGATCGACCGCGGCATCTACTTCGCGATGAACTCGGCCGCGACCGCGACGGGCGGGACCGCCGAGGGTGCGGCGCAGTTCGTGAGCTCGCTCGGCCTGACCGGCGTGGACGTCGACGCCGCGACGATCGAGCAGACGGCGCGGGACGTCGGCGAGGAGTCGATCGTCTCGCGCACGGGCGGCGCGCCGACCCTCGCGGTGGGGCTCGCCGGGATCATGCACAAGCTCGCGGGCGGGCCCGGCATGATGGCGTTCTGGTACCACTTCGCGATCATGTTCGAGGCGCTGTTCATCCTCACGAGCGTGGACGCCGGGACCCGCGTGGCCCGCTTCATGCTCGCCGACCTGCTGGGCGGGGTGAACCGGCGCTTCCGCGACCCGTCGTGGCGCATCGGCGCGTGGATCACGACCGCCCTCATGGTCGCCGGGTGGGGATCGATCCTGCTGATGGGCGTGCTCGACCCCCTGGGCGGGATCAACACGCTGTTCCCCCTGTTCGGCATCGCCAACCAGCTGCTCGCCGCGATCGCGCTCGCGATCTGCCTCGTGGTCTTCGCGCGCAAGGGCCGACGCTGGAGCCTGCTCATCATCGCCGTGCCGCTCGTCTTCACGGCGGCGGTCACCATCACCGGCTCGTACCAGAAGATCTTCTCGTCTGACCCGAAGGTGGGCTACTGGGCCAACCACGTCGCCTATCGCGACGCGCTCGCCGCCGGCAAGACCGAGCTCGGGCTCGCCACCACGGTCGACGACATGCAGGCGGTCGTGTTCAACACCTTCGTGCAGGGATCGCTGTCGATCCTGTTCGTCGTGTGCACGATCATCGTGCTGCTCGTGTCGCTGTGGCGCGCCCTGCAGGCGCTGCGCGGCGTCAACCTGATCGACACGGAGGAGCCGCGGCACGCCTCGGAGCTGTTCGCCCCGAGCGGCATGGTCGCGACCCCGGCGGAGAAGGAGCTCGGCGCGCGGTGGCGGCAGTGGCTGGACCGTCATCCCGAGAAGGACCTCGAGTCCGCGGGGCACCACGGATGAGCGCGGGGGTGCTCGCCGCGACCGGGCGCCGCCTGCCGGCGGTGCTGCGCGAGATCCGTCGTGTCGCGCGCGGGATCCTCGGCTCCGACGCCTATGACGTCTACCTGCACCATCACGCCGTGACCGGGTGCCGGCACGAGCCCCTCAGCGAGCGGGAGTTCTGGCGGCGCCGGTACGACGAGCAGGGGCGGCGTCCGGAGGGACGCTGCTGCTGAGCAGGGCCGAGGCCACGAGCGCGGCGGTCCACGCGAGCGGCGCGACCGCGGCGGGACGTCCCGTCGCGATCACCTTCTCCGGGAGCGACCCGCTCGCAGTGCGGTGGCCGGCGAGCCAGTCCAGGAGCTCTGCCGCCCCGGTGGCCTGCGCGAACATCGCCGTCTGCGGTGTCCAGGTGATCCCGTCGCGACGCCACAGCGCTCCCGGCGCGACCCCGCCGGCCGGACGCGCCATCGCCGTCCGCGCCGCGTCGAGGTGGCTCCGCACGTCCGGGTCGTCCTCGAGCGCGTACGGCGGCAGCAGGAAGAGCATGCCCGCGTCCGCCCCCGCGCGCCCGGCGTAGCGGGAGTAGCCGGTGGGGCCGAAGCGGCTCCGCACGAGGGCGCGCAGCTCGCGGGCCCGCTCCCGGGCCCGCGCGGCGAGGGCCTCGTCGCCGGTCGCCTCGGCCTGGCGGGCGCCGCGCTCGAGCCCGACCGCGACGAGCGCGCACGTCGCGATCGTCGGGCGGGCCTCGTTCCGCTCCCAGTAGTCGGGCGAGGCGGGCGGCATCGGGGTCGCGCCGTTCGTGAGCTCGAGCAGGAGCGTCGTGCAGCGCCGGGCGGCGAGGGCGACCGCGTCCTCCTCGCGCAGGGCGGGCTCGGCCGCGGCGACCTCGTCGAGCGCCCACAGGTACCAGCCGGTCCCGTCGAGCTGGCGGCGTCGGGCGTCGGGCGGGGTGGTCGTGCCGGGCACGTAGCGCGCCTCGAACCAGCCGTCGGGCCCGCACAGCCGCGCGAGCTCCCGCACGATGCCGGCGGCCCGATCCGTGAGGCCGAGCCGGGCGAACGCGAGGGCCACGTGGGCGCTGTCGCGCGGCCAGACGAACCACCAGCCCCTCGACCACGCGGCGACGGGCGCGGCGAGCCCCGCGGAGAGCACGTGCAGGTCGAGTGCGGCGCCCAGCAGCAGGTCGTGGCGGGCGGGGGCGAGGTCGTGCGCGGCGGCCGCGGCCTCGACGGCCTCGCGCACGGCGCGCTCGTCGTCCTCGAGGGCCGCGAGCGGTTCGGCGTCGATGGCGATCCGGGTGCCCGGGATCGCGCCCGCGGAGCCCGGCGTCACGGCGACGCGCCGGCCGGGCGCGGTGAGCACGGCCGTCTCGGTCCACAGGGAGTCGAGCGCCCAGTGCTCCCGGTCGGGGTCCGCGGCCGCGGTCGTCGCGACGACGGCGGCACCGCCGATCCCGAGCGCGGTGCGCAGCACCCGGCGGCGCGACGGGGAGGACATGGGCGATCGGTCTCCGTCGTCGTCAGTCGCCGCGGACGAAGGCGGCGAGGTGCTCGGCGAGCTGCCGGCGGGAGGGCTCGTGGCAGTACATCATGTGCCCCGCCTCGTAGTAGGCGATGCGGATGCGCTCCTCGTAGTCGTCGCGATCGATCGCGAGATGGGCCAGCACGTGCTCGGAGGCGTGGAACGGGGTGGCGGCGTCGTGGTAGCCGTGGGCCACGAACACGCGCAGCGCGGGCAGCTTGCGCAGGGCGCGCGCGAGGTCCGAGGCGACCTCGACGGAGCGGTTCTCGAACTCGCGGTAGCTCCACGGGTGCACCCGCTCGGACATGATCTCGTAGACGACGTCGCTGACGACGCCGAGGTCGTGGCGCAGGTAGCGGTTGATCCCGGCCGTGTAGGCGGGGGCGAGCTGGTCGATGGACGGGTCGGTCTCCATCTGCGCGGCGTTGCCGTCGCCGGCGGGCGCGGAGAAGCGGCCGTCGATGCGGCCCACGACCCGCCGCTCGTCGCGCAGCAGCTCGGCGAGATAGGCGAGATGCTCGGGGCGCAGGTCGGCACGCTCGACCCACGCCGGGTCGACGCCGATGAGGGCGCCGATGCGCTCGGCCGCGTCGGCGCGCTCCTCGAGCGGCAGCCGCAGACCCTGTGCGAGCAGGCCCGGGTACTCCTGCTCGGCGAAGGCCTCGGCCTCGTCGACCACCTGCTCGAGGCTGCGGCCGGGATGCTTGCCGTGGGCGTGCGCGATTGCCGCGTAGGTGGGCAGGTAGTGCAGGAACGGGGCGTCGTTGCCGGGGGTGAAGAACACCGTGCCGAAGTCGAGCACGGGGGAGAGGAGCACGATGCCGCTCGTGGCCACGAAGTAGCGGTCCATGAGGCGTGCGGCGATCGCGGCGGCGCGTGTCGTGCCGTACGACTCGCCCAGCAGGTGGATCGGGCTCGTCCAGCGGTCGTGACGGGTGAGCCATTCGAGGATGAAGCTCGCGATGAGGTCGCGGTCGGCCGCGAAGCCGTGCAGGCGGTCGGGCGCGGCACCCGGCGAAGGACGCGAGAACCCCGTGGTCATGGCGTCGACGCACACCAGATCCGCGTCCCGCAGGATCGTCTCGCGGTTCTCGGCGAGCGCGTACGGCGGGGCGGCGGGGCTCGCCGCGTCGCCCGCGAGCACGCGGCGCGGGCCGAGCAGCCCGAGGTGCAGCCACACGGTCGAGGAGCCGGGGCCGCCGTTGAACGCGAACACGACGGGCCGCTCGGACGGGTCCTGGTCGGTCTCGACGACGTAGCTGACCGCGAAGAGCTCGGCGTAGGGCGTCGAGCGGGCGTAGGTCTCCCCGTGCGGCTCCTCGCGCAGCACGTAGGTGCCGGCGGTCGCGGTGTAGCGGAGGGTCTCGCCGTCGAGCGCCAGCTCGTGCGCGGTCACCGTGAGGTTGTCGTGGGGCTCCTCGGGGCGAGGGGACTCCGGGGCGGGCGCATCGGCGTGGGGGCGGGCGGCATCGTCGGGCATGCCAGCGATGGTACGGGCCCCGGGGGTGGTCCGGTGGGGCGAGGTCGGCGAGACTGGGGCGATGGAACCAGCTCTCGTACGACGTCGCAGCACCTTGACCGCACCCGTGCGTCTGGCCGCGCTCGGCCTGGGCGGAGCCGGTGGGGCGGCGGCGCTCGCCGCGTGCGGGGCGGGCGACGAGGACGCGGGACTGCTCACCGCGGATGTCGAGCGCCAGGAGCCCGGGCCCGTCGCACAGGCCGGTCCCCTCGCGGTGCCGTTCACGGCGCGTCTGCTGGCGGCCGCGGACTGATCCGCGACGAACCTCGTGTGCTCCCCGCTCTCGGCGCAGATCGCCCTGACCATGGCGGCGCTCGGTGCGGCGGGCACCACGCGCGAGCAGATGGAGGACGTGCTGGGCGCGGGCGTCGAGGAGCTCGCGGAGGCCGCCAACGCGCTCTCGGCCGCCCTCGCCGAGGTCGGCGAGGACCAGGCGGCGGAGGACTCGGGGGACGACGCCGAGCCGGACACCGCCTCCCTCGCCGACGGGGTCTGGGTGTCCGAGCGTCTCACCGTGCGCGAGGACTACCTCGAGTCGCTCGCACGGCACCTCGGGGCCGGTGCGCACGCCGCGGACTTCGTGGACGAGATGTCGCGGGAGCAGGCGCGCCGGAACATCAACGCCTTCGTCGAGAAGGCCACGGACTCCCTCATCGAGGAGCTCATCGGCGAGGGGGTGCTCGCGGAGTCGACGGTGATCGTGCTCGTCAACGCGCTCCATCTGGCGGGCTCGTGGGGCACGCCCCTGCTCGAGCCCCAGGGCGAGGACCCCTTCACGCGCGCCGACGGCTCGACGGTCCCCGTCGGCCTCCTGCGCGGGACGACGACGTCCTGGTACGAGGACGAGCTGTGCCGCGCGACCCTCCTGGGCGCCCGGGGCGGCCTCGGCCTCGCGCTCGTGCAGCCCGTCGCCGAGGTGGGCGCCGTGCTCGACGGCTGGGCGCAGGCGGCCGCCGATCCCACGACGGGGCTGGGCGCCCTGCTGACCGCGCTCGCCCAGGGCGACGGGGCGGAGGTCCAGCTCGCGCTGCCCGCGTTCTCGACGCGTACGTCCCTCGAGCTCGGCGCGGTGCTCGAGCAGCTCGGGATGACCGGCGCCTTCGCCGAGGGGGCGGACTTCTCCGGCATGGCCGACGACGGGGGCATGGTCCTGAGCGAGGTCCTGCAGCAGGCGGTGATCACGGTCGACGAGCACGGCATGGAGGCCGCCGCCGCGACCGCCGTGCTCGGGTCGGCGGCCTCGGGATATGCGGGGGAGCCGCATGAGCTCGTGCTCGACCGGCCCTTCCTCTACGTCGCCTGCCATGTGGAGTCGGCCGCCCCGCTCGTGATCGGCTGGATCGGGGACCCGACCGCGGAGGACGGCTGAGGCCGAGACCGGCTGGCGGCGGCTGGCGGCGGCTGAGGCTGGGACCTGCTGAGACTGAGGCCAGCTGAGGCCGAGGCCAGCCGAGATTGAGCCGGCGGCTCGGGCGAAGGCGGAAAACCGCTGGGCCGCACGATGTCGTGCCTGCCATGATCGGCCGATGCCGACGCGACTGACCTGGGGAGACCTGCCCGACACCGTGCACGCGCGCGTCGAGGGGGTGCTCGGGGAGCGCGTCGTGGCGACGCGCGGGGCGACGGGCGGCTTCTCGCCCAGCACCGCGGAGATCGTGCGGGGTGTCTCGGGACGGGCCGTGTTCGTCAAGGCGGTGCGCGCTGTCGATAATCCCGACTCGATCGTGCTGAACCGGCGGGAGGCGGACGTGCTCGCGGCGGTGCCGGGAGCGGCGCCCGTGCCGGCGCTGCTCGCGGTGTTCGAGGAGGGGCCGTGGCTGGTGCTCGTGACCGAGGCGGCCGCCGGGGCGGTGCCCGAGCTGCCGTGGGACGCGGGCCAGCTCGATGCGGTGCTCGCGGCGCTCGACGAGCTGCAGGAGGATACGACACCGTGCCCGGTGCCGGGCCTGCCGCCGATCGGCGAGCTGCTGGGCGAGGACCTGTTGGGCTTCGAGCGGGTCGCGGCGGACCCTCCGGCCGATCTGGACCCGTGGATCGCGGCGCGTCTGGGGGCGCTGCGCGCGGCCGCGCGAGAGGGGATCGCCGCTCATGGGGGTGACACCCTGGTGCATGGGGATCTGCGAGCGGACAACCTGCTGATCGCGGGGGACGGGGCGGATGGCCGGGCGGGCGCCGTGCGCTTCGTCGACTGGGCGTGGGCGTCGCGGGGGAGCAGGGTGGCCGATGCGGTGCAGCTGCTCGCCTCGGTCGAGGACCCGCAGGGCGTGCTCGACGTCAACGGCCGACTCGATGCCGTGCTGGATCGCCATGGCGTGCCGCGCGAGGTGGGGACGGCGATGCTCACGGCGATCCTGGGGTTCTTCGTCGATGCGGCGCGGATCCCGGACAGTGCGACGGTGCCTGGGTTGCGGGCGCATCGGACCCGACGTCGCGATGCGCTGCTCGCGACCGTGCGGGAACGCTGGGACCGGTGACGGTGACGGTGACTCGGACGGGCGGGAAAGCCTGAGGGCCGGTTTGGGGCGGGTCAGGTCTGGACTTGATCGGCCGGATCGGCACTGGTCCGGCCTTGGCCCGGATCGGCCAGGGCGGGCGGCACCGGAGCCTCGGCCGAGGGAGGCGGGAGTCCCTGAACACGCGAGCTGCTGCGCCGGAGCGCGCGGACTCTACGGGTCGGGGAGCGGAGGGGCATCGGTGCCAGGGTCATCGGTGTCGTCCGGAGTGGATGGGTCGGCCGGGTGGTCCTTGGTGTCGGAGTCGTCGTCTACGCGCGGCGAGCTGATGGCGCCGGGGTCTGGTGGAGGGCTGGCGGGGTCGCCAGTGGTCCTGGCCCCGTGGCCTCCTGGGCTCCCGGCCTCGACATTCGAGGGATCGTCGGTGCTCTCGCGGGGTCCGAGTGGTGTGAGGTGGCAGGTCGTGGTCGCGCCCCCGGGACTCGCCCACGTCACCGCCGGCGCGCCGTCACTGTCCCGGGTGGGGGTGACGATCCACCCGGCGTGGTCCTTGAGCAGATTGCACCGGACGCAGAGACCCTGCGCGTTCGCATAAGACGTGGCTCCACCGTCAGCGTGCGGAGTGACGTGGTCGATGTGACGCACGGTGGCGTTGCACCACGGACTCGCGCACGTCGACTCCCTCCACCGCACCATCTGCTCCAACGACGCAGGGAACGCCCGGGCACGCGAGTCCATCGCCACCAGCTCACCCGTCGTGGGGTGCGTATACAGCCGTCTCATCGTCGCGTTCATGGAGGCGTCGGGGTGTTCGTCCCAGCCAGGTTTGTTCTTGTACCCCGGTGGCTTCCCCGCCAACGTGTCGGCGATGATCTGGGCGGGGATGGGACCGTAGCCCTCGAGGTGGGCGAGTTCCCCGGCCCCGTCTGGGGAGAGCAATGCCCGGTCGGTGATCACGACGCCGATGGTGATGCGGCGGTGGCGGTAGCGGTCCGTCGAACGGTGGTTGGTGTCGGGGAAGTTAGGGGCACGCACCTTGTACGGGCCTGAGACATCATGGTCACCACCCTGGCCCGGGCCGGGGATGTCACGGTCCCGCATCTCGACGCGACCCTCTGCATCGGGAGCGATGACCCCCACGGCCAGAGGGATCCCCTCGAATTCCACATCAGGCAGCGACTCGCCCGAGACAAACGGGTCCCATGCCCGATCACCGCCGGTGATCGCGTCGACCAGGGCATCAGCCTCGAGCGCCCGGACCCCATCGATCGCCCCCTGAGCACGACGGGCCTCGGCCTCGGCACGGAGGGCTTTCATCACCGCGCTGGCATCCACGGCTCGCACCGTGGCGGTCACGGCGACCATGTGGTCATCCAGCAGGCGCGTCCGCACACACCGCCCGCGGGCTGCCCGTGCGGCACGGTGCCGGGCATCATCCGGGTCCTTCGCATCCCGTAGAGCACGGACTTCGGCACCCAGACGCCGTGTCCCCACACCGTTCAGGCGTGCAGGGTCGGCGGTCAGGGCCTCATCGATGGACTCGGCGACATCAGGGTCAACGTCATCGAGCGCGACCGCGATCGCCCGGGCCTGCTGCTCGGTGACCCGCCCCGAGGCGAGCAGGCCGAAGGTGCCGGGGAGCTGGGTGACCAGACGCTGCGACGCGGCCAGGGACATCGACGACGCCGACGGCGAGACTCGGCGCGCCAGGCTCAGCTCCTGCGCGGCCGCGCGCCCCTGATCCGCCGTCGGGACGCCACGCATGGCGTCGGCGTCGGCGATCCGGGTCGCGGCCATGACCTGCCAGGTCGCGTCCAGGGCCGCGAGGGTGGAGCGGAGCTCATCGATGACCGCGACCACACCCAGGGCCTCGGCTGCAGAGCCGGGCTCGGTGTCGACCAATCCATCACGCATCGCCACCGGGGCCTCCACCGCTGCCAGCACCCCCGCGAGGATCGACGCCACGACCTCCCGTGCCGCACCGGCGCGGCTGAGCATCTCCGCCTGGGCGAGGACCTGGGACAAGGCATCATCAGCGGGGGCGGTGCAGTCGCCGTCAGTTGCGGCAGTACCCGAAGGCACGCGGGTGCTCGACGGGAGCGACCCGTCATTGCGTCTCGATGCCGTTCCCTCGGTGGGCATCGACCTCGTGCTCGTGCCGCGCGCCGGAACGTCACCCCCTCCCGACCGCGACAGGGCAGGACCGTCCGCGCCCAGTGCCCGGGCGCGGTCATCGCGCTCCGGGCCCTCGGCCCTCGAATGATCCCGTCTTGTCGTCATGCCCCTATTCTTCCGAGAGGGTCTGACAAACGGGACCGCACTCCGGAGACCTTTTCGAGAATGTGGAAAACTGGCTCTTCAGAGTTGAGTGTGGGGTGAGGCGTCGAGACCGCCGGTGATGAGGAGCATGCGGAGTCGGTAGTGCTCGAAGTTGCGGAACCCTCTGGCGATGCGGCGGCCGAGTTCGATGATCCCGTTGACGGCCTCTGTCCCGCCGTTGCTCGCGCCGTCGGTGTCGAAGTAGGCCAGGAACGCGGTCTTCCAGCGGCGTAGCGTCTTCCCGAGCCGCGCGATCTCGGGGATCGGGCACGATGGCAGCTTCTCGATCAGCTGCTCGGCCAGTCGACGACCCCGGGCGGGTGTGGGCTGGTGGAACACGTCTCGGAGGTCCTGGACGCAGTGGTAGGCGACCTCGACCTCGATGTGAGCGGGATGGGCGTCGAAAGCGCTGGCCAGACGCACCTGTTGCCTGCTCGTCAAGCGTTCTCGGCCGGCGCGAAGGACGTTGCGGATCCCGTAGAGAGGATCACCCTTGCGGCCGCGGTGGCCGAGGGTCTCCTGCTGGATCCGGCGGCGGACGCCGTCGATCGCAGCCCCGCCGAGCTTCACGATGTGGAACGCATCCAGTACGCAGGTGGCATCCTCGAGGCGGTCATCGATCGCGTTCTTGTATCCCTGGAACGGATCCAGCGTCGCGATGTCGATACTTTGCCGGAACTCCTCGCCCCGCTCGTCGAGCCAGTTGCGATAGACCGTCCCGGATCGGCCCGGGACGAGATCGAGAAGCCTCGCGGTCGGGTGGGGGCCGCGCGTCAGATCGACCATCCCGGTGAGTTCCTTCGGACCACGCCGGCGAGGATCACGGTGATGCCAGACATGCTCGTCCACGCCCAGGACATGCACTCCTTCGAACCTGGACGGGTCCTCGGCGGCCAGGGTCAGGACGGGCTGGACCTGGGACCAGAGCGTGTTCCAGGTGGTGCCGAGCTGCCGGGCCAGGCCCTGGATCGTCGCTCCTTCACGGCGGAGCTGGCTGATCGCCCACCGAACCGCACGGATGCTCAACAGTCCCCGCGGTGCGCAGACCTCGGGATCCTGTTCGAGGAACGTCGCCACGGGACAGATGTCCTCGAGGCAGATCCAGCGGCGCTTCCGCCACCGGATCCGCACCGGCCTGCCGGCCCAGGGCGCATCGATCATCTCGACCATCACACGGCCGTGACCAGTCGCGATGACTCCACAGCCAGGGCAGCCCGTGACCGGATCGCAGGACTCCACCTCGAGCATCAGGCCTGAGGGAGCCTGCGAGACCGCGATCAGGTGAAGGCCGGGGAAGTCCAGGAGAAGATCGCATCTCCCACAGCGATCGAGCGCGTCAGGGCATACGCAACTATGGTTGTGCATCGTCGAGGTCCTTGGTGCGAGCAGAGGTAGAAGTCCGCTCATCATCCGGGACCTCGACGCCTACCACCAGCTACCCCGCACCACCGGCGCACCCACACTCAACTCTGAAGAGCCGGAAAACTCTGCGTGGGGAGGGAACGTCGAATGGGACGGTGGAAGGCGGTGGGTGGCTGTCGAGGCATTCCGGTGGAAGCGGGCTTCGGGCCGGGCAGGTGCAGCTGAATCCGCAAGCATGGGCGCGGACTTGTGGCAGACAGTGAGCAGGGTGGCCGTGCTCGATCGGGGCGAGCGGGCCCCGTGACGGAAGGGCCGACGAACGAACAGATGCCATGGCGGAAAGGTGGTAAGCCAAGCTGTCGGAGCTGTCGGAGCTGTCGGAGCTGTCGGAGCTGTCGGAGCTGTCGGAGCTGTCGGGCCCGGCGGCTCCCGGAGGCAGGGAACTCTCCACCCTGGATGCCGTCCGACCTCGAGTCGGGGCTCCGTCGCCGCCCTGTCGGTCGAGAGGGAGCCCATCCGCCGTCGCCACGAGGTCGCCGTTCAGGCCGGAATCGAGATCCGTGGCGAGATTGCAGCTGGAGGCGGAACTCCCCGAGCATCGAGATCGCCGTTTCCGGTGGAATCCTTGGCCGGTGCCGCATCGAGATCGCCTTTTCGGGTGGAATCCTAAGGAGATTCCGCCCGAAAAGGCCATCTCGACGGGGGCAGGTCGGCGGTCGCGGCGGGTGAAGGGCGGGCGGGGATGTGAGAAGGGATGATCGTCCGACGCCCCGACGCCCCGACGCCCCGACGCCCCGACGCCCCGACGCCCCGACGCCCCGACGCCCCGACGCCCCGACGCCCCGACGCCCCGACGCCCCGACGCCCCGACGCCCCGACGCCCGGCGGGCCCCGGTGCCCGCTCCGCCCCTCGCTGCCGGACACCGCTCCCGTCCCCACTTCCGCCCCGCCGACACCCCGCCAGCCCCCGCGCACCCCCCACCCCGCTCGGCCCGCTCCACGGCCCTGATGTGACCCCCGTCCCAGTCGCGCGCCATACTGAGGGTCGACTCAAGGAGGAGCGATGAGCGAACTGCGTCGCCACCGGGCGGCTTCTTCCCCGCCACCCGGGCCACGGCCCCGGTCCGGCTCACGTGCCCGAACGACCAGTCGGCGCGCCGTCCTCGGCGGCGGAGCCGCGGCCCTGGCCGCCGGACTCGCCGCGTGCACGAGCACGGGTGCGGCGACGGTCAACAGCGGGCCCACCATCCCGGCCTCGTCCGGCAAGGTCACGCTCACGTACTGGGCGTGGCTCAAGGACCTGCAGAAGGTCGCCGACGTCTACAACGCGACCCAGGATCGCATCGAGGTCCGCGCGGTGTGGATCCCCGGCGGCGACTCGGGCGGCTACGCCAAGATCCTGTCGGCCGTCGCCGCGGGCGGCGGCCCCGACATCGCGCAGGTGGAGCTGCGCGCCGTCCCCGAGTTCGCGCTCGCGGGCGCCCTCACCGACGTGGGTCGCTACGGCGCCCTCGACAAGGAGAGCGCCTTCGACCCCGGAGCCTTCGCGCAGGTCAAGATCGGCGACTCGGTGTGGGCGATCCCCCAGGACACCGGCCCCGCGGCGATGTTCTACAACCGCCAGGTGCTCGAGGACGAGCTGGGCCTGACCCCGCCCGAGACCTGGGACGAGTTCCGTGAGCTCGCGCAGCACGTCAAGGACGCCGGCAAGACGATCATGACGATCGACCCGGGCGACGGCTCGGTCCTCCCCATGTGGGCCATGCAGCGCGGCGCCAACTGGTTCGAGCCCAAGGGCGACACGTGGGTGCTGCACATGGCCGACGACGTCTCCCTCGAGGTCGCCGACTTCTGGGACGGCATCATCAAGGACCAGCTGATCGGCACCGGCTACGGCTCGTTCTCGACGCCGTGGATGGCGGCCGCCGGCAAGGGCGACGTGCTCTCCTACATCGGCGGCTCGTGGGGCGACGCGCTCATCGAGGGCGTGCCCGACGGCTCCGGCAAGTGGAAGGTCGCGCCCATGCCCCGCTGGCAGGACGGCTACGCCTCGGGCGGCCTCGGCGGCTCCTCGGCCGCCGTGCTGTCCACGAGCCAGCATCCCGCCGAGGCGCTCGAGTTCCTCACCTGGATGTGCACGGACCCCGCCGGCATCGACGCCATGATCGAGTACTCGGGCATCGGCTGGTCGCCGTCGGCCGACTACATCGGCAAGGAGCGCGAGAAGCCCTCGGAGTTCTTCAGCGGCCAGAACTACAACGAGGACGTGATCCTCCCGATGGCCAAGGGGCAGAACCTCGACTGGGTGTGGGCCCCGCTCATGCAGCGCGTCAACGCCCGGCTGGGCGACGGCATGCTCTCCGTGGTCGGCGGGTCCAACACGTTCACGAAGATGCTGCCGCAGGCACAGGACGACATCGCCGACATCATGCGCAAGATCGGCCTGAACGTGGAGGTGGCCAAGTGAAGAGCAAATGGGCTCCGTGGGCGCTGATGGCGCCCTTCCTGCTCCTGTTCCTGTTCACGATGGTCCTTCCCATCGTGATCGCGATCGGACAGAGCTTCATGACGGTCGAGCGGCGCGGTCTGCTCGGCGAGGAGGGCGTGACCAGCCGCTTCGCCGGACTGGAGAACTACATCTCCGCGCTGACCAACGACAACTTCATCAGCGCCATCGGGCGCATGCTGCTGTTCGGCGTGGTGCAGGTGACGGTCATGATCGTCGCCTCGACCGTGCTGGCCCTGCTGCTCGAGAGCGCCTCGGCGAAGTGGCCCGGCTTCTTCCGGGCCGCCTACTTCATGCCCTACGGCATCCCGGGCGTGATCGCCACGATCCTGTGGTCGTTCCTGTACGTGCCGGGCCTGAGCCCGATCGTGGACGTCCTCGGATGGGTCGGCATCAACGTCGACTTCCTGGGACCGAACATGGTGCTGTGGTCGATCGCCAACATCGTCACCTGGACCTACACCGGCTACAACATGCTCATCATCATCGCGCAGCTGAAGGCCATCCCCGGTGACATCTACGAGGCCGCGAAGATCGACGGCGCGAGCGCGATGCGCATCGTCACGTCGATCCAGATCCCGCTGATCCGGCCGGCGCTGCTGCTGACGATCATCTTCTCGATCATCGGCACCCTGCAGCTGTTCGCCGAGCCCCAGGTGCTGAGCTCCATGAGCTCCGGCATCAACTCCGAGTACACCCCGAACCTGTCGGCGTACGCCTACGCGTTCCAGTACAACGACATCGGCATGGCGTCCGCCGAGGCCGTCATCATCGCGCTGGCGGCCTTCATCCTGTCGGCCGTGGCGCTCGGCATCTCGAACCGCATCGGGAGGAAATCATGAGCACGGCGACCGACACCACGGTGCGGCGGGCTCCCGCGCGCGGCGCCAAGAAGGGGCATGAGACCCGCACCGCGGGCACCAAGCCGACCACCACGATCATCGTCACCGCGGTGCTCGTGATCGTGGCGATCTACTTCCTGCTGCCCGTGTACTGGGTGATCGTCAACGCCACCAAGTCGACCGACGCCCTGTTCGGGACCAACGGCTTCTGGTTCGGCGGCAACTTCCAGCTCTTCGAGAACATCCGGAACGTGTTCACGGCCAACGGCGGGGCCTTCCCGCGGTGGGCGCTCAACTCGCTCCTGTACTCGGGGGTGGGCGCCCTGTTCGCGACCTACTTCTCGGTCGCGGCCGGCTACGCGCTCGCCAAGTACGACTTCCCCGGACGCAACGCGATCTTCGCCTTCGTCCTGGGCGGCGTGCTCGTCCCGGGCACCGCGACCGCTCTGCCGCTGTTCCTCGTGTTCAGCAAGATCGGCCTCACCAACACCTACTGGGCGGTGCTGATCCCGTCGCTGCTGAGCCCCTTCGGGCTGTTCCTGGCACGGATCTACGCGGGCGCCGCGATCCCGGACGAGATGCTCGAGGCGGGTCGTCTGGACGGCGCGGGGGAGATGCGGATCTTCCATTTCCTCGTGCTGCGCCAGCTGATGCCGGCGATCGTGACGATCTTCCTGTTCCAGTTCGTCGCGGTGTGGAACAACTATCTGCTCCCCCTCGTGATGCTGGCCGACGAGAGGCTGTATCCGATCACGCTGGGCCTGAACAACTGGCGTGCGCAGACCGACCGTCTCCCGGAGTTCTACGAGCTCACGGTGGGTGGCGCGCTGCTCTCGGTGATCCCGCTCGCGATCCTCATCATCGTGCTGCAGCGGTTCTGGCGCGGCGGCCTCACGGAGGGCTCCGTCAAGGGCTGAGCCGACGGGGACGGCTGTGCAGTCCGTTCCCCACGCAGTGCGCACAATGGGCGACCTCGCATTCCACAATGCGAACAATCGCCGCCCATCGTGCGCACTGCTGGAATTGTGATTGCACATCCGTTGCCGCTAGTCTTTCACGCACGGAAAGGCCTGCGTCACCCGGCGACGGTCCTCCTCGTGAAGCAGTATCGCCATCGGACCGCGGGCGTCCTCGCCCGCGGTCCGATGGCGTCTCCAGACATGCTCTCCGAGAGGAAGCCCCATGGCCCTCGCACATCAGTTGTTCCGCCAGAAGCCCATCACGCCGCCCGCC
This sequence comes from Brachybacterium huguangmaarense, assembly GCF_025725725.1. Classification (NCBI taxonomy): domain Bacteria; kingdom Bacillati; phylum Actinomycetota; class Actinomycetes; order Micrococcales; family Dermabacteraceae; genus Brachybacterium; species Brachybacterium huguangmaarense. Next base: position 1,142,146 of record NZ_CP107020.1, read on the forward strand.
GCGGCCCCCGGCGGGATGGAGCGCCGGATCGGCACCTTCCAGCTCGCGATGTTCGGGGTCGGCGGCACCGTCGGCACCGGCGTCTTCTTCGTCATGCACGAGGCGGTGCCTCTCGCCGGGCCCGCCGTCATCCTCTCCTTCCTCCTCGCCGGCCTCGCGGCCGGGCTCTCGGCGGTCTGCTACGCCGAGATGGCCTCGGCGGTCCCGGCCTCCGGCTCGACGTACTCCTACGCCTACGCGACCCTCGGCGAGATCGTCGCGATGGGCGTGGCCGCATGCCTCCTGCTCGAGTACGGCGTCTCGACGTCCGCCGTCGCCGTGGGCTGGAGCGACTACCTGAGCCGGCTGCTCCTGGATCTGTTCGGCTGGCACCTGCCCGAGGTGATCAAGGCCGGGCCCTTCGCAGGCGGCGTCATCAACCTGCCCGCCGTCGTGCTCGTCTTCCTGTGCGCCCTGCTGCTGATCCGCGGCACGAGCGAGTCCGCCGCGGTCAACACGATCATGGTGCTCATCAAGGTGGGCGTGCTGATCCTCTTCGGCTGCATCGCCTTCACCGCCTTCAACGCCGACAACTTCGCCGACTTCGCCCCCATGGGCGCCTCGGGCGTGACCGCCGCGGCCGGCACGATCTTCTTCACCTTCATCGGCCTCGACGCGGTCTCGACCGCGGGCGACGAGGTCAAGAACCCGCAGAAGACCCTGCCGCGCGCGCTCCTCATCGCGCTGTGCACGGTCATCGCGGTCTACCTGTTCATCGCGATCTCCGCGCTCGGCACGCAGCCGTGGCAGGCCTTCACCGATCCCGACCAGGCCGAGGCGGGCCTCGCGGTGATCCTCGAGGACGTGGTCGGCTCGTCCTGGCCCGCGATCGTGCTCTCGGCCGGGGCCGTCATCTCGATCTTCTCGGTGACCCTCGTGTGCCTGTACGGCCAGACCCGCATCCTGTTCGCGATCGCCCGCGACGGCCTGCTGCCGTCGGTGTTCGCGCGGGTCAGCCGCCGCACCCACACCCCGGTGTTCAACACGGTCGTGGTGGCCACGGTGGTCGCGCTGCTCGCGGGCTTCGTGCCGCTGTCGAGCCTGTGGGACCTGGTCTCGATCGGCACCCTGTGCGCCTTCATCGTCGTCTCGACGGGCGTGATCGTGCTGCGCGTGCGCCGGCCCGACCTGCCGCGCGGCTTCCGCGTGCCGGGCTATCCGGTGACGCCGATCCTCTCGATCGCGGCGTGCCTCTACATCCTGACCGGTCTGCACTGGAGCACGTACGCGTGGTTCGTCGGCTGGGTCGCCGTCGTGCTGGGCTTCTACCTGCTGTGGGGGCGCAAGCACAGCCGCCTCAACGATCCGCAGGACGCCCCCGAGACCCCGGTGGAGGCGGCGCCGTGACGATCGTGACGGGCTACGGCCCCTGGCGCCAGTCCTCCGGCGTGCTCGAGCTGGCCACGGCCGTCGCGGCGGCGCGCGGCGAGGACCTCCTCGTCGCGACGATCGTGCCGCCGCGCTGGAACGTGCCGTCGATGGCCCGGCAGGTGGACGGCGAGTTCGCGAGCTGGTCGACCGAGCAGGGCGAGCACGCCCTCGCGAGGGCCCGGGCGGAGATCGACGCCTGGGGGCTCGACCTCGAGGTCTCCTACCGCTGGGACGCCGACCGCTCGGCCGTCTCGGGTCTCCAGGCGATCGCGGCCGACGTGGGCGCGTCCCTGATCGTGGTCGGCTCGTCCGAGGACGGGCGGCGCGGCCGCGTCGAGCTCGGGTCGACGAGCGACCGGCTCGTGCACTCGGCGCGCATCCCGGTCGCGGTCGCCCCGCGCGGCTACGATCGCCCGGCCGACGGGTTCACGAGCGTGACCTGCGCCGTGGACGGCCGGGACGCCGACGCCGGCATCATCGCGACCGCCGCCGCGCTCGCCCGCGAGGCCGAGGTGCCGCTGCGCCTGGCCACCTTCGTCGTGCGCATGGACACGATGTACCCGCCCGAGGTGGGCCTCAACGCCGAGGACGAGGTCGCCGCCCAGGCGCGCGAGCAGGCCGAGCGCATGCTCGCGACGCTGCGCGGGACCCTGCCCTCCTCCGACGTGGAGGTCGTCGTGGGCCTCGGGCACGGCTGGCGCGCGGCGATGGACTCGGTGCCGTGGGACGACGACGGCGTGCTCGTGATCGGCTCGAAGCCGCAGGGGCCGCTCGCGCGCGTGTTCCTGGGCTCGAGCGCGACCAAGATCGTGCGCCACTCGATGATCCCGGTCGTGCTCCTCCCCGCGTGACCCTCCTCGTGTGAGCGGGCCAGCGGCCCGGCGGGCCGGCGTGAGGACGCCGGCCCGTCGGGTCCCCGCAGCTCGCGGGGTTCGCGCGGGCTCCGGTCTCACGCGGTCGCGGAGCTCAGCAGGATGCTCGTCTCGCTGTCGCGGATCCCGTCGATGCCGCGGATGACGCCGAGCGCGTGGTCGAAGGCGGCGAGGTTCTCGCAGCTCATCTCCGCGACCATGTCCCAGCGCCCGTTGGTCGTGTGCAGGGCCGCGATCTCGGGCACCCCGCGCAGCGAGCGGATCACCTCGCGCAGGCTGCGGCCCTCGACGGCGACCAGCATGATCGCGCGCACCGCCGACACCTCGGCGGGGTCGCGCACCTGCACCGAGAAGCCCACGATCACGCCGGACTCGACGAGGCGGTCGAGCCGTGCCGTGACGGTCGCGCGGGTCACCCCGAGCCGCCGCGAGAGCTGCACGACGGACTCGCGCCCGTTGGCACGCAGCAGGGCGATGAGCTGGCGGTCGAGGTCATCGATGGAACCGTTCATGGGCAGAGTGTACGAGGAGTGTTTCCACTGTGTGCAGCAGGGGTCAGAATTGAGTCGTGATGCCGATTGAATGTGCACTCACCGAGTTCGTAGCGTGAACCCCACGGACGACAGGGAGGAGAGCGGTCATGGTGCAGTTCGTGGATGTGGCCCGCATGCGGGAGTGGATCGAGACGACCGGGATCGAGACGATCGTCGCTCGTCTCGTGGACGCCCTCGAAACCGACTTCGCCCGCTGGGAGGAGTTCAGCAAGTGCGCGCGCATTGCGAGCCACTCGCCGACCGGCGTCATCGAGCTCATGCCGGTGAGCGACGGCCAGACCTACGGCTTCAAGTACGTCAACGGCCACCCCCTGAACCCCAAGGCGGGTCTGCAGACCGTCACCGCCTTCGGCGTGCTCGCGGACGTCTCGACCGGCTACCCCGTGCTGCTGTCGGAGATGACCCTGCTGACGGCGCTGCGCACGGCCGCGACCTCCGCCTTCGCCGCTCGCCGGCTCGCCCGCCCCGACGCCTCGGTGATGGCGCTCGTGGGCACCGGCAGCCAGTCGGAGTTCCAGGCCCTCGCCTTCCGCCGCGTGCTCGGCATCGAGTCCCTGCGGATCTGGGACAGCGATCCCGGCGCGCTCGACACCTTCGAGCGCAACATGCGGCCCCTCGGCTTCGAGATCGTGCGGGCCCGCAACGCCGCCGACGCGTGCGCGGGCGCCGACGTCGTCACGAGCTGCACCGCCGACAAGACCAACGCGACCGTCGTCACCGACGCGATGATCGCCCCCGGCATGCACCTGAACGCGATCGGCGGCGACTGCCCCGGCAAGACCGAGCTCGACCCGGCGATCCTGCACCGCGCCGACATCTTCGTCGAGTACGCCGAGCAGACCCGCATCGAGGGGGAGATCCAGCAGCTGCCCCCCGACCACCCCGTGACCGAGCTGTGGCGCGTCGTGCGCGGCGAGGCGCCCGGTCGCACGAGCGCCGAGCAGATCACCGTGTTCGACTCGGTCGGCTTCGCGATCGAGGACTTCACCGCCCTGTGCGTGGTGCGGGAGAGTCTGCGCGGCGACTCCGGGGTGCCCGAGCTCGACATGATCGCCGAGCCCGAGGACCCCAAGGACCTGTTCGCCCTCGTGTCCGCGGGCGCCGCGGCGCTCACCCGCGCGAGCTGAGGCATGTCGGTCCAGGCCCCGCGCGCCGTCGTGCTCGTGCGCCCGTCGCGCTTCGCCCCCAACCCGCTGACCGCGCTCGACAACTCGTATCAGAGCGCGCTTTCGCACGACTCGTACCAGAGCGCCCCCGTGTGCGACGTGGCGGGGGCGGCGCACCGGGCGGCGACCGAGGTGGCCCGCACCCTGAGCGCCGCGGGCGTGCGCGTGCACCTGTTCGACGACGAGACCGATGCGACGCCGGACAGCGTGTTCCCCAACAACTGGTTCAGCACGCACAGCGGCGGACGCGTGGCCGTGTACCCGATGTGCGCGCCCAACCGCCGCGCCGAGCGGCGCGCCGACGTGCTCGAGGCCCTCAAGCAGGTCTACCGGGTCCAAGAGATCGTCGACTACTCGGGCTTCGAGCGCGACGGCGTCTACCTCGAGGGGACCGGCGCGATGGTGCTCGACCACGAGTTCCGGATCGCGTACGTCGCCCGCTCCCGCCGCGCCGACCCGCGGCTGCTCGAGCGCTTCTGCACGACCTTCGGCTACGAGCCGATGGTGTTCGACGCCCTCGACGAGCGCGGCGTGCCGATCTACCACACCAACGTGATGATGGGGATCGCGACCGAGTTCGCCCTCGTCTGCCTCGAGGCGATCGCCGACCCCGCGCGCCGCGCCCAGGTCGCCGCGCGGCTCGAGGACAGCGGCAAGGCCGTCATCCCGCTCTCGCGCGCCCAGGTGCGCGAGTTCGCGGGCAACGTCATCGAGCTGCGGGGGAGCGGCGCCCGGCGTCTGCTCGCCCTCTCCGCACGCGCCGCCGCGAGCCTGACCGTCTCCCAGCGCACGGCCATCGAGGCGACGAGCACCCTGCTGCCCATGGACGTCGAGCCCATCGAGCTCGCGGGCGGCTCCGTGCGCTGCATGCTCGCGGGGATCCACCTCGACGTGCGCCCCGAGGAGGCGAGCGCCCACCAGACGCCCGGCATCCTCCCCCTCGCCGAGCCGGCCCCCGCCGCCGCGCAGACGAGCCCCCTGCCCGCCGGGCCCGTCGCGCTCGCCGGCTGACCCCGTCCGACCCCGCCCCCACAGGAGGACCGCCGTGCCCGTGTCCGATGCAGAGTCCGAGTCTGAGTCTGAGTCCATGCCCGCCTTCGGGGTCCACTCCGAGGTCGGTCCGCTCCGCCGCGTGCTCGTGTGCGAGCCCGGCCGCGCCCATCACCGGCTGACGCCGAGCAACAGCCACGAGCTGCTGTTCGACGACGTGCTCTGGGTCGACCGCGCGATCGAGGACCACCGCGCCTTCGTAGCCCAGCTGCGCGCCGAGGGGGTCGAGGTCCTCGAGCTGCGCGAGGTGCTCACGACGACCCTCGAGCAGCCGGGAGCCCGCACCTGGATCCTCGACCGCAAGATCCGGCCCGACCACGTGGGCCTGCTGCTCGTCGACGAGGTGCGCGCCCACCTCGAGCAGCTCGCGGCCCCCGCGCTCGCCGACACCCTGATCGGCGGCCTCGCCGTGCACGAGCTGCCCGAGTCCGCCTGGTCGCTCGCCCTGACCCGGGCCGCCCCGCGCGGCGCCCCCACCTCGTACGTGCTGCCGCCGCTGCCCAACATGCTCTACACGCGGGACACGACCACCTGGATCGGCGACGCGCTCACCCTCAACCCCCTGTACTGGCCGGCCCGGCGCGACGAGACCCTGCTCATGAAGGCCGTCTACCTGTTCCACCCCGGCTTCCGGCCGGCCGCGGGGCAGATCGTGTGGGGCGACCCCGAGCGGGACCGCGCCGCCGCGACCCTCGAGGGCGGGGACGTGCTCGTCCTGGGCGACGGGGTCGTGGTGATCGGCATGAGCGAGCGCACCTCGCAGCAGGCCATCACCCAGGTCGCCGCACGGCTGTTCGACACCGGCGCGGCCGAGCAGGTGATCGTCGCGGGCATGCCGCGCCTGCGCTCGGCGATGCACCTCGACACGATCCTCACCTTCGCCGACCGCGACGTGGTCACGGTCTACCGCTCGATCGTCGACGACATCCGCCCGTTCACCCTGCGCCCCGGCAGCGGGGGAGGGCTGCACGTCACGGCCGAGAGCGCGCCCCTGCTCGAGGTCATCCCGCGGGCCCTCGGGCTCGAGGACCTGCGCGTGGTCGACACGGGCGGCGACGCGTACTCGGCCGAGCGCCAGCAGTGGGACAGCGCCAACAACGTCGTCGCGCTGCGGCCCGGCGAGGTGTTCGCCTACGACCGCAACACCGTCACCAACGACCTGCTGAGCCGGGCCGGCATCACCGTGCACACGATCGTCGGCGCCGAGCTCGGCCGCGGCCGCGGCGGCGGGCACTGCATGACCGGGCCCCTGCTGCGCGACCCCGTGACCTCCTGACTGGCGCCCCGGCGCCCCCGCCGCGCCGGCCAGTAGCGTGACGCCCACACCCCCGACCATCGCGAGCGAGGCAGCCATGACCACGACCACCCCCGCCGAGCGCCCCTACATCCTGGTGCGCCCCCCGGCCGCGTCCCTCGACGACGGCATCGTGACCTTCCGCGAGCGCGAGCCGCTCGACCTCGACGCGGCCGCCGAGCAGTGGCGGGCCTACGTCGCGGCGTTCCGGGCCCAGGGCTGGGGCGTCGTCGAGGTCCCCGTGGCCGACGACCTGCCCGACTCCGTCTTCATCGAGGACACCGTCGTGATGTTCGGCGACCTCGCGGTCGTCACCAACCCGGGCGCCCCCGCCCGCAACCCCGAGACCGACGCCGTGACCCCCGTGCTCGACGAGCTCGGCATCGAGCACGTCAAGATCCAGCCGCCCGGCACGCTCGACGGCGGGGACGTGCTCAAGGTCGGCCCCGACGTGTACGTCGGCCGCACCGGCACCACCAACGCCGAGGGCATCGCCCAGCTCACCGCCTTCGTCGAGCCCCGCGGCTACACGGTGCACGAGGTCCCCGTGACCAAGGCGCTGCACCTCAAGAGCGCCGTGACCGCCCTGCCCGACGGCACCGTGATCGGCTACGGGCCCGTCGTCGACGACCCCGCCCTGTTCGGGAGCTTCGTCGAGGTCCCCGAGGAGCCCGGCTCGCACGTGGTCGTGATCGACGAGGACACCGTGCTGATGGCCGACGGCGCGCCCCGCACCGCCGCCCTGCTCGCCGAGCGGGGGCTGCGCGTCATCACCGTGCCCGTGGGCGAGTACGAGAAGCTCGAGGGCTGCGTGACCTGCCTGTCCGTGCGCGTGCGCTGACGGCGATCTGCGACGATGGGGCGATGACAGCTCTGCTCGTCCCCACCCCGACAGGCTTCGTGCGCGACGGCGCGCCCCACCGGATCGTCTCCGGGGCGCTGCACTACTTCCGGGTGCATCCCGAGCTGTGGAAGGACCGGCTGCGGCGTCTCGTGGCGCTCGGCTGCAACACCGTCGAGACCTACGTGCCGTGGAACCTGCACGAGCCCGCACCCGGCCGCACCCGCTTCGGCGCGCTGCCCGAGCTGGGCCTGTCGCTCGATCTGGGGGCGTTCTGCGACCTCGCCGCCGAGGAGGACCTCGACGTCATCGTGCGCCCGGGCCCCTACATCTGCGCCGAATGGGAGGGCGGCGGCCTGCCCGGCTGGCTCCTGCGGGAGGGTCCGATGCGCCTGCGGTGCATGGACCCCGCCTTCCTCGGCGCCGTCGACGCATGGTTCGACGCGCTCATCCCCGTGATCGTCGCGCGCCAGGCCTCGCGCGGCGGACGCGTCGTGATGGTGCAGGTCGAGAACGAGTACGGCTCCTACGGCGACGACGCCGAGTACCTCCTGCACCTGCGCGACGGCCTGCGCGCCCGCGGCATCGAGGAGCTGCTCGTGACCTCCGACGGCCCGGGCCGCCGCTGGCTCGACGCCGGTCGGATCGACGACGTGCTGGCCACCGTCAACTTCGGCTCGCGCACCGAGGAGGTGCTCGCGATGGCGCGCGAGGAGCTGCCCGCGGCGCCGCTGATGTGCATGGAGTTCTGGAACGGCTGGTTCGACCACTGGGGCGAGGAGCACCACGTGCGCGACGCGGCCGACGCCGCGCGCGAGCTCGCGACCATGCTCGACGCGGGCATGAGCGTGAACCTCTACATGGCCCACGGCGGCACCAACGTCGGCCTCACGGCCGGCGCCAACACCGAGGGCGGGCTCCTGCAGCCGACCACGACGAGCTACGACTACGACGCGCCGATCGCAGAGAACGGCGCCCTCACCGAGAAGTTCCACGCCTTCCGCGAGGTCATCGGGCGCCACCGCGAGCTGCCGCCGCTCACGGAGCAGCTCGAGAGCCTCGGCCTCGAGGCCGAGCCGCCCGTGCAGACCGCGGGCGCCCTCCGCCTCGAGCACGTCGCCTCGCTGCAGGACCTCGCGCGCTGGACCGAGCTCGCGCCGCGTGCGGTCGCGCCGCCCGCCTTCGAGGACCTCGGCCTCGAACGGGGCATGCTCCTGTACCGCCGCGAGCTCGAGCTCGCGCGCGAGGAGGGCTCGGCCCTGGCCCCGCTCGAGCTGTACGACCTCCACGACCGCGCCCTCGTGCTCGTTGACGGCACGGTGGCCGGGATCGCCGACGGCACCGGCAACCCGCACGTGCCCGCCGTCGTGCCCCTCGAGCCTCTCGAGCCTCTCGCCGAGGCGCTCCTGCCCGACGGGGGGAGCCGCCGCGTGCGTCTCGAGATCCTCGTCGAGAGCCTCGGCCGCACCAACTTCGGTCCGCTGCTCGGCGAGCGCAAGGGCGTGCTCGGCGGCGTGTGGCGCGACGTGCGCTTCCTCGGCGGCTGGGAGGCCGTGCCGCTCCCGCTCGAGGAGATGGGCGCCGAGCTCGCCGACCACGCCCGCAGCGCCGCCGCGGAGGGCCCCGCGGCGCTCCCGCTCGTGGTGCTCGCGAGCCTCGAGCGCGAGGCCGACGAGACGGGCGACGTGCACCTCGACGTGTCGGGCTGCGGGCACGGCGTCGCCTACGTCAACGGCACGTGCGTGGGCCGCTACTGGCGACGCGGCCCCCAGCAGTCCCTCTACGTGCCCGCCCCGCTGCTGCACGCGGGCAGCAACGAGATCGTGCTCGTCGAGCTCGAGGAACCGCACCCCCGCCTCGCGCTCGCGGCGGGGCCCCTGTTCGAGGTGATCGCATGACCACGACGCCGCGTCCCGACCTGCGCATCGGCGTCCTCGGCTTCGGCGCGCGCGGCCCCGTGGCCCGGCACGCCCACCGTCCGGGCCAGGGATCGGTCGTGACCGTCGTGGCCGAGCCCACCGAGCGCGGCCGTGCCGACGCCCGCGCCGTCCTGGGCGACGCCGTGCGCACCGTCGGCGACGTCGACGAGCTGCTCGAGAGCCCCGACGTCGACGCCGTCATGATCCTCGCGCCCGACGACCTCCACGCCCCCCTCGCGTTGCGCACGCTCGCGCGCGGCCTGCCCACCTTCACGGAGAAGCCCATGGCGATCTCCGTCGAGGACACCGACGCGATGCTCGCGCTCGCACGCGAGCGACGCGCCCGGCTCTACGTCGGCCACAACATGCGCCACATGCCCGTCGTGCGGCAGCTCAAGGCGATCGTCGACTCCGGCCGGATCGGGGCCGTGCAGGCGATCTGGTGCCGGCACTTCGTGGGCAACGGCGGCGACTTCTACTTCTAGGACTGGCACGCCGAGCGCGCCCGCTCCACGAGCCTGCTGCTGCAGAAGGGCGCCCACGACATCGACGTGATCCACTGGCTCGCGGGCGCCTACACCCGGCGCGTCTCCGGCATCGGCACGCTCGCCGTGTACGGCGACGTCGCCGATCGGCACGACAACTCCGAGCGGCGCATGCCGGACTGGTTCGACACCGGCACCTGGCCGCCGCGCGCCCAGCGGGAGCTGAACCCCACGGTCGACGTGGAGGACCTCTCGATGCTCCACATGACGCTCGAGGGCGGCATCCTCGCGTCCTACGAGCAGTGCCACTTCACCCCTGACTACTGGCGCAACTACACCGTGATCGGCGACGAGGGCCGGATCGAGAACATGGGTGACGAGGGCGGCGACCAGATCCACATCTGGACCTCTCGACGCAGCGGGCCCGGGCGTCCCGACGCGGTCGAGGTGATCGATTGGGGCGACGGCGGACACGGCGGCGCCGACCCCGGGCTGGTCGCCGAGTTCGTGCGCTTCGCGCGCGAGGGCGGCCGCACCGACGTCTCCGTGATCGCGGCGCGCGAGGCCGTCGCGACCGGCGTGTACGGCGCCGCCTCGATCCGCAGCGGGGGCGTGCCGTTCGACATCCCGCCCGTGGCCCCCGACCTGCGCGCCTACTTCGACGACGGGCAGGCCTGAGCCGCGCCCGTCCCTACAGTGGGGGCATGACCCCCCGCGAATCCGTCCAGACCCTGCCCGGCCTCACGCTGCGCGACCTCACCCTCGACGTGCCGCTCGACCGCTCCGATCCCGCGCGCGGCACGATCGAGGTGTTCGCACGCGTCGTCACCGCCCGCGGCGGCGAGGAGCGGCCCTACCTCGTCTTCCTCCAGGGCGGACCGGGCAGCGAGGCGCCCCGCCCGACCCTCGACCCCGTCTCCCCGCCGTGGCTCGAGCGCGCCCTCGCCGACTACCAGGTCGTCATGCTCGACCAGCGCGGCACCGGCCGGTCGACCCCCGTCGGCCTCGACACGCCGCTGCCCGAGGCCTTCACCCCCGGCGACGTCGCCCGGGCGGGCTCCCCGCGCACGCTCGGCGAGGCGAGCGCCGCCCAGCGCGCGGAGTACCTCACGCACCTGCGCGCCGACGAGATCGTCGAGGACTGCGAGGCCGTGCGCGAGGCCCTCGGCGCCGAGCGCTGGAGCACGCTGGGCCAGTCCTTCGGCGGCTTCTGCACCCTGCGCTACCTGAGCGTGCACGCCGACTCCCTGCGCGAGACCTACCTGACCGGCGGGCTGTCCGCCGTGGGGCGCCACGTCGACGACGTCTACGCCGCGACCTGGGAGATCATGATCGCGAAGTCCGAGGGCTACTACCGCCGCTTCCCCGGGGACCGCGAGCGCATGCGCGAGCTCATGGCCCGCGCCCGCGACGGGGAGATCCTGCTGCCCACGGGCGACCCCGTCTCCGTCGACCGCCTGCGCACGCTGGGCCACCGGCTCGGCGCCTCGGGAGGACCCGAGCAGCTGCACTACCTGCTCGAGCTCGACCATCGCGGCCCCGCCTTCCGCCACGACCTCGCCGCCGCGCTCCCCTTCGCGGGACGCAACCCCCTGTACGCCGTGTTCCACGAGTCCTCGTACGCCGACGGCGGGGTCACCAACTGGTCGGCGGACCGCACGATGCCCGAACGGGTGCACGAGGACGTGACGCTCCTGGGCGGCGAGCACCTGCACCGCTCCCTGTTCCGCGAGGACCCCGAGCTGCGGCCGTGGGCCGAGACCGCGGACCTGCTGGCCCAGCACGAGTGGAACACGCTGTACGACGCCGACGCCCTGCGGGCCTCCGACGTGCCTGGCGCGGCCGCCGTGTACGCGGTCGACGCCTACGTCCCCCTCGAGTTCTCGCTCGAGACCGCCGCCCTGCTGCCACGGCTGCACCCCTGGATCACGAGCCAGTACGAGCACAACGGCCTGCGGGCCGACGGTGCGCACGTGATGGACCGTCTGATCGGGCTCGCGACGGGGCGTCTGGCCCTCTGACGGCGCGGCGCGCAGAGAACGCGCAGAGAACGCGCAGGGCGCGGCGCACACAAGAAAAGTGCGCACACAAGAAAAAGTGCGCGCCGCCGATCGGAACCGTTCGCCCCAAGTCCGATCGGCGGCGCGCGAAGTCGCGACTGCTGGCGGGTTGATCCACCGCGTCAGCGACGACCATGGCGCCGGGATGACCTGCCGGGGACCTCTCGGTTCCGGCCGGCCGCTCCGGGCTGGCATGCACGAGCTTAGACGGACCTCACCGGATAGCGCAAGCCCAATCTTTCTAAATTCATGGGCGAGGCGTCTGGCCAGGCCGTCGGCGCAGTTCACGCGGGAAAAACCAGCTCCGCGCCGCCGTTCGCTTATTCGGGGCGAGTGTGCGCCGTGCGGGTCGCATCGGTCGAAGGGTCGGGCCATGACCACGACCAGCCCTGCCTCTGCCGCCTCCGCCCCGCGTCGCGGCCTCGGCGGCTTCGAGGTCTCCCCGATCGGGCTGGGCGCGATGCCCGTCTCGTCCGGCCGGGACGTCCTCCCGTCCCGTGACCGTGCGCTCGCGACCGTCCACGCCGCGCTCGACGCCGGCATCACCCTCATCGACACCGCCGACATCTATGCCCCCGCCTGGGACCAGATGGGACACAACGAGGAGCTCGTCGCCGAGGCCCTGCGCACCTACTCCGGTGACACGGACGGCGTGGTGGTCGCGACCAAGGGAGGCATCACCCGCTCCGAGGGCGAGACGTGGGGGCGCGACGGCTCCCTCGACTACCTGCGCGCAGCGCTCGAGAAGTCCCTCGCGCACCTCGGCGTCGACGCCGTCGACCTGTACTACTGGCACCGCCCCGACCGCTCGATCCGCTACGCCGAGGGCGTCGAGGCGCTCGCCCACCTGCGCGCGGAGGGCCTGATCCGCGAGATCGGCATCTCCAACGCCAACGTCGAGGAGATCGACGTGGCGCTCGACGTGCTCGGGGAGGGCAACCTCGCCGCGGTGCAGAACCAGTTCAGCCCCGTCTACTTCCACACCAGCCGTGAGGAGCTCGACCACTGCGCCGCGGCCGACATCGCGTTCGTGCCGTGGAGCCCGCTCGGCGGCATGGGCTCGGGCGACACCGTGGCCCGCCGCTTCCCGGCGATCGCGCGCGTCGCCGCCGCGCACTCCGTGAGCCCGCAGCAGGTGGTGCTCGCGTGGGAGCTGTCCCTGTCCGAGCGCGTGATCCCGATCCCCGGCGCCTCCCGGCCGGAGTCGATCACCGACTCGAGCGGGGCGATGACCCTCCAGCTGGGCGACGGCGAACGCGAGTCGCTGCGCTCGATCTTCGGCGAGGAGTCCGAGGACGCCGACGGGATCCAGTTCGACTGAGGACGGCTCAGCGCACGGGCCGCGTTCCCGTGCGCCGCAGCCCGAGGACCCCCGCGACCACGAGCTCGGCCACGCGCAGGAGGCCGCCCGCCCCGGCGAGCGCGACGGCCAGGGCCACGAGCGGCGCCGTGAGGACACCGGGCGCCTCCAGCTGGAGGCAGGCTATGGCCGCGCCGGCGACGAGCAGCGGCACGAGACCCGCGAGCACCGTCAGGACCAGCACGGCGACCGTGAGCCCGCGCGGCGTCGAGCCCCGCCTCAGCGCACGGGAGGCCAGGATCGTGACCGCCACGTCCAGCAGCAGGCGCACGAGGAGCAGGACGCCCCACCCGGCCAGACCGGTCTCGACCGTGCGCGCCCACTGCTCGGCGCGGGCCGCGGTCGCCGCGAAGACGCCCGACTCCGAGGCGCTCACGGCCACGAGCAGCACGCGCCCGCCCGTGATCAGCAGGAACCAGCCGACGGCATGGCTCGCGAGCCCCGCCAGGGCGGCCGCCGCCGCGACGGCGCCGAGCGCCCGGGGCGGGCGCGCAGACGGCGACGCCGCCGGCCCGGGGGGCCGACGGCGTCGCGGTGCTCCGATCCTCGCGGACGGCTCAGCCCTCGGGGCTGTAGCCGGGCCGGGCCCACGGCGGGGCCTGGCCCTGCCCCTGCTGGTCCTGCTGAGCGCGGCGCTCGGCCTCGCGCGCCGCGGACTCGGCACGGGCCCGATCGGCGGCCTGGCGCCGCTGGGCGTCCTCGCGGCGCCGACGGTCGGCCTCCGCGCGCTCGGTCGCGTCGCCGATCTTCTCGGCGTCGTGAGCGGCCTGGCCCTGCAGGATCGCGTTGCGGATCTCGTCGCCCATCGCGCCCACCGTGCCCGGGTTCGAGGGCAGGTAGAGCACGTTCGAGCGGCCGTTGCGGGCGATGTCCTGCATCGTGTCGAAGTACTGGGTCATGAGCAGCAGCTGCTCGGCGCTGTTCTCGATGCCGACCTTCTTGAGCATCTCGTACTGCTCGGCGATGCCCATCGCGATGGCCTTGCGCTGGGCGGCGACGCCCTCGCCCTGGAGCCGCTTGGACTCGGCCTCCGCCTCGGCCTGGGTGACGCGCTTGATCTTGTCGGCCTCGGCGAGCGACTGCGCGGCGACCCGGTCGCGCTGGGCCGCGTTGATGGAGTTCATCGAGTCGCGCACGCGCGAGTCCGGCGAGATGTCGGTGACGAGCGTGTTGACGATGTTGAAGCCGAACTCCTGCATGCGCGCCGAGAGGGTGTCCTCGACGTTGCGGGCGATGTCGTCCTTGGACTCGAACGCCTGGTCGAGGTTCAGGCCAGACAGCGCGCTGCGCACGGTGTCGAACACGTACGAGCGGATCTGCGCCTCGGGGTTGGACAGGCGGTAGTAGGCATCGACGACCTGCTCCTCCTTGATGACGTACTGCACCGCGACCGGGACCGTCACGAAGACGTTGTCCTTGGTCTTGGACTCGATGTTGACCTCGAGCTGCTGGATGCGCAGGGAGATCGGGCGAGTGGTGTTGTCGATGAACGGGACCTTCATGTTCAGGCCGGGTCGGGCGACCCGCGCGAACTTGCCAAAGCGCTCGACGATCACGTTCTCCTGCGTGTGGACGGTGAACATGATGCTCGAACGCAGGCCGCCGAACAGCAGTCCGGCGATGATGGCGATGACGACGATGACGATGACGATCACGACGATGGCGACGATCGCACCTTCCATGCTTCCCCCTCGGGGTCGGGTGCACGCCCGGCGATCGGTCGATCGCTCCCAGGCTGATGCGGGACACGTGTGATCCAGGCTACCAATCCCGGCGCAGCTCCCAGGCGCCCTCGGCCGGGAAGAACAGCATCGTGGCCATCGGACCCGTGGGGGAGGCGCCCTGGTCGCGCCGTGCCACGAGCAGCTCGGCGACACATCCGTCGAGGGCGAGCACGAGCTCGTCGCGCTCGCCGTCCACCGGGATCGGGAGGGTGCGCGTGCGGTCCCCGAACACAGGGCGGCCCGGCTTGGGGCGCCCGTCGTCGGCGAGGGCGGGCAGCGCGCTCTCGGCGCGACGCATCACGAGCGTGTCCTGCGCGGTGCGCTCGAGGCGCAGCTCGACGCGGTCGGGGGTCGCGAGCTCCCAGGCCGCACCGGCCGGCGGCAGGGGCAGGCGCAGCACGTGCACCGCTCCCGGGTCGAGCCTCGGTCCCTCGGGCGGGCGCGGCGCGGCGGGCAGCACGGGGATGAGCACGAGGCGCCGCGGGCCGTCGTCGGCCGGCTCGAGCGCCACGGTGCGGGCGAGGCCCATCGTGCCGCGCCAGGGCCAGGTGGGGGCGTGGCGCGCGTAGTCCCAGTTGCTCGCCCACGGCATCACGAGCGGTGCACCGTCGACGCCCCAGAAGGACACGGCCGCGTAGTGGTCGGGGCCGTGGTCGAGCGGTTGCGGCGCGTCGGTGGCGGTGAAGGCGGTCCCGTCGAACGTGCCCGGCACGCCCCAGGTCCCGCTGCCGCCGGCGGGGCCGTGGGGGTTGGTCGAGACGATCAGCAGCCAGGCGCCCTCGGGGTGCGCGGCGTCGAGCGGCACCAGGTCGGGGCACTCCCAGATCCCGTCGAGCCGATCGTCGCGATAGGTCGAGGCGTGCTCCCAGTGCACGAGGTCGACCGAGGTGTGGAGGAGGACCTCGTGGTCCTGGGCCTCGACGGTCACCATGACCCATCTCCCGGTGGGCTCGTGGCGCAGCACCTGGGGGTCGCGGAAGTCGGTCGAGCCGCGGTCCAGCACGGGGTTGCCCACGTACTTGACCCAGGTGGCGCCGTCGTCGGTCGAGACCGCGAGGTTCTGGACCTGCGGCCCGTGCTGCGCGGGATCGCCCGTCGAGACGTTGCCCGTGTAGATCGCGACGAGGGGTCCGGGCCCGCCGGCGGGGGCGAGGCCGCTCGTGTTCCGGGAGTCGTGCACGACGCTGCCCGAAAAGATCGCCGTGCCGTCCTCCTCGGGGATCGCGACGCCGAGATCGGTCCACGTGAGCAGGTCGTCGCTCACGGCGTGGCGCCAGGACATGTGGCCCCACGCCGAGCCGACGGGGTTGTTCTGGTAGAAGGCGTGCCAGCGGCCGTCCCGGAGGAACAGCCCGTTGGGGTCGTTCATCCAGGTGTCGACAGGGGTGAGGTGGACGGCGGGACGGGCAGGCGGCACGGGCGGGCTCTCCTGGGCAGGGGTGGGCGTGGGGCGGTGGTGCTGGGGGACAGGGGCATCCTCCCCCGCGGGGCGTCGGAGCGCGGTCTCGGGAAACGACGGAGGGCTCAGGCGGCCGCCCGAGGAGACGCCGAACCCGGCGGGGCCACGGAATCGCGGGGCACCGGGGGGCAGGGCACCGTGAGGACGCCCGTCGGCGGCACCGGCTCGAGACCGAGCAGGGCTCGGATCCCCCGTACGCCGAGCTCATAGTGCGGAAGGGCGACGGTCGACAGCGGAGGTCGCAGGTGGCCGGCGATGACCTCCTGGTTGTCGAAGCCGACGATCGACACCTCTTCCGGGATGCGCATGCCTCGCTCGCGCAGCGCGTCGTACAAGCCCATCGCCACCCGGTCGTTGTGGCAGAAGACTCCGGTGGCCCCCCAGCGCACGACCTCCTCTGCCGCCGCGTACCCGCCTTCCTGCTCCGGGCGCGCGTCGAGCACGAGCAGGTCGCTCTCCGCGGCCCCGACCTCCCGCAGGGCCGCGCGCAGTCCCGCCAGGCGCCCCTCCCGGGCGGGCGAGGGCGACGTGGTGTTGATGAAGGCGAGGCGACGATGGCCCGCCGCGAGCAGCATCCGTGCGGCCTCGAGGCCCCCGCCGAGCTCGTCGGGGACCACGGCCGGCGCGGGCTCGCCCTCCGCGAAGCAGTTGACGAGCACCCGGTCGACGTCGGCGAGGCCGGCGGGCAGACGGGTGCCGCGGTGGTTCCACGTCGAGTAGAGGATCCCCCGGACGTTGTAGCCCCTCATCATGGTGATCGCCTGCGCCTCGACCTCCGCATTGCCCTCCGTGTTGGCGATCAGCAGGACGAAGCCGCGCTTCCACGCCTCGTCCTGGGCGCCGTGCACGATCTGTCCCGCGAACGGGGTGCTCGCGATCGAGTCGGAGACGAGCCCGATGAGGTTGCTGCGGCCTTTGACGAGGTTCTTCGCGATCGGGTTGGGCCGGTAGCCGAGCTCCTGGACGGCGGCCTCGACACGCGACCGTGCCTCGTCCCCGATACGGGCGTCGGGACTCTTGTTGACGACGTGGGAGACGGTCGAGATGGAGACGCCGGCCTGCTCGGCCACCTGTTTCATCGTCACGCGGCGCGCGGGCGCCGCGCGATGACTCCGCTCGCTCTCCTGCTCCACGCTCACCCCTTCGTCGACCCGCTCTCCAGACCGTAGATCATGGCCTTGCTCAGCACCAAGAAGATCAGCAGCAGGGGCGTGACCGTGATCGTGACCGCAGCGAAGGTGGCGGTCCAGTCGGTCTTGCCCATGGCGCCGATGTAGTTCTGCAGCCCGAGAGGGATCGTCTTGAGCTCGTCGGTCAGCACGAACGTGTTCGCGAAGATGAACTCGTTCCAGATGAAGATCGCGTTGACCATGACCACCGTGATGATGGTGTTGAGCGACATCGGCAGCGTGATGCGCCAGAAGATCCGGTACGGCCCGGCGCCGTCGATGCTCGCGGCCTCGTAGATCTCCCGCGGGATGTATCCGAAGAACGACATGAACAGATAGAGCGCCATCGGCAGCGCGAACCCGGCGAGCGGGATGATCACGGCCTGGTAGGTGTCCAGGAGCGCGACGCGCGAGTAGTCGACGAACAGCGGGATCAGAGCGATCTGGACCGGGACCACGATCCCCATCAGGAACAGGCCCCGGACCAGGCGGCTGCCCCGGAAGTCCAGCACCTGGATGGCGTAGGCGCCCATCATGCCGCACACGACGATCAGGAGGCAGGCGCCGCCCGTGATGACGACGCTGTTGAGGATGTTGTGCCCCAGGTTCCCTTCCGCGAGGGCGCGAGCGAAGTTGTCGAGGGTGAAGGACGCGGGGAGGCTGAAGGGGTTGCGCGAGGCGAAGTCGTCGGCGTCGCGCACGCTCGTCAGGACGAGCCACACGAAGGGATACACCTGGATAACGAGGACCAGTCCGATCAGCGTGCGGTAGGCGACCTTGAGGGCGGTGACGGCGCGCGGGCGGTGGAGACGGCGGCCCCCGGGGGCGGCCTCGAGAGCGCTGGCGGTGGTCATCTCAGGACTCCTTCCTGCGCAGCAGGGCGAAGATGAGGCCGACGGCCACGAGGCACTCGACGACGATGAACACGGAGATCGCGCTCGCGTAGCCGTAGTTCGTGCTCGTGAACGCGGTCTTGTACATGTAGGTGGTGACGAGTTCCGAGGCATGTCCCGGACCGCCGTTGGTGAGCAGGTAGGGCACGTCGAAACCGCGCAGCGCGTAGGTCGTGGCCATGATCGTGGTGGTGATCCAGACGGGCCGGATGTGCGGGAAGCGGATCTTCCAGAAGCACTGCCACGCGTTCGCGCCGTCCAGCCGCGCCGCCTCCTCGAGCTCGCGCGGCACCGACAGCAGGGCCGCGTAGAGGATGATCGTGTACAGGCCCAGGAACCTCCATCCCTCGGGAACCGAGACGGCGACCAGCACCGTGTGCAGGTCGGACAGCCACGGACGGGCCAGCCCGTCCAGTCCGACGGCGGACAGGAGCGTGTTGACCAGCCCCATCGGCTCGGCCGAGTAGATGCGCTGGAACAGCAGGGCGATGGCCGTGGTCGAGATGACGGCCGGCAGCAGGTAGAGGACCTTGAGGACCTCACGGCCTCGCGTGATCGTCAGCAGCAGGGAGGCGACGGCGAGTCCCCCACCCAGCTGGAGCACCAGACAGACGACGAGGTAGACGGCCTGGTTGGCGAAGGTCGACCAGAAGACGGGGTCGCCCAGCAGCAGCTGACGGTAGTTGTCCAGGCCGACGAACGACATGGGGCTGATCCCGTCCCAGCGGAAGAAGCTGAGGCCGAGCGACTGGACGATGGGGAGCAGGACGCCGCCGCCGAAGAGCAGCAGAGCGGGGAGCAGGAACAGGATGACGGATGTGCGTGAGCGGTGAGGGAGCATGAGCCCTTCTCTCGGTCGGGTGGGGCGAGGCGTCGTCGACGCCCTGCCGGGATCACGCGGAGAAGTACTCCTTCGCGTTCGCCGTCAGCGCGGCGTCCAGCGTCGAGATGAACTCGTCGACCCCGATCGAGCCCTGGACCAGGAGCACGAGGTTCTGCTGGAGGGTCGTGTTCGTCGTGGGGTCCAGCTGCGTGTCCCACGGCATGAGCACCGCGCTGCCGATCGAGTCCGCCTCGTCGACGAGCTCCTGATAGATCGGCAGGGCGTTGTCAGGGATCTGCGGAGCGATCGTCGTGGGGCCGAGCAGGCCCTGCTCGGCGTAGAGCTTCGGGTAGTTCTCGAGCACGTAGCGCAGGAAGTCCTTGACGAGCGGATCGAAGGTCTGCGCGTTGATCGCGGCCCCGATCCCGGACGGCGCGGCGTACTCGTCGGTCGCGGTCGCTCCGCCGCTCACGACGGGGAGGGTGAAGTACCCGATCGCCTCCTGCATGGCCTCGGGCAGCTCCGTGGTCGCCAGGCTCGGCAGCTCCCAGGTGCCGATGTTGTAGATCGCGGCCCGGCCCGACGTGAACAGGTTCTGGGCGTCGGCGTAGCCCACCGAGGAGAAGCCGTCCTGGAAGGCGCCGGCGGCGCCGAGGTCGTGCAGCCACTGGACGCCCAGGCGACCCGCCTCGTCGCCGAAGGTCGCGTCGCCCTTCTTGAGCGCCCCGATGTAGTCCGGTCCCGCGGTCCGGAAGGGGTGGTAGGCCATGTACCGCTCGAGCGGCCATGCGTCCTGGCCGTCGAGGGCGATCGGAATGGTTCCGCTGCCCGCGAGCGTCGCGCACAGCTCGGGCATGTCGTCGAGGGACTGCGGCACGGAGACGCCGGCGGACTCGAAGAGCGCCTTGTTGTACCAGAACACCTCGAGCCCGTACTCGAGCGGCAGCATGTGCAGCGAGCCGTCGTCGAAGCGCTGGTAGTCGAGCGCCGACGGGCGGAATTGGTCGGTGACGCCGAAGTCGTCGAGCAGGGCGGCGACATCGATCATCCGGCCCTGGCGCGCGAGCTTCTGGGCGTAGGGCGTCGCGTCGGTGTCGAACAGCTCGGGAAGCTGGTTCGCGGTCGCGAGCGTCTGGTACTTCTGCAGGTAGCTGGGGCGGTCCGGGGTCGTGATGAGCTTGAGCGCGAATCCCGGATGGTCCTGGGCGTAGTTCTCGGCGATGCGCTGCATGACCGTGACCACGCCGCCGTTCGCTGGTCGTGAGAGCAGCCAGGAGATCTCGCGGGGCGTGATCTCCCCGCTCACGTCGACTCCCTGGCTCGTCGCGGGGAGGGCGGACTTGCCGCCGCACGCCGCCACGGCCGGGGTGAGCGCGGCCGCGGCCGCCAGGGCGAGGAACTGAGAACGCTTCATGGTCTTTCTCCTATGAAAGAGGGATGTCAGGCGTGCTGGTCGGGTGCGTGATGCAGATCGAGACGGTGGAGGCGGAGCGATCCGTCGGTCACGAAGGCGCCGAGGCGGCCGGAGACGTGATCGTGGATGCGGGTGGACAGGCAGACGCGCCGGTCGAACGAGACGACGAGGATGTCGTCCCACATGAGGACGTCGAGAGTGTGGGGGCGGTCGTCGTGATCCGGGAGGTCGAGCGGCCTCTCGAGCTCGATCGCGTGAGGGACGTCGCCCGAGATCTGCCACTGCTCGGTGCCGGTCGTCGGTCGAGGCCAGCGATCGAGCACCATGCGTCGTCGTCGCGGCTCGATGCGCAGCGCGTAGCCGTTCTCGCCGTCGCCCGAGCAGCGCAGCAGGAGGCCGTAGCCGCTCGTGTCCGGTGTCGCCTCCAGCTCGACGCGGACGTGCGCGCGACGGGGCAGCTCGTGCTCGCCGACGTCGCAGGCATAGCCGTCCGGTGCGGTCACGCAGGGTGTCAGGGAGATGGGCCCGGGCTCGGGGAAGGCAGAGAAGGTCTCGTCGGGGATGCCGAAGTCGAGCGTGCCGTCCTCCCGGGGGACGGCCTCGAGCAGCGACATCGTGCCGGCCCACTGCCAGGGGCCGTCGTCGGTGTCGCCCGCCCGGCTCGCGATCCAGCCGATGAACACGCGTCGTCCGTGGACGTCGGCGGACTTCGCGGCGTAGAAGGATCGCCCGTCGAGCGTGTCGAGGGCCGGGGAGATCCAGGGGCCCTCGGGGCTGCGGGACATCCGATAGCGCGTGACGAAGGAGTCCGAGAACTCCGAGTGCACGAGGTACCACCAGTCGCCGAGCCGGAAGATTTCCGGGCACTCGTGGGCGATCGCCTGGTGGGGATCCCAGAGCGGGGTCGTGGGCTCCCAGCGGCACAGGTCGGTGCTCGTCAGGCGCGCGATCAGGCCGCGTCGTCGTGAGGGCCCGTGGTCGTGCCGCGCGGCGAGGATCATCTGCCACGGGCCGTCCGGGGAGGTCCGGTACACGAAGGGGTCCCGCCAGTCGGAGGTCTCGTACCCCTCGGAGGCGCCGAAGGTGTCGTCCGGGAGCTTGGTCCAGGCCTCGAGATCGGGGCTGGTCGCGTGCATGACCACCTGGAGGGGACGGCCGTCCTCACCCGTCAGGGCCGGGTTCTGGCCCGTGTAGAAGAGGTGGTGGAGGCCGTCGTCATCGCGGACGATGCTGCCGGTGTAGGCGTTGAAGTCCGCGGCGTCCGGACCGCCGCCGACGAGCGCGACGCCTCGGTCCTCGAACGTCGTGAGGTCCTGCGTCGTGGCCAGCGCCCAGGGGGTGCCGGGTTTGGGGGAGGTGCGGCTCTCCCGGAGGTAGTAGAGCCGGAGGGTGTCGCCGTCCATGTAGGGGATGACGTCGCCCACCCAGTCGGGGGAGGGGCGGAAGAAGGGGGAGCTCTGCACGGCACGTCCTTGTGATCAATCGTTTGATCAGCACCTTAAGGCAGCACTTACGACGTGGTCAAGCGTTTGATCAGATTCCTTCTCGGATGAGGCGCAGAGGGACGAACTCGGGTGATCTCCCGCGGCCCGAGGGGCGGAGCCAGCAGGTGGAGGGCGGATGCGGAGGGCGCAGCCGCCGGCTCAGGCGCCGGCGCTCAGGGCGCCCTCGATGCGCCGGGCGATGCGCAGCGGCGGGATCGGGGGCGCATAGCGACGGATCACCTGGCCGTCGGCACCCACCAGGAACTTGGTGAAGTTCCAGGCGATGCGGCCGCCCATGATGCCGCCGCGCTGTGCGGCGAGCCAGCGGAACAGGGGGTGGGCGCCGCGCCCGTTGACCTCGATCTTCGAGAACAGCGGGAAGGTGACGTCGTAGGAGGTCCGGCAGAACTCCTCGATCTCCTCGTCGGTGCCGGGCTCCTGGTTCAGGAACTGGTCGCACGGGAAGCCGAGCACCGTGAAGCCGCGGTCGCCGTACGCGAGCTGCAGGACCTGGAGGTCCTCGTACTGGCTGCGGAAGTGGCAGCGGCTCGCGGTGTTGACGACGAGCGTGACCGTGCCGCGGAAGTCGGCGAGGTCGCGCAGGGTGCCGTGGATGTCCCGCGCGGAGAAGTCGAACAGGCTCGTCGAGCCGGGCGCAGCGGCATCGGCCACGAGGCCGGCGTGCGAGGGGCTCGGCGAGCCGACGGCCGTGACCGGGGCGCGGTCGGTGCCGGTCAGGTCGGTGCGGATCAGGTCGTCCATGACGGTCACCTCCGGGGCTGGTCGTCGGCGCCCGTGGGCACCGGCAGGGTTCGGCGCGGTGCCGAGGTCGGGTTCGAGATCCGGGCCCGGTGCGGCGGCCCGTCGGGGCCGCGCGCTCGTCGGCGCCCGGTGGATTCATGATACGGATCACGTTCCGGGCCAGGCCAGGGACCTCCGGTGACCGGCACCGGATCTTCACGAAACCATGACGAAGCGCTGACCCGGCGCGGACCGTCCGGCGCAGGCAGCCCCGTGGAGGCGCCCGCCCGCTCAGCGCAGGAAGGCGTCGACCTCGGCGCGCGGGGGTGCGGTCGCCCCGCCGTGCCGGGTCACCGAGATCGCGGCCGCCGCGTTGGCGCGCGTCGCCGCGGTCTCCCAGTCGGCGCCGAGCGCCCGCTCCGCGACGAGCACGCCCGTGTGGGCGTCGCCCGCGCCGTTGGTGTCCACCGCCACCTGGGGGAAGCCCGCGATCCGGGTGCCGCGGCCGTGGTGGAACACCGTGCAGCCGCGCTCGCCGTCGCGCACCACGACCACGGCCCCGGAGCCGATGCGCCGGCGGATCGTGGCGGGCGTGTCCTCGAGGGCGTCGAGCCCCGTGAGCGCGCGGGCCTCGTCGGCGTTCGAGGTCCACACCGTGGTGACGGCGAGCACGCGCTCCTGCAGCTCACGGGGGAAGCGGGCGAAGGGAGCGCCGGGGTCGAGCACGACCTCGACCCCACGGGGCAGGTGGTCGAGGAAGGCGAGCAGCGGATCGCGGGTCGGCTCGAACAGGCTGTATCCCGAGACGCACACGAGATCGCCGGGCCGCGGGTCGAGCCGCGCGAGGGAGTCGGCGCTGATGCGGCGCTCGGCGCCATAGGTCGTGACGAAGGTGCGCTCGGCGGTCGGCTCGACGAGCACCACGCACACGCCCGTGTCCTGGTCGGGCACGACCGTGTCGGTGAGCTCGACGCCCTCGGCGGCCAGGGTCTCGCGGACCAGGTCGCCGTGCGGCCCCGTGCCGTGCGCGCCGCCGTGAACCGCGCGGGCCCCCGTGCGGGCGGCGGCCACGAGCACGTTGACGGCGCCGCCCGCGAAGCGGCGCTCGCTCGTCGCGTTGACGTTGTCGCCGCGCTCGGGCAGCGCCGGCACCTCGATCACCTGGTCCACGAGGGCCTGGGCGGTGTGCAGCACGCGCGGCGCGGAGGCATCCATGTCGCTCAGGCTACGCGGGCCCTCACAGCGCGGCGACGACCTCGACGGCCTGCCGGACGGCCCGCTCCGCATCGAGCTCGAGGGCCACGTCGGCGCCGCCGATCACGTGCACGCGCGGGGGAGAGGGCAGCGCCGCGAGCTCGTCGGCGAGCGTGCGCTCGCTCTCCTGGCCCGCGCACACCACGACGGTGTCGACGGCCAGGAGGCGGGGTTCGCCCTCCTCGACGAGATGGAGGCCCTCGGCGTCGATCCGGTCGTAGGCGACGCCGCGATGCTCGATCACGCCCGCCCGGCGCAGCTCGGCGCGATGCACCCACCCGGTGGTGCGACCCAGGCCGGCGCCGATCCTGGTGTCCTTGCGCTGGCACACGTGGACCTCGCGCGCGGCGCCGGCGTGCTCGCGCGGCGGCGCGATCACGCCGCCGCGCACGTCCGCCGGATCGGTCACGCCCCAGGCCTGGGCCCACGCGTCGGCGTCGAGGGTGAGCGAGGGGGAGGGCGCGGTGAGGAACTCGGCGACGTCGACGCCGATGCCTCCCGCCCCGACCACGGCCACGCGCCGGCCCGCCCCGGCCCGTCCGGCGAGCAGGTCGGCGTACGACACGACGTCCGGGGCGCCCGTGGGCCGCGGCGACGACGGGTCGAAGCCGGGCTCCTGCACGATGCGCGGGCGGACCCCCGTCGCGACGATCACGTCGTCGAAGGCGGCGAGCTCCGCGGCCGCGGGCCGGGTGCCCAGGCGCACGCCCACGCCGTGCGCGAGCAGCCGCATGCGCCACGAGGCGATCGCGTCCGCGTAGTCCTCCTTGCCCGGCACGCGGGCGGCGTAGCGGAACTGGCCGCCGATCTCGTCCTCGGCCTCGAACAGCGTGGTGACGAAGCCGCGCACGGCGGCGCTGATGGCGGCCTCGAGCCCCGCCGGCCCCGCGCCGACCACGGCCACCCGGCGCCGGCGCAGCGAGGTGGTGGGCACGAGGCGGAGGTCACCGTCCGTCTCGTGGCCCGCCCTCGGGTTCACGACGCAGCTCGCCCGCCGGCCGTCGAACACCCGGTCCAAGCAGGCCTGGTTGCACGCGATGCACGCGACGACCTCGGCGGCGCGTCCCGCGGCGAGCTTGGCGGGCAGGGCGGGATCGGCCAGGAGCGGGCGGGCGAGGGAGACGAGGTCGGCCTCGCCGCGCGCGAGCACGCCCTCGGCGACATCGGGGCTGTGGAGACGCCCCGCGGCGACGACGGGCACCTGGGCGGCCTCCGTGAGCCGCGCCGTGAGCCGCGTGAAGGCGCCGTGGGGCACCGAGCTCGCGATCGTGGGGACCCGCGACTCGTGCCAGCCGATGCCCGTCGAGAGCACGTCGACCCCCGCGTGCTCGAGCTCCCGCGCGAGCGCGAGGGTCTCGTCCCACGTCTGCCCGTCCTCCACGAGGTCCAGCAGCGAGATGCGGTAGCTGAGCAGGAGCCCGGGCCCGACGGCCTCGCGCACCGCACGGGCGATCGCGAGGGGCACGGCGCGCCGCCCGGCGGCGTCGCGGCCGTAGCGGTCGCGCCGGCGATTGGTGCGCGGCGCGAGGAACTGGTTGAGCAGGTAGCCCTCGGAGCCCATCAGCTCGACGCCGTCGTAGCCGGCCTCGGCTGCGAGCGCCGCCGAGCGGGCGAAGGCGCGGATCGTGCGCGCGATCCCGTGGCGGGTCAGCCGGCGGGCCCGGACCGGAGAGATCGGGGCTCGCGTGCGCGAGGCGGAGACCGCGAACCGATGGGCGGCGTAGCGCCCCGCGTGCAGCAGCTGCAGGAGCACGCGGGAGTCGCCCTCGTGCACGGCGTCGGTCACCTCGCGATGGCGTGCGAGCAGAGCCGGCGAGGCGAGCGCGCCGTGGCGGGTCAGCCGTCCCGCGCGGTCAGGGGAGTAGCCGCCCGTGACGAGCAGCCCCGCGCCGCCGCGGGCCCGCTCGCCGAGGAACGCCGCGAGCTTCGCGACGTCCTCGGCGGAGTCCTCGAGGCCGGTGTGCATGGACCCCATCACGAGGCGGTTCGCGACGGTGAAGGGACCCAGGTCCAGCGGGGACAGGAGGCGGGCGTACGGCGCGCTGGCGGACATGCGTGCGATTGTGCCAGGGCGCGCCGCCCCCTCACGCGAGCTCGGCGACCGCGACCGCGATGTTGTCGGGGCCGCCGGCGGCCAGCGCGAGCCCCACGAGGGCGTCGGCGACCTCCTCGGCCGATCCCGGCGCCGTCAGGACGGGCGCGAGCCCGGCCGCCGGCACGACGGCGTGCACGCCGTCGCTCAGCAGCACCACCCGGTCGCCCGCCATGACGTGCCGCACGAGCAGATCGGGTGCGGTCGGCGCCCCCGGCGCGAGCGCCCGGTTGAGCGTCGCACGGTCGGGATGCGCGGCGGCCTCGTCGGCGGTCAGGCGACCGGCCGCGACGAGCGAGAGCACGTGCGTGTGGTCCTGCGTGAGCACGTCGATCCTGCCGTCCCGCACGAGGTACGCGCGCGTGTCGCCGATGTGGGCGAGCACGAGCCGCTCGCCCTCGATCGCGGCGACCGTGAGCGTGGTCCCGAGCTCGCCGCCCGGGCGGGCGGCGGCGAGCGCCTCGGCCTCGTGCCAGGCCCGGTCGAGGGCGCCGGAGAGGTCGTCGCCCGCCGCGAGCGCGCTCACGAGGGCGCCCGAGACGATGCCGAGGGTCTCCTGGGCGAGCAGGGCATCCTCGCCGAAGCCGTCGGCGACGCCGAGCATGCGGCGGCCGCCGGGCAGGGGGCGCTCGAGGGCGGCGTCCTGCTGGGCGGGTCGCGTCGTGCCGATGTCCGCGCGCGCCGCGGCGGAGGCGATGCGCGGGGAGCCGGTGGGGTCGATGGAGGTCATGACAGGGGCCTTCCTGGTGCTCCCGAGAGCGGTGAGGAGCTGCAGGACGGCGCCGTCGCGACTGATCGCGTCGGCGCGCTCCTGACGCCACCACGAGCGGATCTCGCTCGCCGCGGCGTCGGAGGGGAGGTCGCACACGATCGCGATCCGCGCGAGCCCCATGCCCACGCCGCGCAGGGCGGCGATGAGACGGGCGCGGGGCACCTGATCGGTCCCGTACGAGCGGTACCCGGTGACCGGGTCGACCGCGCGCGGGGGCAGCAGCCCCGACTCGTCGTACAGTCGCAGCGCCTTCGCGCTGAGCCCGCTCGCGGTCGCGAGCTCGCCGATCGACAGGGGCTCGTGCGAGCCCCGCGCGTCCGGTGACGTCTCGTGCATCGACCTCTCCTCGTGCTCCCCGGTCTCCCGGGCCCGGGGCGATCCCGGTGGGCCCACTCTCGGGATTGTCCTCGGGGCAGGGTCAAGCGGATCGGGGGAGCGACGGGCGACGGGCGACGGGAAATTGCCTCGACGCCGTCGCGCGCGCCGTGGTCTGCTCGGACCATGAGCCTCCGCATCCGCCCCGTCGACCCCGCCTCCGACGCCGACCTCGTCCAGCTCGGCGCCCTCCTCGAGGCCGGCCAGCGGCACGACTACGGCGCCTCCGTGCGACGCACCCCGGCGCAGCGCCGCGTCGGCCTCGAGTCGACCCCGTACTGGGACGTGAGCTGCTGGGCGGCGTTCGCCGAGACGATGGAGGGCGGCGAGGTGCTCGTCGGTGTCGCGGACACGATGATCCCCCTCGCCGAGGACCTCGACCAGATCCATCTCTCCGTCGAGGTGCATCCCGCCCACCGCGGCCAGGGCGTCGGCACCGCCCTCGTCGAGGAGGCGCTGATCCCCGCGATCCGCGCCGCGGGCCGGCCGCTCGCGACGGCCTACGGATCGATCCCCGCCGACGGCGACGTGGACGACCCGGCCCTGCCTGCCAACCGGCTCGCCGCACGCGTGGGTCTCGAACGGCGCAACGTCGCCGTGTGCCGCGTGCTGGACCTGCCCGTGCCGCCCGCGCTGCTCGCGCATCTGGAGGCCGAGGCCGTCTCGCGCATGGACGGCTACACGATCCTGACCTGGGAGGATGAGGTCCCCGCCGAGCACGTCGAACGCTACGGCGCCCTGCTGCGCCAGCTCGAGATCGACGAGCCCGATGAGGACGTCGAGCACGAGGCACCCGAGTACACGCCCGAGCGCATCCGCATCATGGAGGAGCGTCGCCGCCGCGCGGGGACCCACGTGCTCGCGGCCGTCGCCGTCGCCCCCGACGGGAGCTTCGCGGGCAACTCCGAGATCGGCTACGCGTCCTTGCCCGGGACGGACCTGGGCTACCAGGAGAACACCCTCGTGATGCCCGAGCATCGCGGCCATCGCCTGGGGCTCGCGCTCAAGGTCGCCAATCATCTCCGCCTCGCCGAGCGGGCTCCCGCTCTTCGGGCGCTCGTCACGTGGAACTCCCATGTGAACCCGTGGATGATCGCCATCAACGAGCAGCTCGGCTATCGCGTCGCCTTCCGCGAGATCGCCTACCAGGGGCGTTCTCGGACCTGAGCCTCGCCTGAGAGCGTGCGGCGGCCACGGCTCGTGCTTGCATGAGCCCATGACGAGCCGCCGACCCCGCGCGCGCCGCCCCGGACGCCCGGCGCGCGCCGGCCTCGGCCTCGCCCTGGGGCTGCTCGGGGCCGCCCTGGCCGCGGAGGCCGTCTCGGAGTGGGCGAGCCGACGCGAGCTCGGCGCGCTCGCCGAGAACCGGCCGGGCCGTGCCGAGGCCGTCGTGGTGCTCGGCTACGGCAACCGCGGGCACCGCGCCAACGCGATCAACCGCTGGCGCGTGCGCGTGGGCCTGCGCTCGCGAAACCCGGCAGCCTCCGTCTCGACGCTCGTGCTGTGCGGCGGCGCGGTGCACGGCGACGTCTCCGAGGCGGAGCTGCTCGCCCGCCATGCGCGCGACGAGCTCGGCGCCCCGGGCCCGTTCGTGCTCGACGACACGAGCCGCACCACGTGGGAGAACATCGCCCATGCCGTGCCCGTGCTCGAGGGCGCCGACCGCATCGTCATCGCCTCGGACCCCCTCCACGCCCTGCGCGCCCGACGCTACCTGCGCCGCCAGCGTCCGGACCTGGCCCGCCGCCTCGCCCGCGCCGACGATCAGCGCCTCGGCGAGATGGCCTGGCTCAAGCCCCTCGTCGTGGTGGTGGGGCTCGAGGCCCTGCGCCGCGATGCCCGGGACCGTCGCGCGCGGCGGCGCGCGCGTGCTTCGATGGGGCGATGACCCCAGAGCAGGCCCCCGCCCTCGGCAGCCGCGACGACGAGACCCGCGTCGTGAGCGCCTCCCGCCGCATCGACGCCCCCGCCGGCGTGATCTTCGAGCTGATCGCCGACCCCGCCCGCCAGCCCGAGTGGGACGGCAACGACAACCTCGCCGAGGCCGCCTCGGGCCAGCGGGTCCGCGGCGTGGGCGACGTGTTCCGGATGGCCCTCACGGGCGACGGCGCCATCCGCGAGAACCACGTCGTCGAGTTCGAGGAGGGAGAGCGCATCGCGTGGCTGCCCGCCCCCGAGGGCGAGCAGCCGCCCGGGCACCTGTGGCGCTGGGAGCTCGAGGGCTCCGACGACGGCACCCTCGTGATCCACACCTACGACTGGACGGACCTGCACGACGAGGCGCGCCAGGTGCGTGCCCGCGCGACCACGTCCGAGAAGCTCGCGGCGTCGATCGACCGTCTCGCCGCCCTCGCCGAGCGGGAGGCCGCGCAGCCGTGAGCAGCCCCGGGGACCCCGAGGACGCCGTCGCCGAGGCCATCGCGCGAGGCGACTTCGACGACCTCCCCGGCGCCGGCGCCCCGCTCGACCTGCCGGCCGTGCACGACCCCGACTGGTGGATCAAGCAGCGCCTCGAGCACGACGACATCGACTGCGACGCCCTCCTGCCCGTCGTGATGCTGCTGCGCCGCGAGCACGAGGGTCTCGGCGGGACCCTCGCGGCCCTCGACACCGAGGAGCAGGTGCGCGACGCCCTCGAGGACTTCAACGCCCGCGTGCTCGCCGACCGCGCCGCGCACCCCCTGGCCCGCATGCTCGCCCCGACCGTCGACGTCGAGGCGCGCGTCGCGGCCTGGCGCGCCGAGCACGCCGCCCGCCCCGTGCCGCCCGACCCGGCGCCGGCTCCGCCGCCCGCGCGCCGCCGCTGGTGGGAGAGGCTGCGGCGCCGCCCGTAGACTTCGGCCATGCCGCGTCCCCGTCTCGTCGCCTCCGACCTGGACGGCACCCTGCTCGACACCTCCGGGGTGATCACCGAGCGCACCGCGCGCACGTGGCACCGGCTGTGGGACGAGGGCATCGCGACCGTCCTGGTGACGGCCCGGCCGCCCCGCTGGGTGGACCACCTGGCCCAGATCACGGGCGATCACGGCGTCGTGATCTGCGCGAACGGCGCCTTCGTGTACGACGCCGCCCATCAGCGGATCCGCGAGAACCACGGGCTGGCCCCCGAGCTCCTGCACGAGCTCCTGGCCGACCTGCGCACGATCGACGGGATCGCCTTCTCCGCCGAGCTCGCGGGAGGCTTCCACCGCGAGGCCGCCTATCCCGGAGGGACCCCCGACGGCATGCCGGAGATCGGCCACGAGAGCGTCGGTCCCCTCGAGGCGATCGAGGAGCCGGTCGGCAAGCTGCTCGCGGTCTCCGAGGCCCTCGAGCCCCGGCGCTTCCTCGCCGCGGTCACCGAGATCATCGGCGACCGTGCGCTGCTGTCGACGTCGTGCGAGGGAGGGCTCGCCGAGATCGGCCCCGCGGGCGTCACCAAGGCGCGCGCGCTGGCCTCCTGGAGCGAGGGGCTCGGCATCGCCGGCGCGGACGTGTGGGCCTTCGGCGACATGCCCAACGACATCCCCATGCTCACGTGGGCCGGGACCGGCTGGGCCGTCGCGGGGGCACACCCCGACGTGCTCGCCGTCGCCGACCGGACCTGCGGCCCCAACTCGGCCGACGGCGTCGCCGCGGCCCTCGAGGACATGCTGGCCGGTCGCGAGGGCGAGCGGTGACCGCCCCCGCCGCCCGCGGACAGGGACGCAACGGCCGGCTGACCGGCCTCCAGCTGCTGCTGGCCCTGATCGTGTTCGTCGTCGCCGAGCTCGTGTGGACCCTGCTCGCGATCGTGCTCACCCTCGTGGCCAACCCCGCCGCCCTCGGCCTCGACGGCACCCCCCGCGCGCAGAGCGCCCTGCCCCTGGCCGGCGGCGCGTACCTCGTCGGGGCCGTGCTCGCGGGCGCGCTCGCCGTCGGCGGGCACCTGCTGATCGTGGGGCCGCTCGCACGTCGCCCGGGGCTGGCCGTGCGCGGCCGGCGCGTGCTCGGCGAGCTCGCCCTCGGCCTCGTGATCGGCGCGGCCCTCATCTCCCTGTCCACGGGTCTGATCGCGCTGCTCGGCGGCTACCGGGTGACGGGCCTCGACCCGCAGGCCGAGCTGCTGGGCCCGCTCGCGATCGGCGTCGGCGCCGCGTTCATCGAGGAGGTCTTCTTCCGCGGCGCGGTGCTGCGCCTGCTCGACGGCTGGCTGGGCAGCGGACCGGCCGTCGCGATCAGCTCGATCCTGTTCGGCGCCGTGCACCTGGCCAACCCCGGGGCCGGGCTGTGGGGCGCGATCGCGATCGCCGTCGAGGCGTCGATCCTGCTCGCCGGCGCCTACCTGCTCACGCGGCGGCTGTGGCTCGCGATCGGCATCCACCTGGCGTGGAACACCGTCCAGGCCGGGCTGTTCTCGTGGGACGTCTCGGGGACCGGCGCCCAGCACGGGCTGCTGCAGGCCGAGACGGCGGGCCCGGACTGGCTCACGGGCGGGGACATGGGCGTCGAGGGCTCGGTCGTGACCGTGGCCGTCGGCCTCGCCGCCGGGATCGTGATGCTCGTCCTCGCGCACCGCCGCGGCCACCTGCTGCCGCGCGAGTCCCGCGCCGCGCGGGACTGACGCCTCCCGCCGGTCGAGCGCGCCGGCTCGGTCGGAACGAGCGCGACCGCTCGCCCGGAGCGACCGGCGGCCGTCAGCGGCAGGGCCTCAGCCCTGGCCCCACGTGTCATGGGAGGCGCCCACGCGGTCGACGCTCGAATGCACGTCGGCGAAGCACTCGCTGCCCGAGCGCCACACCCGCACCGTGCCGTCGCCGAGGCCCTCGAGGCGCGCCACCTCGGCGCCCTCGGGGTGGTGCAGCGGCGGATGCAGGCGCACCGAGCCGTGCGTGAGCTCGAGGCGGATGCCGACGCCCGTGAGCTCGTGCGTGGACTCGACGTGCTGGGTGATGAGCCCGCGCAGCAGACCCGCCCACCGCTCGTCGGACGACGCCACGACCTTGCCGTCGACGGTCACCGTCGGCAGCACCGTGCACGTCAGCTGGGGGCCGTCGAGGCCGCCGGAGGTGGTGAAGCGCAGACGCACCTGATGCAGCACGAAGTCGACCTCGTGCAGGCGATAGCCCTCGAGACGGCTCACGAGGGACTCGGGAGCGACGGTCATGGTGGCACCCCTTTCCGTGTCGTCCCGACGGACGGGACCCTTGGGGCGAAGCGTGGTCGCCTCGCCTCGGGGCGTCGCAAGCCCGGGCGACCGGTGAGACCGTCGCTCACGCGTCGAGCAGATCCCGCAGGTCATCGGCGGTCAGCGCCGCGGCGAAGGCACGGTCGTCGTCGGTGAGTGACGTGAACAGGGTGCGCTTGCGCTCCTGGAGGGCGAGCACCTTCTCCTCGATCGTGTCCTCCGCGACCATCCGGTACACCATCACGCTGCGGTCCTGGCCGAGCCGGTGGGCGCGGTCGACGGCCTGCGCCTCGGCCGCCGGGTTCCACCACGGGTCCAGCAGGAACACGTAGTCGGCCTCGGTGAGGGTGAGCCCGAAGCCGCCCGCCTTGAGGCTGATGAGGAACACGGGCGCATCGCCCGTGCGGAAAGACTCGACCACGCGGGCCCGGTCCGCGGTGGACCCGTCGAGATAGGCGTGCGCGATGCCGCGCTCGTCGAGGCGCTCGGCCACGCGCGCCAGATGCGAGGTGAACTGGCTGAAGACGAGCACGCGGTGGTGCTCGGCGATCACCTCGTCGAGGTTCTCGAGCAGGGCCTCGAGCTTCGAGGACGCGACGCCTGCGTGCTCGGCGTCGACGATCGCCGGGTCGAGGGCGAGCATGCGCAGCAGGGTCAGCGAGCGGAACACGATGAAGCGGTGACGGTCGATGTCGCCCGCGAGGCCCAGCAGCTTCTGGCGCTCCCGCTGCAGCACCCGGTCGTAGAGCCGACGATGCGGGCCCGCGAGTGGGACCCGCAGCACCTGCTCCTGCTTCTCGGGCAGCTCCGGGGCCACGACGTCCTTCGTGCGCCGCAGCACGAAGGGGCGGATCCGGCGCCGCAGCCGGCTCATGCGCTGGGCGGCACGCGCGGCGCCGCTCTCGGACGGGTCGGGACTTTCGATCGGCTTGACGTACTCCTCGCGGAAGGCCCGCGGGGAGGCGAACAGGCCCGGCGCGGTGAGCGACAGCAGCGCCCACAGGTCGGTGAGCGAGTTCTCGAGCGGGGTGCCCGTGATCGCGAGCCGGAAGGGGGCGCGCACGGACCGCGCGACCTGATGCGCGCGCGAGGCGCGGTTCTTGACGAACTGCGCCTCGTCGAGGACGAGCCCCGACCAGTCGGCCGCGGTGAGCTGGGCGTCGTCCAGGCGCAGGATCGCGTAGCTCGTGACCACGAGGTCGGTGCCCGCGGTCGCCGCGGCGACCGACGTCCCGCGCTTCCTCGTCGTCTCGCCGAGCACGCGCACGTCCAGGCCGGGCGTGAAGCGCTCGGCCTCGGAGCGCCACACGGCGAGCACCGAGGAGGGGGCGATCACGAGGAACGGAGGCGCGTCGGGCGCTCGCGAGCGCTCGCGCGCCACGAGCGCGAGGGTCTGCAGCGTCTTGCCGAGGCCCATGTCGTCGGCGAGGATCCCGCCGAGCCCGTGCTCGGCGAGGAACGCGAGCCAGGCATAGCCCTCGCGCTGGTAGGGGCGCAGCGCGGCGGCGAGGCCCGGGGGCGGTTCGGGCACGGGGATCGACGCGAGGTCGCGCAGGGCGCCGACGCTGCGGCGCCACGCGAGGGCCTCGACGCTCTCGTCGGCGAGGTCCTCGAAGTCCTCCCACAGCTGCACCTGGTAGCGGCCGAGGCGCGGGGACTCGGGCTCCCACTCGTCGAGCTGCTCGGCCTCGGCGAGCAGCTCGCGCAGCCGGTCGAACGTCGGGTGGTCGAGCCGGAAGTAGGTCTTGTCCGGCATCAGCACGGCCTTCTTGCCCCCGGACAGGGCGGCGAAGATCGCGGTGAAGGGCACGAGCACGTCCCCGAGGGTGATCTCGAAGCCGAGGTCGAACCAGTCGTGGGCCTGTCCGTGGGGCGGCTCGACCTGGGTGATGCGCAGGTGCGGGGTCCCGTCGAGCTCGGTGTAGTCGGCGCGCACGCCCGTCTCGTGCACGTCGACGTCAGGCAGGGAGGCCAGGGCCGGCAGCAGGTGCTCGACGAAGTGCGCGAGGTCCACTCCTTCGAGGTGCTCGCGCCCGGCGCGGGCGGCGTCGGGCCACAGCCGGCGCACCGCCTCGAGCACGGCGTCCTCGTGCGCGGCGTCCCGGTCGGTCGCGCCGCGTGGACGGGTCAGGTCGAGCGTGCGGCGCGGTGCGCGGTAGGTCCACGACCAGGTGAGGTCCGCGGAGTCCTGCTCACCGTGGGCCACGTCGAGCCGGAGCCGGGGCGGGACGGCATCGGGGATCTCGAGGGACGGGTCGCGGCTGCTCACGGGGACGTGGCGGCGCAGCTGGGGGGAGACGTCGGCGAGGAACTCGTCGGCGTCGGCGGCGGGCACGCGCACCGGCTCGGCACGCTCGAGCAGCGACAGCAGGGCCTCGGGCATGGCGGGAGCGACGGGCACGAGGGTCACCCGCACGCCCGTCGCCCCGGTCGTGCGCGCGAGGGCGACCCCGCCCGGGCCGGCCCGCAGGGGACGTTCGAGCGGGGCGCCGGCGACCTCCACCACGGGCGCGACGACGAGGTCGCCGCCGTCCCGCCGCACGTCGAGCCGGGCCCTGCCCTCGGGGGACCAGAGCACCTCGGACACGGCCCCCGTGCCGGTGAGCACGACGCCCACCTCGCGGGCGCGGGCGAGCAGCGGCCACACCTCGGGGCCGCGGAACTCGTCGAGCCGCAGCACGTCGCCGACCTCGTAGCCGAAGGAGCGCTCGGCGAGCGAGAGCCGCACGATCCGCGCGAGCACGTCGGCCTGCGCACGGGGGAGGTCGAGCAGGTGCGGGGAGCGGAACGAGCGCCAGCTCAGGCCGCCCTTGATCCAGGACCCCGAGCGGCCCCGCTGGAGCGGCCGGAGGGCCACGGCGAGCTCGGCGCCCGCCGCCACGTCGCGGGCGGTCGCGGCGCGCGAGCCGAAGCGCGAGAAGCGGAATCCGCCGAAGCCGGTCAACAGCTCGACGCCGAGCGCGAGCTCGGGGGCCTCGGGCGCGCCGGCCGGGGCCAGGGCGCCGAGCAGCTCGCGCCACGTGGGCTCGGGGGCGGCGGGAGCTGCTCGCGGGCGGGCCCGCGCGAGGTGGTCGCGCATCGCGGACGAGGTGGACTCGTGGAGGACCGCGGCCACGTGCTTGCACTCCCCGCCCACGGGGCACGAGCAGCGCGAGTGGATCGGCGTCCACGCCGTCACGCCCGTGCCCAGCGTGCGCCCCTCTCTCAGCGTGACGAGGGTGCGGTACGGGCTCGCCGCGCTCCCGTCGACCGTGCCGCTCAGGCTGCCGGAACGGCGGGAGCCGCCCTCGGTCTCCCAGGTCAGGCCGTGCACCGCGTGGGCGCGCGCGTACCGCTTGCCGCGATCGGCGGCGCCGCTCCCGACGTGCGCCGTGATCGCCTCGTCGGCGACGTAGGGGAGGGGGTCGGCGGCCATCCGGCCATCGTGTCACGCAGGGGTGACGGACGGCTCTGGGAGACTGCGGGCATGCCCCACACCTTCGCGCTCATCCCCGCCTCCTACGTGTATCTGCTGCGCGGCGACGAGGTGCTGCTCCAGCGTCGCGCGGCCACCGGCTACATGGACGGCCACTGGGTCGCGGGCGCCGCGGGACACGTCGAGCCGGGGGAGACCGCACGTGCCGCGGCCGTGCGCGAGACCGCCGAGGAGCTCGGCGTCCGGATCCGCCCGCAGGATCTCGAGCTGCTCACCGTCATGCAGCGCACCGACGGGGCGGGCGAGCCGGTCGAGCAGCGGGTCGACTGGTTCTGGGCCGTGCGCCGCTGGGAGGGCGAGCCCCGCCTGTGCGAGCCGGCCAAGGCCTCGGGCCTCGACTGGTTCGTGCGCGACACCCTGCCCGCGCCGATGCCCGCCTACGAGCGCCGCGTGGTGCGCGGCATCGACGAGGCCGGACTGCCCGCCGCGACGAGCTTCGGCTTCGGCGCCGACGACTGACGGCCGGCACGGACGGCACCGCCGACTCTGGGAGACTGGGCCGATGCGCTCCTTCGAAGAACTCGTCGCCGAGGCCGTCTCCGCGGACGTCACGGGGTGGGACTTCTCCTACCTCGACGGACGTGCCACCGAGGAGCGGCCGCCCTGGCGCTACGTGCGTCTGCTCGCCGAGCGTCTCGCCACGGTCGGCTCGGCCCTCGACCTCGACACCGGCGGGGGAGAGGTGCTCGACGAGTCGCCCGCCTTCCCGTCCCGCATGGTCGTGACCGAGGCGTATGCGCCCAACGCCGCGCGGGCCCGCGCGCGGCTGGGCCCGCGCGGGGTCGAGGTCGTGGCCGGCACCGAGGACCTGCCCGACGCCTCCTTCGACCTCGTCACCTCGCGCCATCCCGTCGACCCGGCCTGGGTCGAGATCCACCGCGTGCTGCGCCCCGGCGGCCGGTACCTGGGCCAGCACGTCGGCCCCGCCTCGGCGTTCGAGCTGATCGAGCACTTCCTGGGCCCGCAGCCGGAGGCGCGCCGAGGCCGCGATCCGCGAGGCGAGGTCGCCGATGCCGAGGCCGCCGGGCTGACGGTCACGGACCTCCGCACGGCGCGGCTGCGGATGGAGTTTTTCGACGTGGGCGCCGTCGTCTGGATTCTGCGCGCGTGCGTGTGGTGGGTGCCGGACTTCTCGGTCGAACGGTACGAGCCCCAGCTGCGGTCGCTCGATGCCCGGATGCGTCGGGGCGAGCCCGTCGTGGCCCATTCGACCCGGCATCTGCTGCAGGCCCGACGGTAGCCTCAGCCGCATGCTGACCCTGCTCCTGTACTGCGTCCCCACGATCCTCTACGTCGTGTGGCGCACGCGGCAGGGCGACGACCGCCGGGAGGCGATCGCCGATGCCGGCGCGGTGCCGGGCACGGGGCGCGACTCCCTGTGGGGCCTCGCGCTGATCGTCCCGATCGCCCTCGTCGGCTGGGTCGCCGGGATGCTCCTTCCTGCCACGACGACGCGGGCCCCTCTCTCCGACATCCTCGCGCCGACCACGATCGCGCTCACGCTCGTCGGCGCCGCGGGCACCGAGATCCTGTTCCGGGGACTGCTCGGGGGCGTGCTCATGCGCCGGCTCGGCATGCTCCCCGGGAACACGGTGCAGGCGGCGATCTCGATGCTGCTCTCGCTCACCGTGCTCCTGACCGACGCGCGCCTGTGGCCGCTCGTGATCGCCGAGTTCGTCGTGGCATGGCTGCTCGGAGCCCTCCGGGCACGTCTCGGCACGTGCTTCCCCGGCATCCTCGCCGCGGGCCTCGGGCAGCTCGCCGCCGCCGCGCTGCTCGCGGGGTAGCAGTGTGTGAGGTAGACGGCTCTGACGGTCACGTGCACGGTGTGTGTCAGGAAAGTCGGTTCCAGCGTGTCAAATACGGCGATCTCAATGTGGCTCTTCACGAACGAGGGTGTAGCGCGGGTCTGAACCCTCCGGCTTCGAGCAGCGACCGAGCGATGTAGTGGGTGAGGTTGCGGAAGCCGAGGGCGGAGCCGCGGAGGTGTTCGAGTCGCCCGTTGATGGCCTCGGTCGGGCCGTTGCTGGTGCCGGGGCGGTCGAAGAACGCGAGGATGTCGCCCGCCCGCTGCTTCATGGTCCGGCCGAGCTTGCGGACCTCGACGAGCGCCGCGGGAACGCCGCTGCTGATCGCAGCGATCACCTCCTGCATCATCGCCTTCGCTTTCTTCTTGTCGGGCTCCCGGTAGGCCGCGACGATGCGCTGGTAGATGCCCCAGGTCGCCTCGACCTCGACGTGCTCCTCGCTCGCGAACACTGCGTCCAGGCGTGCCCGCTGCCGGTCGGTGAGCAGGCTCGCCCCGGTGTGCAGGGTGCGGCGGGCTTTGTAGAGCGGCTCGCCCTTGAGCCCGCGGTGACCGGTGGTGTCTTGCTGGACCCGACGCCGGCAGACATCCAGCGCGTCGCCGGCGAGGCGGACCACGTGGAACGGGTCCATGACGGGGACGGCGTCGGGGAGTTCCTCGGCGGCAGCGGTCTTGAACCCGGCGAAGCCGTCCATCGCGACCACCTCGATCCGCTTCGCCCAGTCCGCAGGGCGGGCGGCGAGCCACTGCTTGAACACCGCCTTGGAGCGGCCCTCGACCATGTCCAGCAGCCTCGCCGGCCCGGTCTTGTTCCTCGCGGGCGTGAGGTCGATGATCACGGTGACGTACTTGTCGCCCAGCCTCGTGTGTCGCCAGACGTGCTCGTCGACACCGATCGTGGTGACCCCGTCGAACCGGGCGGGGTCGTCGATCAGGCGCCGCTTGCCTTCCGCGAGGACGGCGGCGTTCGCGGCACTCCAGGACACCCCGAGACCTGCGGCGACGCGGGTGACGGTGAGGTGGTCGATGACGATGCCCCGCAGCGCCCACTCCAGGCCGCCGCGGGAGATCTTCGCACGCGGCGCCGCTGCCCGCGTCATGTCCTGCCGCCACGTGCGCCGGCAGTGTCCGCACCGGTACCGGCGCACCCGCACCAGCAGGGTCGTCGGCCGGTGCCCGAACGGCTCGTGCGCCAGTCGACGCGTGACCGTGTCCCGCGGCACGCCCTCG
Organism: Brachybacterium huguangmaarense; assembly: GCF_025725725.1. Classification (NCBI taxonomy): domain Bacteria; kingdom Bacillati; phylum Actinomycetota; class Actinomycetes; order Micrococcales; family Dermabacteraceae; genus Brachybacterium; species Brachybacterium huguangmaarense. The sequence continues at coordinate 1,181,015 of NZ_CP107020.1, forward strand.
ACACCGCACTTCCGACACCACGGGTCGTCCTCGACGACGCGGCATTCGATCGTGGCCCGATCCGGCTCGATCAGCTGGCCGACGGCGACGAGGCCGAGCTCGTCGAGGCGGCAGAACGTGGTCAGGTCAGGGGTCGCGAAAGTAGGGTGGAGCACGTCGAGGTCTTTCGGGATGGCGAGCGTGAAGAACTTCCATCATCCGGGAGACCTCGACCCCTACCCGGCCACCGACGCGCTCAACCGACTACACCCTCGTTCATGAAGAGCCCTCAATGTGTCAAAAAGGTAGACTTCACACATAATCGGGTACCGGCCACGTGTCGTCGACACCGAGCTCGACGTGCGCCTTGCCACGAGTGGGGCTGTGCTGATCGAGGGGCCGAAGGGGTGCGGGAAGACCGAGACGGCATTGCGGCGCGCACACAGCGTGGTGCGTTTTGATACCGATCCGGCCGCTCGCGCTCAGGTCGATCTCAACCCGGGCATCCTTTTCGAGGAGTCGGCTCCGGTCCTGTTCGATGAATGGCAGCGTGTCCCTGCGATCTGGGATCATGTCCGGCGGCACGTGGACGACATGCGCGGGCGCGGCTTGTGCATCCTGACCGGATCTGCAACCCCGACCGACGCTCGCGAACTGCACTCCGGTGCCGGACGGATCGGCACACTGCGGATGCGCCCGATGAGCCTGTTCGAGTCCGGTCACTCCACGGGGGAAGTCTCGCTCGCGGCGCTGATGCGTGGGGAAGACCAACGTGCCAGGCTCGCTCGGACCACGATCTCTCAGCTGATGGAGCGGATCGTGATCGGCGGATGGCCGATGCTGCTGGAAGCGGACGAGGCGTTCGCCAGGCGCTGGCTCGCGGACTATCTCACGCAGATCGTGGAAGTCGACATCCCGAGCCTCGGCACCACCCGTCGAGCCCCGGACCGTCTGCGCCGGACCCTTGCAGCCCTCGGTCGCGGTGTCGGCCAGCCGGTCAAGCTCACCGAGCTCGCCGCCGATATCGCAGGAGGCGATGACCAGAGACCGGCGAAGGAGACCGTCTCGGCGTATGTGGATGCGCTGCATCGGCTGAAGCTCACCGAGAACTCTCCGTCGTGGCGGCCCCACATGCGATCGCGCACCCGGCTTCGAGAAGCACCCGTGCGCTACTTCGTGGACCCGTCGCTCGGCACTGCTGCGCTCGGCGTCGGCGCACGAGACCTCCTCGCCGATCCGCAGGCTGCAGGCTTCCACTTCGAGGCTCTCGTGCTGCGCGACCTGCGCGTGTACGCGCAGTCGCTCGACGGCACCATCTCCACCTGGCGGGAAGCTCACGGGCGCAAGGAGGTCGACGCGATCGTCGAGACGCCGAATGCCTGGGCCGCGTTCGAGGTCAAGCTCACCGGCGACCAACGGGTGATCGACGCCGCCGCCCAGGGGCTGCTGGACTTCGCATCCGAGATCGACACCAGCCGGCACGGCGATCCGGCTGCCCTCGTCGTCGTGACCGCGAGGGGCGGCGGCGGCAGACGTCCCGACGGCGTCCACGTCGTGCCGATCACCGCACTCGGACCATGACGACCCGGATGAACAGATCGCGGCAGGCCGAGAACCGCAGAGACGCACTGATCCAGGCTCACGTGCTCGTGCGCCCCTGCGGCGCGCTGCTCGCGCTCCGAGTCCGAGCCTCAGCCCGCTGAGAGTCGTCGCTCCGCAGATCGCCGAGCCCCGTGAGACGGTTGCTGGCCGATGTGCCGCCGATTCCTAGCAGGCTCCGCGTGCGCCCGACGCCGGGCCGGCCGTCTGACAGGCTGGGGACATGACGACCGACCCCTCCGGCTCCGTGGCCGCGCGCCCGCGCGAGCCGGGCACCGTGCCTCCTGCGGACCCGAAGGCCTCGCGCGACGAGAGCCTCGCGCTCATCCTGGCGGGCGTCACGATCGTGGTCGGCGCCGTCATCGGGCTGCTCGCCCTGCCCTCGACGCGTCCCCTGTTCGGCCGCGGCTCGATCGGCGAGGTGGCCGCCTACTCCGGCATGGGCAGCGCGGGCCTCGCCTTCGCCGCGACCATGGCGACCGTCACCCCGAGGCTGAACCCGTGGCTGCGACGGATGGGCTGGCCGCGTCGCCTGCTGAACCTGGTGGGCCTCTCCCTGCTGCACGCCGTCTTCGCGTTCCTCCTGGTCCTGGCGCTGTTCGCGGTGTTCGCCGACGCCTTCCGCGGCGTTGCCCTCGACCACTGGGCGGGGACCTTCTGGGTCGCGGCCTCGTGCGGGGTGGCGGCGTACATGAGCGCGGCGAGCGCGATGGCGCTGACCACCCAGTCCCTCTCCGTGCTGCTCGCCGCCTTCGTCCCCACGGGCGCGCTCGCGAGCGCCCTGAGCGCCTCCGACCCGCACTGGTGGCAGCACCACTTCTCCGCCCTGGGCGGCGTCCCCGACGACTCGGGCTTCACCTTCACGGTCACGCTCCTGCTCGCGGGGCTCGCGCTCGTGACCGTCGGCGACTTCCTCGCCCACGACCTCGCGACCTGGGCCGACGCCGTGGGCGAGCCGCGCTGGAAGGTCACCTTCGTGCGCACCTCGCTCGGCATGGTCGGGGTGCTGCTGGCGGCCGTCGTGCTGATCCCCGTGACGACCGAGAAGGCCTGGCACGACGCCGCCGCCCAGTCCATCGTCGTCGTCTTCGCGGCCGCCCTCGTCGCCTTCCCCGTCCTGTTCGGCCGGCTGCCGGGAAGCTTCCGGGCCGTGACCGTCACCGTCGTCGCCCTGCTCGTGCTGTGCCTCGTCCTGTACAAGGGCGTGCGCTACCTCAACACGACGGCCTTCGAGATGGGCGCCGCGACCACCGTTCTGGTCTGGCTGCTGCTGTTCAGCCGCACCGTCTCGGCGGCCGTGCGGAGCCAGCCTCGACCGGCATGGCCGGCCGAGCCCGTCATGCGTCGTCGAGCACCCGCACATTCTCCCGGCGCCCGTGGGTGAGGCGGCGCAGATCGGTCGAGGAGTCGAAGCTCGAGCCGAGCGCTCCGGCGATCACCCCCAGGGCTGCGCTCAGCCAGGCGATGTCCACGTAGTTGGTGAACTCCGCGCGGCGGCCCAGGATCGATGACATGAAGTCGGGGTCGATCACCACGAGTCCGCCGAGGAGGATCAGCACGACGAGCGCGAGGTACAGCGCGAGCACGCACACGAGCATGGTGGCGACGGTCGAGAGGTTGTACAGGACCTCGACCGTCACCCGGCTCTCGTGGACGGGGCGGTCCCAGAGCCCGTTGCTGACGATCAACCATGCCGTCATGAGGCCGATCGCGAGCAGGCCGATGAGTCCCAGTCGCACGGGCGTGAGCGCGGCCGACATCTGCCAGATCGAGTTGTAGAAGATGCCGAATGCCCCGGTCGCGGCGGCCGCGGCGAGGGCTCGCGACAGCCGCGGGATGGTGCGCCACGGCTCGTTGGTGACCACCATGCCGAGCACGGTGCGAAGGCCGCCGATCGCCCGCCCGGAGTGGAGGCGCAGGTTTCCCGTCCCTTCGTCCCGGCTCCAGCTGTTCCACCACTGGGCATGCAGATGCGCGGGCTTCGTGTCGAGCATCCGCAGCGCGCACGCGAGGAGGACCGTCTCGAGCCGGCGGCGACTGCGGATGATGCCCACGGTCGGCCAGGAGACCACCGCCACGGGCCGTTCGGCGAAGATCTCCGCGATGATCGGCCAGTGATCATGGCGCGGCATCTCGGTCAGCAACAGCACCAGATCCGGATCGTCGGCCCCGTCCCGCATCTCGTCGATGGCTTCGAGCGCGAGCGCCTTGTCGGCCTGCAAGGGGATCAGGCGGGTGTCCACCGTCACCTCGCACGAACGACCGGTCTCCTCGCCGAGGCGGCGTGCCATGACCTCCCGGACGGACTCGGCTCGGCGCGTGGGGACGCCGGGATCGGCGATCACGAGCACGGTGAGGGCGGCGCGGTCTGCGAGCACGGGACTTCCTTCGGGCGGTGACGGGATGAGGACCACCGTAGGGTCAGGACTGGAGGACGGACTGACATCCCTGGTCGCGACGCTTACCGGATGGTGGGTGGACCTACGAGATCGGCCCCGACGACGACCTGAGCTGGGACGGCGACCTGGTCAACGGATGAGGTCCCGCCGTGTGCCGCGCTCAGCCACGGCTTGCTAGATTCCGGACATGACCACGCCCGATGACCACTCCGCCTCCGCCTTCGACGACTTCGACCCCCAGTGGAGCGAGCAGAGCCGTGCCCGCTACCTCGCCGGGGTCGACGACCTCGTCGAGGAGCTGCGTCGGCACGCGCGGCTGGTCGCGGGGCTCGACCAGGAGCACTTCCATCACGACCCCGACACCCGGCGCACCTTCCTGACCTCCCAGGACCTGCTCGACCGGGCGCTCGGCCGGGCCGCGGCCGCCGAGGCCGACTGGATCGGCACCACGTCGCTCCCGTTCGTCGAGCTCGACGCCGAGGAGGATCTCGACTCCCTCGACGAGCTCGACGATCTCGAGGACGACCTCGAGGGCGCGGGCGAGATCGTGAGCCTCGTGGGCCGCTGGGACCTCGAGATCCTCGACGAGCAGGCGTTCCTCGAGGCCGGCCGCGCCGCCTACGCGCGGCTGCACTCCCTGGCGGATCCGTCGCTCGCCGAGGCCAACGTCACCGATCCGCTGCAGGCCGCGGCGGCCCTCCTGGAGTCCCCGGCCTTCCCCGAGCTCGAGGTCGACGGCGCCTCCGCGCCGCTCGGCGCCTTCTGGACCTACGTGCAGCACACCGAGCCGCTCTCCGAGGCCGACGGCCTCGGCCGCTCCGATCCCTTCGACATCGCCCGCGACGACGAGGAGGGGTGACGCCGGGCGCCGAACCCTGGAGCCGACCTCTGAGCCTCGATCCCGTCAGCGGGCGGCGGCGAGGCGCCCGGCGACGACGGTCGCGAGCGGTCGCACGGCCCGCAGCCGCGCGGCCGCCTCGCGTGCCGCGGACTCGACCATGAGGCCGTCGGCGCCCGTCGGGACGTCGCCGAAGGGGTCCTCCTCGAGCAGCACGACGTCGGCCGCGCCGCCGACCCGCAGCGCGTCCACGCCGTCGGTCGAGGCGGCGAGCGCCTCGCGCGGCTGCAGCTGCTGGGCGGGGAACCACGCCGGGCGCTCATCGGCGCTGCGATGCACCGCGGCCGCCATCGCGAGCCACGGGTCCACCGGCGCGACGGGCGCGTCGGAGCCGAGGACGAGCCGCACGTGCGCCGCGAGCAGGTCGCGGAAGCGATAGGCCTGGTGGGCCCACGGCCCCCACAGCTCGCTCGTCGCGTCGCGGTCGTCCAGCAGATGCGCGGGCTGCACGGAGGCGACGACGCCGAGCGCCCCGAGGCGCGCGACGTCCTCGTCGGTCAGCATCTGCGCGTGCTCGATGCGCCCCGTCGTGCCGGTCGCGGCGTACGCGTCGAGCACGATCCCCACGGCGGCGTCCCCGATCGCGTGCACGGCGGTCTCCAGACCCAGCGCCCGCCCGCGCCGCAGCAGCTCCGCGAGCGCTGCGGGCTCGACGCTCAGCACCCCGTGACCGCCGCCCGCGGGGGTGCCGTAGGCGTGACGGCACAGCGCGGAGCCCGAGCCGAGAGCCCCGTCGGCGATGACCTTGAGCGGGCCCATCTCGACGAGCCCGTCGGCGGAGAGCACGGTGCCCGAGGGGCCCGGCACGTCCCCGAGCCCCGAGGGGTAGGTCGCGGTCCGCACCCGCAGACGCGCCTCGCGGCGCGTCCACAGCCGCCAGTTCTCGGCCCACTCCATGTCGACGAGCCCGACCACGCCGCGCGCGAGCGCATCGCGCTGCAGCATCCGCACCCCCGCCTCGAGGCCCGCGGCGACGCCCGGCAGGTCGTCGAGATGCGCGACGGCGTCGAACCACTCGTCCTCGCCCACGATGCCGTCGCGCGGCGGCAGGCCGAGCCCCCGCAGCGCGGCGCTGCTCATCCAGGCGTGATGGGCGTCCCCGCCGATCAGGACCACGGGGACCTCGCCCGCGACCGCGTCGAGGGCGGTCACGGTGGGCGCCGCGGCGAAGTCCACGAGGCGGTGGCCGAAGCCGACGAGGGCGCCCGCGCTCGCGGGGCGGTCGGCGAGGGCCTGGGACACGGCGAGCAGGAGGTCTCCCGCCCCGCGCGCGCCGGAGGTGTCAAGCCGCGAATAGCCCTGCGCGACCTGGCCGATGTGCACGTGCTGGTCCCACAGCCCGGGGATGGCGATCGCGCCGCCGGCCTCGTGGACCTCCTCGCCGGACAGGGCCGTCAGGCGAGGGCCGATCGCGGCGATGCGCCCCGCGGCCAGGCGCACGTCGACCGGGTCGGCGAGGGCGTCGGCCCGCCTCAGGCGCACATCGCGGAGGAGCACCCTGGAAGCGTATCCGGGCCGCGGCCGTGACAGCTGTCATGACCGCGACGTGACGGCGTGCTCTGGGCGCGCCCGCGCGGCCGGCGGAGGGTTGATCCCATGACCACGAACCCCGCTCCCGCGATCGAGCTCACCGGCCTCACCAAGCGCTACGCCGACGTGCGGGCGGTCGACGCCGTCGACCTCACCGTCCCGCGCGGACAGATGCTCGCCCTGCTCGGCCCCAACGGCGCCGGCAAGTCCACCACCACCGAGATGATCCTCGGCCTGACCACGCCCGATGCGGGCACGGTGCGGGTGTGCGGCACGACGCCCACCGACGCCGCGCAGCGCGGCCTGGTCGGGGCGATGCTCCAGAACGGCGCCCTGCTCGAGGAGACGCCCGTGCGCACGATGCTGGGCCTCGTCGCCGGCGTGTGCGCCCACCCCCTGCCGCTCGACGACGTGATCGAGCGGGCCGACATCTCCGCCCTCCTGCGCCGCAGCACCTCGAAGCTCTCCGGCGGCGAGGCCCAGCGCGTCCGCTTCGCGCTCGCCCTGCTGCCCGACCCCGACGTGATCCTGCTCGACGAGCCGACCGTCGCGATGGACGTCGAGACCCGCCGCCGCTTCTGGGAGCGCATGCGGCACGTCGCCGCCGACGGCCGCACGATCGTCTTCGCGACCCACTACCTCGAGGAGGCCGACCAGCAGGCCGGACGTGTCGTCGTCATGGACCGCGGCCGCATCGTCGCCGACGGCACCGGCAGCGACATCAAGTCCCGCATCGGCGGCCGCGCCATCACGCTCGCCGTCGCGAGCCCCGAGCGCGCCGACGGACTCGCCGCGCTCGCGGGCGTCACCGCCGTCGACCTGCTCGAGGACGGACGGCTGCGTCTGGCGACCTCCGACTCCGACGCGACCCTGCGCGACCTGTTCGCCGCCGACGGGCCCGGCGCGACCGGGCTCGTCCACGACATCGGCGTCACCACGCCCACCCTCGAGGATGCGTTCCTCGAGCTCACCAGCCACTGACCACCCGACCCGTCCTCCGAGGAGCACCGATGACCACCGCACCCGTCCCCACCGCCCGCGCCGCGACCCGGGGGCCCGCGCTCGCCGACCGCGGCACCCCCGCGAGCCAGGCGTCCCGCACCGTGCGCTTCGCGATCGCCTCCACCACGGTCACCCTGCGCAAGGGCATGTTCCTGTTCTTCACGGTCGCCCTGCCCGTGCTCATGTTCCTCATGTTCAACCAGATCTTCGGCAAGCAGATCGAGGGCGGCGAGACCGTGGGGACCTTCATCATGGTCCGCATGGCCGCCTACGGCGGGCTCGGCGCCGCCGTCAACGCGGGAGCCATCATCCAGCTCGAGCGTACGGGCGGCTGGCTGCGCCAGCTCATGGTCGCGGGCCTGACCCCGCGCAGCTTCGTCATCGGCAAGATGGTGGCGGCCATGGTCGTCGTGCTGCCCGCGCTGCTGGGGGTCTTCTGCGCGGGCCTGCTGTTCGCCGGCATCCACCTGAGCGCCGGGCAGATGGTGCGCTCGCTGCTGGCCCTGTGGATCGGCATGCTGCCGCTCGTGCTGCTGGGCCTCGTGGTCGGCCTCGCCCTGCGGCCGAGCGCCGTGGGCGCCGCGACCACGATCGGCATGATGCTGCTCGCGGTCGCGGGCGGCCTCTGGTTCCCCTACGAGATGTTCCCGAGCTGGCTGCAGACGATCTCGCGGTTCACCCCGACCTATTGGCTCGGCGAGCTCGGGACCTGGGGCGTCGTCGGCGACGGCTTCCCCGTGCGCGGCGCGATCACCCTCGCGATCTGGACCCTCGTCCTCGCCGTCCTGGCCGCGCTGCTGCTGGGCCGGGCCGCCCGCTCGTCCTCGCGGCGCTGACACCTCGGCACCGGACCGCGGACCCTGAGAGGATCGGACCCATGAGCATGCGTCGTCGTCGTCGACCGGTCCCGGTGCCGCAGGACCCCGTCGACCGCTGCGACGAGCACTTCCCGCGCACCCCGCGCGGCCTGCATCGGGCGGCGGTCGCCTCGGGGGCGATGTGGTACACCGCTCCGTCGCTGCTGTTCATGCTGTTCGTCGTCATCCCGGCCTTCGACGAGCGCAGCCTGCTACGAGGCGCCGCGATCATCGTGCTCGCCCTCGCCTACAGCGTCCTGTTCCTCTACCTGCCCGGTATCAAGGCCTACGGCCGTCGCCTCGTCTACGCCTACGTCGCGCTGGGCTGGCTCGTGATCGGCCTGCTCGCGCTCGTCATCGGCTCGAACGTGCTCTACATGGTCATGTTCGTGCTGATCATGCATACGATCGCGCTGCCCTGGCACGTCGCCCGGGTGGTCGTGGGCCCGATCGCCCTCGTCACGTGCGTGCTCGCGGTGGTCCTCGACCAGCCCACCGCGATCATCCTCGCCGTGGTGGGGGTGATGATCGCCCTCGGCGTGGGGTACGGCATCCAGCAGGAGGTCCTCTCCGAGCGGCTCGCGCGGGCCGAGCAGCGCAACGCCGTGCTCGCCGTCGCCGCCGAGCGCGAGCGCATCGGCCGGGACCTGCACGACATCCTCGGGCACTCCCTGACCACGATCACCGTCTCCGCGCAGCTCGCGCGGCGTCTCGTCGACGCCGATCCCGAGGCGGCGCGGGCCCAGCTCGCCGAGATCGAGCGCATCTCCCGGCAGTCGCTCGCCGACGTGCGGGCGACCGCGAGCGGCATGCAGCAGGTGCGGGCCGCCACTGAGATCGCCTCGGCGCGCAGCGTGCTCGCGGCCGCCGGCATCGAGGCCGACACCCCCGCCTCGCTCCCGCCGCTGCCCGACGACCGCGCCGAGCTGCTGGGGTACGTGATCCGCGAGGGCGTGACCAACGTCGTGCGGCATTCCCGCGCCACGCGCTGCACCATCCGTCTCGACACGTGCTCCGCGAGCGTGGCCGACGACGGCGTGGGCATCCCCGCCGCGCGTCCCCGCACGGGGCTCGCGGGGCTCGAACGGCGGGTCGAGGACGCCGGGGGCAGGCTCACGGTCCGGTCCGCGGCGGGCGCCGGCACCCTGGTACGGGCCGAGCTCGACGCCGCGGACGGTGAGGCGGGGGCCGCGGGCGTGGAGGACGCGGGTGGTGCGGCGGGTGCGGGGGATTCGGGCAGTGGGGCGCACGCGGCGGACGCTGGCGGTGCCGAGATCGCGGGCCAGCCGGAGAACACGGTCGGCGCCGAGGGGGCGGGTGTGGCGGACCGCGGGGACGGCGCGTTGAGTGCTGGACGGCCGCCGAGCGTGCACGGCGCGACCGGCACGGAAAGTGCCATCGAGCACCGCGTCCAGGATGAAGGAGCACGACCATGAGTCCCGTCCCGCCGATCCGGGTGGCCCTCGCCGACGACCAGGCGATCCTGCGCAGCGGGCTCGCCGCCCTGCTGCGCCTCGAGCGGGGTCTGGAGGTGGTGGGGGAGGCCGCGACGTGCGCGGACGCTCTCGCCATGGTCGAGCGCGAGCGGCCCGACGTGCTCCTGCTCGACGTGCAGATGCCGAGCGGCGGGGGCCCGGAGGCGCCGGCCGACGGCCTCGAGGTCGCCGAGCGCCTGCGTGGAGGCAGCACGCGCATCATCGTGCTCACGACGTTCGGACGCGCGGGCTACCTGCGCCGCACCCTCGAGACGGGCGCGAGCGGGTTCATGGTCAAGGACGCGCCCGTCGAGCAGCTCGTCGATGCGATCCGGCGCGTGCACCAGGGGCTGCGCGTGGTCGACCCGGAGCTGGCCGCGCAGTCGCTCGCGACCGGCCCCAACCCCCTCACGCCCAAGGAGTCCGAGGTCCTGCGCGCGGCCGCTCAGGGCGGCTCGACCGCACAGATCGCGGCCCGCGTGTTCCTGTCCGAGGGCACGGTGCGCAACCACATCTCGAACGCCATCGGCAAGCTCGGCGTCACCAATCGCGCAGAGGCCGTGCGCGAGGCCACCGACAACGGATGGCTGTAGGCCGCCGAGTGCGGAGCGCGGCGCATGAGTCGTGCTGCACCCGGCGATGACGACGTGCTGGTCCCTGCGGACGGCGATGGCGGTGAGCCGGGCCGTGCTGACGGTGCTGGTGACGGGCCGACCCGCGCGGATTGCGGCGGCTGCGAGGCGAGCCGTGCGGAGAGCGCTGGTGACAGGTCGGGCCTGCGCACGGAGCGGCTGGTGCCGGCGGGTTCGAACCGTGACACCGGTGTGACGTGGGGATCCCCGCGCATGTGGAAAAGCATGCTCATCCCCGAGTTCTCGGTGGGCGAGTGTGGAAAAGTGCGCCTTTCGTCGGAATGCGCTCGACGGGTGTGGAGACAACATTTTGTCGAGACGGTCCCTTCTGCATGCTCGACGACCTGACCGGGCCAGATCCGGTTCTTCTGCGTGAAGCGTGCGAGAGGGTGACGCTGCTCGCCGCACGTGTGCAGGCGACCACCTCTCCATGGGCGGGAACGGCGGCATCGGGCCAGGCCATAGCATCATCGCACCTCCCGGCTGTCCGTGCCGACGACTCTGCGCGCGTCGGCGTCCCTGTCCATCCATGTCTGCACCGTAGCCGCTCTTCGCCGCGGCGGATCAGCAGTGTGGAAAAGCTTGTAACAATGCGGTGAACCCTCCACATGTTCGACTTATGCACATTCTTATCTTTAGAGCTCAGGGGCTTCCTTGGTGGGGCGAGAGCAGATAGGATGGGCGAATCGGAAAAGCATTCACGTCTGTCGCTCTCTCCGCGGAAGGAGGGATTCTCATGTCGACCATCGATCGGGGGACTGCGGGCCGCTCGAGGTCCGCCTCCGCCGCCCTGTCTTCCGCCGCGACCCCCACCTCTGCTTCCTCTTCTGCTGCTTCCACCTCTGCTTCCTCTTCTGCTGCTTCCACCTCTGCTTCCGTTTCTGCTGCCTCGTCTGCCGCAGCTTCCTCCTCTGCCACCTCCGCATCTGCCCGCCGCCCCCGTCGGCGCCGGAACATCCGTGCGCGGCGGTCGCTCACGCGGGAGTCCCTGCTCGACGCGGCCCGCGAGCGAGGAGAGCTCGCCGCCCCCTACCTCGCGACGGATCTCCAGCGGCTCTGGGACCTCGAGGCCTCTCGTTCCCGTGAGATGGCGGCGCGGTTCGCGGCGCTCGCCCCGGCATGGTGCGATCGTGAGGCCGACGGTGTGGACCCGGACGTGTGCGATGTGCTCGATGCCCAGATCGCGGCGGCGCTCCGCTGCCCGATCACGAGCGTGCACCACACGGTCAAGGAGGCCCACCGTGCGGTCGAGCTCCTCCCTGGCTGCTTCGCCCGGCTCGAGGCCGGTGACTTCCCGGCCGAGTGGTTCTCCCGACTCCTCTGGCGCACGCGGGACCTGTCCGACCACCTGCTCGGTCTCGTCGACGAGACGATCTCCACCTGGGACCTCGGCATGCCTCCGGACCGTTTTCGCCGCGAGCTGGCCTATCTCCTGTGCTGGGTCCGGACCAGGGAACCGGAGGAGAGCCACGTGGCGCCGGAGGAGCGCCGCGGCGTCACGCTCGACCCCGTGGCGGACGATGGTGTGTCCCTGGTTCATGTCACCGGCCCCGTGCCCGAGGTGATGAGCTTCGCCAAGCGGCTGGACGCGACCGCTCGCGCGGTGCAGCAGGCCCAGCGCCACGCCCTCGCCAGCGGTGCGCCCGTTCCCGTGGACCCGCGGGGAGAGGTCTCCCGGTCGCAGACAGCGGCCACGCTCACCCGCATCCGGTACGACCTGCTCATGTCCGCGTCGTTCGACACCGGCGGCACAGGTGTTCCCGCCGACCGCTTCCGGATCAACGTGACCGTCCCGTTCCTGACGCTCCAGGGCAGATCGTCCGCCCCGGGCATGATCGACGGCGTCGTGCCGATCCCGGCCCAGCAGGCGCGTGTGATCGCCGGCGGGGAGAGCTTCTGGTACCGGGTGATGACCGACCCCACGAGCGGTCACTTCCTGCCGGCCCCCGCTGAGCGCTACACGCCGCCCGCCCCCATGCTCGAGCATCTGCGGCTGCAGCATCCGGCCTGCTCCCTGCCCGGCTGCGCGCGCATCGCCGCGTGGGGCGCGGAGTTCGACCACATCGAGGAGTACGACCACGAGCATCCCGAGCGCGGCGGCGCGACCGCGATCGACAACCTGCACCCGCTGTGCTGGCAGCACCACCTGCTCAAGACCCTCGGGCTGCTCGACGTGGTGCGCGAATCCTCGGCGGGCGGGTCGCCCCATGCGAGCACGTGGTGTCTCGACGACCGCGCGATCGTGCACGCCGAGGACGACCGGGACATGGCCACGCCGCACGTGGTCGCCGAGCTCGAGGAGGCATGGCGGGCCCACGCACGGGTCAGAGGCCGAGGTTCCCCGCCGCAGGAGGCGGGCGGCCCTTCCAGACCCCGTGATCCCGACATCGGAGATGCGGGTGACTCCTCCGGTCCTCGCGGTCTTGGCCCCGCAGATGCCGACGACACCGATGGCAGCCTCGGGCCGCCGCCGTTCTAGGCTCCACTCGGCCCCGCACGGCGTCTCTCCCTGCGGCCCCGCGCTGCACCTGCCCCGCGCCTGTATCTGCATCTACATCTGCGCCTGCACCTGCACCTGCACCTGCAATGGCACCCACACCGTAGCCGCCCGCCCACTGCGCGCCGTGCCCCTCCTCCGCCCATGCCCGGCGTGAATCCCCGGACATGCATGCGGGACGCGCACGCCCGGGCCCCTACGCTTGACCGGTGTCGTCCCTGCTCCACATCGTCCGCTTCACCCGTTCCCTGTCCCCGCTGTACGCCGCGATCATCATCTGCTCGGTCGTGACCTCGGCCGCCGGCCTCGCCGTCCCCTTCATCATCGGGCGCGCGACCGACGCCGTGACCGACGCCGTCAGCGGCCGCATCACGGTCGGCGCGGCCACCACCACCGTCGTCGTGCTCGCCGTCGCCCTGCTGGCCGCCGAGCTGGTCTCCACCGTCGTCTCGAACCTCGGCGGCCGCTACGGCGACATCATGGCCAACCGGATGCGCACCATCCTCTCGGTCCGCTACTTCGAGAAGCTCCTGAACCTGCCGCAGCGCTGGTTCGACGTCGAGCTCACCGGCACGATCGTCTCGCGCCTGAACCGCTCGATCACCGAGGTCACCAACTTCGCCAAGACCTTCTCGAACTCGTTCGCGAGCATGCTCATCACGACCCTCGCGGTGCTCGTCATCTCCGCCTGGTACGCGTGGCCGCTCGCCGCGCTCCTGCTCGTCATCTTCCCGATCTACATCTGGCTGACCGCGCTCACCTCACGGAAGTGGCAGCGCCTCGAGGGCGAGAAGAACACCGAGGTCGACCTCGCCGGCGGTCGCTTCGCCGAGGTCATCGGCCAGATCCGCGTCGTCAAGTCCTTCGTCCGCGAACGCAGCGAGCTGGCCCAGTTCGCCCGCCGCTTCCGGGCCACCGACGCCCTCACCGCCGAGCAGTCCACGCACTGGCACGTCATGGACATCCTGCGTCGCGGCGCCCTCAACCTGATCTTCTTCGGCATCTACCTGATCATCTTCATCCGCACCGTGCGCGGCGACTTCACGCTCGGCGACATGGTGCTGCTCATCCAGCTCATGTCGATGGCGCGCCAGCCCGTGCAGAACATGAGCTGGGTGATCGACTCCGCCCAGCACGCGATCGCCGGCTCCCGCGACTACTTCCGCGTCATGGAGACCCCCGTCGACGCCCGCCGCACCGTCTCGGTCGACACCGCGACCGGCGATGTGGTCGAGCGCGAGGCGGCGACCGGCGAGATCATCGACAACGACGTCCCCGCCGACGCCGATGCCGCCCGCCGCGCCCTCGACCCCGTCCCGGGCGCTCGCGCGATCGACTTCCGCGACGTCACCTTCGCCTACGAGAAGGGCGAGGACGTCCTGCACGGCATCTCCTTCGACGTCGCGCCCGGCGAGAAGGTCGCCTTCGTGGGCGAGTCCGGCGGTGGCAAGTCGACCATCGTGAACCTGCTGCTGGGCCTGTTCCCGACGGCGCAGGGCACCATCTCCGTGGCCGGCCACGAGATCGCCGACCTCCCCCTCGAGCAGCTCCGCCGCTCGATCGGCGTGGTCTTCCAGGACGCCTCCCTGTTCTCCGGCACGATCGAGGAGAACATCGCGTACGGCCGCCCCGGCGCGACGCCCGAGCAGATCCGGGCCGCCGCCCGCCGGGCCAACGCGAGCACCTTCATCGAGCGCTTCCCGGCCGGCTACGGCACGATCATCGGCGAGCGCGGCCTCCGGCTGTCCGGCGGGCAGCGCCAGCGCATCGCCGTGGCCCGCGCGATCCTCAAGGACGCCCCGATCCTCGTGCTCGACGAGGCCACGAGCGCCCTGGACACCAAGGCCGAGCGCAACGTGCAGGCCGGGCTCGACGAGCTCATGGCCGGCCGGACCTCGCTCATCATCGCCCACCGCCTGTCGACCATCGCGGGCGTGGACCGGATCGTCACGCTCGAGGACGGCCGCATCGACGAGATCGGCACTCCCGCCGAGCTCGCCGCCTCGGGCGGCATCTACGCCCAGCTGCTCGCGCTGCAGGACTCCGGCTCGAAGAAGGCGCTCGCGAAGTTCGACATCACCGGCTGAGCGTCTCGGCCCTCAGTCGTGAGGCGTCAGCCGCGATGCCTCAGCCGCGGTGCGTCAGGATCGAGGAGAAGTCGTCGTTCCCGCGGCCGGCCCCCTGCTCGGCCTCGAGGGAGCCGAGCGCCGCCCGCACCGCGGGCAGATCCTCTCCGGCCGTCGCGAGCATGAGACGGGCGTCCTTGGCGATCGCGTCGACCGTGAAGTCGCCGTCGGCGGTGTCCCGCTCGCCGCGCACGAACGGCGCCTTCATGCCCGCGATGAACGCGAGCCCGGTCGAGCCGAGCATGTCGAGGGTCTCCGACGGCGCCACCCCGCACGCCTCGCCCAGGTCGAGCGCCTCGCGCAGACCCTGGGCGCTCACGGCGAGCGCGAGGTTCGCGAGCAGCTTGCCGGTCGCCGCCTTCGCGGCCGAGTCCACGCCGCGCAGGCGATCCGGGTCGGCCCACGGGGCCACGAGCTCGAGCACGCGGCGGCGGCGCTCCTCGTCGGGCGTGCCCACGTACACGCCGAGAGTCCCTGCCCGTGCCGGGCCGAGCGTCCCCACGACGGGCACGGCCACATAGGTGTCGACGGCGCGGGCGAACTCGTCGGCGTCGGCGGGGGAGACGGTCGTCGTGTCCACCCAGGTCACGCCCTCGGGGATCAGCTGCGGGGCGATCACGGTCTCACGGACCGCGTCGGGCCCGAACAGGCTCGTGACCACCACCTCCGCTCCCTCGACCGCCTCGCGGGCGGTCCCGGCGACCGCGGCCCCGGCCTCGTGCACGCGCGTGGTGCGCTCGCGAGTGCGGTTCCACGCCGTCACGTCGTGGTGCTCGATGAGGTGGAGCGCGAGCTCCGTGCCCATCCTGCCGGTGCCCAGGAATGCGATCTTCATGCCGCCCACTCTGCCACCGACCTAGGGTGTGGGGCATGGCCAGCATCGACCCCGTCATCGAGACCGTGCCCGACGGCGCCCGCCTGATCGACATCCGCTGGGCCCTCGACGGCACCAAGGACAAGAGCACCTACCGCGCCGGGCACCTCCCCGGCGCGGTCTACGTCGACCTCGGCACCGAGCTCGCCGCCCCGGCGAGCCCCGACCGGGGGCGCCACCCGCTGCCCGACCCCGAGGACTTCGCCGCGGCGATGGCGCGCGCCGGCGTCTCGGACGACGCGACGGTCGTCGTCTACGACGACGCCGACGGCTCGCAGGCCTCGCGCCTGGTGTGGATGCTGCGGGCGGTCGGCGTCGAGGCGGCCGTGCTTGACGGCGGCCTCACGGCCTGGCGCGAGGGCGGCGGCGAGATCGCGACCGACGACGTCGTGCCCGAGCCGGGAGCCTTCACACCCCGCCCGTGGGGCGAGCACGTGATCGCGACGCCCGACGAGGCCGCGTCCGGGCGCTACACCGTGATCGACGCCCGCGCGCCCGAGCGCTACCGCGGCGAGACCGAGCCGATCGACCCGCGGGCCGGGCACATCCCGGGCGCCGTCAACGTGCCGTACGCGGGCAACGTCGACGACCAGGGGCGCTTCCTGGCTCCCGAGGCGCTGCGCGCCCGCTTCGCCGAGGCGGGCGCCGTCGCTCCCGACGCGGGCGAGACGGGGACCGGCCTGATCGTCTACTGCGGCTCGGGCGTCACCGCGACCCACGACCTGCTCGCCCTCGAGCGGGCGGGGCTGCCCGGGGCGCGCCTGCTGCCCGGCTCGTGGTCCCAGTGGAGCAGCGACCCGGAGCGACCCGTCGCGACCGGCCCCACCCCCTGAGCCCGCGGCCGGCTCAGACCGACTCGGGATGGGACGGCGGCACATCACCCACCGTCCACGTGAGCTCACCCGTCTCGATGCGCTCGAGCAGGCGCGAGAGCCACATGAACTCGGCGACCATGAGCGAGCGCCGGTAGTCGGCCTGCATCCAGTACGCCTCGGACAGACCGCGCCGCGCCGAGGTGCGGATGCGGGTCGTGAGCTGCCCCGTCACGTCGTCGAGCGCGGCCAGGCGCCGCGTGAGCGCCTCGCGCGCCACCTCGACGGGCACGGCGTGCGCGGTCAGCAGGGCGAGGTCGAACTGCGGACGCACCGTCTCCATCGTCTCGAGCGACCGCTGCGTCCAGGCGACGAGCGCCTCGCGGCCCTTGGGCAGCAGCACGAGGGAGCCGTCGCGACGACCCGCGAGTGCGCCCTCCTCGAGAGCGGCGACGGCGGCCGCGACGGAGGTCTCGTCCCACGCGATGATCCGGTCGTGACGACGCGAGGCGAGGGCCTCGCGCAGCTCCTCGGGCGTGGCCGGGGCCTCGGCGAGCAGGGCCAGCAGGGCGATGCCCAGGGGATCCGGTTCGTGCGGCATGCGGCCACGCTACCGGGCTAGCCTCGGTGCATGAAGGTTCTGCTGCCCGACACCATCGAGCTGTCCCCCGTGCTGCCCGCGGGCTGGGAGAGCGCCGTCGTCGACGCCCGGGCCGAGATCCCCGCCGAGCACCACGACGCCGACGCCCTCGTGGTCTGGGGCTCGTCGCGCCGCCATCTGGCCTCTGCCGCGCGCGACCTGCCCCGTCTGCGGCTCGTGCAGTCGCTCGCCGCCGGGGTCGAGGGCATCCTCGCCGCGGGCTTCGGCGACGAGGTCGTGATCGCGAGCGGCACCGGCCTGCACTCGCGCACCGTGAGCGAGCACGCGCTCGCCCTGATCCTCGCGCTCGTGCGGCGCCTGCCGGAGGCGCTCGCGGCGCAGGACGACCACGAGTGGTCGAGCGAGATCGGCGGCATCCAGCCCCTGCACCCCGCGGGCAGGATCACGACGCTGCTCGACGCGAACGTGCTGATCTGGGGCTTCGGGGACATCGGGCAGACCCTCGCCCCGCTCCTGGCCTCGATGGGCGCGCACGTGCGCGGGGTCGCGCGCAGCGCCGGACGGCGCGCGGGCTTCGAGGTCGTCGAGGAGGACTCCGTGCGCGACCTGCTCGGCGAGATCGACATCCTCGTCGACATCCTCCCTGCCAGCGAGGCGACGGCCGGGGTCATCGACGCCGACGTGCTCGCCGCGCTGCCCGACCACGCCCTGGTCGTCAACGTCGGCCGCGGCACGACCGTCGACCAGGCGGCCCTGCGCGCCGCGCTCGCCGACGGGACGATCGCGGGCGCCGGGCTCGACGTCACCGACCCGGAGCCCCTGCCGGCCGACGATCCTCTGTGGGACGCGCCGCACCTGCTGCTGACCCCGCACGGCGCCGGCGGGCGCCCCGTCGGGGCCGACGAGCGCATCGTGCACAACCTGCGCGCGCTCGGCGGGGACGGGGAGTTCGACCACCGCGTGTGAGCCGCCGGCCCGAGCCGACGCAGGGGCTCCTGAGCCGGCGCGGCCGAGCGAGGCTCTCAGCCCAGAGGGGCGATGCTCTCAGTCGTCGTCCTCGGGCACGAGCCCGAGCCGCACCGCTGCGACCGCGACGCCGGTGCGGGTGTCCGCGTCGAGGCGACGCATGAGCCGGTGCACGCGCGCCTTGACCGCGGACTCGCTCACGCCGAGCCGCTCGGCGATCTGCGCGTTGCTGAGCCCCCGGACGAGCAGCCGGAGCGCGGCGTGCTCGCGCGGGCTGAGCTTGGGCGCCGTCCTCGGCACCGCCGGCCGATCGGGGGTCGTCGCGGACATCGCGTCGACGACGGCCGCACCCACCTCGGGGGAGAAGCTGAAGGTGCCGTCCATCGCGGCGTCGAGCGCGCGGAGGATCTCCTCCGGGCGTGCGTTCTTGCTGAGGTAGCCCACGGCTCCCGCCCGGAGCACCCCGGCGATCGTGGTGGGGCTGGTCAGGCTGCTCATGGCGACCACGACGGTCTCGGGGCGGGCGTCACGGATCGCGGCCGTCGCCTCGGCGCCGTCGCCCCGCGGGAGGCGTACGTCCATGAGCACGACGTCCGGCTCCAGCTCGGCCGCCGCGGCGATCGCCTCGGGCGCGTCCTCGGCCGTGCCCACGACGGTGTAGCGACCGGAGTCCTCGAGGATGCCGGAGACGTAGTAGCGGATGATGGGCTCGTCCTCGACGAGCAGCGTCCGGAAGGGCTCCATGAGTTCTGTGCCTTTGCGGTTCGGGGGCCTCAGGATAGTTGCGCCTGGGCCGTTCCGCCCCGACGCGCCGGATCGCCGCCCGGTGGGGGCGGAACGGCCCAGGCGCAACTATCGGCCACCTTCTGGCCGACCAACTGGTCGGTGGGGGACGGCGAATACCTCACACAGGCGGTGAACCGGGGCCATCCGCTGCTTTCGGACACCTCGGCGGCGGGATAATGACACCGATTCCGCGGGGAGCAGGGGAGCTCCTCCGCGATCGACGAAGAACGGAAGTCCCATGGCGCACGTCATCACGATGCTCACGCTGGTCGTCGCTCTCGCCGCGACGGCGGCGTCCCACGTCCCTGCCGCCGCCCTGATGTCCCAGGACTCCGTACGCCCGGTGATCGCCGCGACGGCCGATCCCACCGAAGGCCCCGGTGACACGTTCTGCAAGCTCTTCCCCTTCCTGTGCTGACCGACGGCGATCCCGGCATGTCGACGTCCCAAGCCTCCGACTCGTCGCCGCGCCGCGGCGACAGCCGCCTGATCTCCCTCTTCGGGCGGTGGGGGCGCCTCCTGGTCGCCCTCGCCGCCGGGTGGGCGCTCCTGGGCGGCCTCGACGACGTCCGCCGGGTCTGGCTGTCCGATCGGCCGCTCGACCGTCAGGTCGCCGAGACGATCCTGAACCTCGCGTGGCCCGTCGCGCTGCTCGTCGCGCTGCGCTGGCCGTGGATCACGCTCGGCATCTACGCGGGCGCGATCGTGATCGGCGTCGAGGCGCACTACTACATCCCGGCGTTCCTCTGCGGGGTGATCGCCCTGGCGGCGAGCCTCCTGCGCGGTCGCCGGAGCCTGGTGATCGTCGCTCTCGGCGAGACGCTCGCCCTGCTCGTGTGCCTCGTGGTCTTCACGGAGACCCCGTTCTCCTTCATCCTGTGGATGTACCTCCCCTTCTTCGCCGTGGTGGCGCTCGGCCTCTGGCTCATCGGCGCCCTCTACCGTCGCCACCACGAGGCCGTGACGCACACCGAGCAGCTCGAGCGCGACGTCCGCGCGCTGCGGGCCCACGAGCGCCATCAGCTCGCCCGGGAGCTCCACGACGTCGTCTCCCGCGAGCTCGTCGCCGTGCAGCCCCACGCCCGGCTGCTGCGGGAGGCCGCGGACGGGGCCGAGCGCGAACGTCAGCTCTCGGCGATCCAGGAGGCGGCGCGGCGGGCCCAGGACGGCCTCGACAGCCTCGTGATCGTGCTCGAGTCCGAGGACGCGATCGCCCGCTCGGCGCTCACGAGCGCCACGGTCTCCGCGCACGAGTCGCTCGCGCGATGCGCCGAGCGGCTCGAGGGCCTCGGCCACCACGTGACGACGACCCTGACCACGCAGGTCCCGCCGCACCTCGCGGCGACGGTCGACCGCATCCTCGGCGAGGCCACGGCCAACATCGTCGCCCACGGCGGGGGAGCGTCGGCGTGCACGTTCGTCGTGCGCCGTGAGGCCGACTCGCTGCTCATCGACGTGACCAACGAGCTGACCGGCACCGGACCCACCCGCACCGCCTCGCTCGGCACCGGCACCGCAGGGCTCAGCGAGCGGGCGACGGCCCTCGGCGGGAGGCTCACGAGCCGGGCCGAGGGGAGCCTCTGGCGCCTGCACGCCGAGCTCCCGCTCCCGCCCGACGCGGAGGCGTCGGAGCAGGGCTGAGGCCCTCCTGGGCGCGAGATCGATCACCGGGTGTGATCGGCGACACGGTATGATGCCGCGCGGGTGCCTTCGGCCGGGAATGCGCTCTGACCTGGGACAGCGCCCCGGCCAGCCGGCCTCTGGGACGCTCGGGAGCGCTGGTGGCCCGCGGGTGCGGATCTGCCTCGGACGAGACCGGTCGCTATGGTCGTACCCGTTTGTCCCATCCCTGTCCCCCGAGAAAGGATCCCCGCCGTTGTGAGCAGCACAGACACCACCAAGGACCTCCTCGAGCAGCTCGATGCCTCGCACTCCGCTGCCGCCAAGGCCCATCAGAGACGTCCCGGCCTCGACCGGATCGTCTTCTTCGTGGCCGCGGCCGTCGCGATCGCCTTCGTCGTCTGGGGCGTCGTGTCCCCGGCCGGCCTGGGCTCGGTCGCCGACTCCCTCCTGAACGGCACCATCACGAACTTCGGCTGGCTGTTCGTGGTCGCCGCGAGCGTCTTCACGATCTTCGTGATCGTCATCGCCTTCAGCCGCTTCGGCGGCATTCCCCTGGGCAAGGACGACGAGGCGCCGCAGTACAAGACGAGCTCGTGGATCGCGATGATGTTCGCGACCGGCATGGGCATCGGCCTCATCTTCTACGGTGTCGGCGAGCCCCTGTTCTTCTACATGGCCCCGCCGCCCAACTCGGTGGACCCCGAGTCCGCGCGCGCCGCGGCCGTCGCCATGGGCCAGACCGCCTTCCACTGGACCCTCTACCCGTGGGCCATGTACGCGATCGTGGGCCTGGGCATCGCCTACGGCTCCTTCCGTCTGGGCCGCTCCCAGCTCTTCTCCGCCCTGTTCGCGGGCCTGTTCGGCGAGCGCGTCGTCTACGGCGTCGGCGGCAAGATCATCAACATCCTCGCGATCCTCGCGACGCTGTTCGGCTCCGCCTGCTCGCTGGGCCTCGGCGCCCTGCAGATCGGCGGCGGCATCCAGTCCGCCGGGATCATGGACGAGGTGGGCAGCCCCGTCCTCGTCATCATCATCGCGGTCCTGACCGCGTGCTTCGTCGCCTCGGCCGTCTCGGGCATCGAGCGCGGCATCCAGTGGCTGTCGAACATCAACATGGTGCTCGCGGTCCTGCTGGCGGTCATCGTCTTCATCGGCGGACCGACCCTGTTCATCCTCAACATCATCCCGTCGACGATCGGCGAGTTCATCCGCGACCTCCCGCAGATGGCGTCCCGGACCGCCGCCAACGGCGACCAGTCGCTGTCCGACTGGCTGGGCACCTGGACGATCTTCTACTGGGCCTGGTGGGTCAGCTGGAGCCCCTTCGTGGGCCTGTTCATCGCGCGCATCTCGCGCGGGCGCACCATCCGCCAGTTCGTGACCGGCGTGCTGCTCGTGCCCTCGGCGATCTCGATCATCTGGTTCGCGATCTTCGGCGGCGGCGCCATCGGCCTGCAGCAGCGGGCCGAGGCCGCGGGCGACAGCGCGAGGATGCTCGCCGACAAGGCCGACAGCATCGACTTCGACCTGATCCTGTTCGACCTCCTGCGTGAGCTGCCGGTGCCCTCCTGGGTGCACCTCGTGCTCATGGTGCTCGCGGTCGTGCTCGTCGCGATCTTCTTCGTGACCGGTGCGGACTCCGCCTCGATCGTCATGGGCGGTCTGTCGGAGAACGGCGCCGAGGATCCCAAGAAGTTCCTCGTGATCTTCTGGGGCGTGGCCACGGGCGCGGTCGCGGCGGTGATGCTGCTCGCGGGCGGCAGCGACCCGAGCGAGGCGCTCAACGGGCTCAAGAACATCACGATCGTGTCGTCCCTGCCCTTCGTGATCGTGATGCTCCTGCTGTGCATCTCGCTGTGGAAGGACCTCTCGCGCGACCCGATGGTGCTGCAGAGCCGCCTGGCCCGGCACGTGCTCGTCGAGTCCGTCGCCGACGCCGTCGAGATCCACGACGGCGAGGTCTTCCGTCTCCACACCGAGACGGGCGAGACGCCCGTGCTCGAGGAGGTCGAGGTGGACGACGAGTCCCGTCTCCAGCCGGCGGGCGAGGGGCATCGCGCCACCCACCGTGCCGACGTCCCCACGGACGGCGCCGCGCCCGGCGCGGACGCCGACGAGAGCCGCTGACGCGACGATCCTCACGCCGCCCCACGGCGGCACCCGAGAACGCGACGGGCCCCCTCCCGACCGGGAGGGGGCCCGTCGTCGTCGGCGGGACCGGGCGGCGGCGTCAGATCCGGGCGGCCAGGCGGGCGACCGCAGCGGCCGACGTCTCCGCCACGAGGTCGAGCTCGAGATGGAACTGCTGGCCGGCGGCGGGCCCGCACAGGTCCGAGATCGCCCGCAGCGCCACGAACGGGACGCCGAGCGCGGCGCACGCCTGGGCGATCGCGGTCGTCTCCATGTCCGCCGACAGGGCGCCGGGGAAGCGCTCGCGCATCGGATCGGCGAGCGGCGCGGTCACGAACGCGTCCCCCGAGAGCATGGGGCCCCGCCGCACGGCGCCGCCCTCGGCGCGCGCGGCGGCCTCGGCGGCGTCGGCGAGAACCGGGTCGGCCGCGAAGGACTCCGGCTGGCCGGGGACCTGCCCGGGCGCGTACCCGAAGGCGGTGGCGTCGGCGAGGAAGTACCGGAACTCCTCGCCGACGACGAGCGTGCCCACCTCGATGTCGGCGGCGAGCCCGCCGGCCGAGCCCGCGCTGACCACGGCGCGCGGACGCTCGGCGAGCACGGCCCAGGTCGCGGCCGCGCTCGCCGAGGCCACCCCGATCCCGCACGTCACGACCCGCACCGGGGTCTCGCCGAGGCGGCCGACGACGGCCGTCACAGGGCGCGAGGCGCCGGGGAAGGGGGAGGGGAGCGGACGGGCGTCGGCCAGACGCGCCTCGATCGGCGCGGCCTCCTCGCGCATCGCGGCGAGGATCAGGAGATCAGCGGGCATGCGCCCCAGGGTATCGGCGCACCCAGCCGGGCCCAGGGAGGACGGACCCGCCCGCGCTAGGCTGGAACGCGACCGCCGGCGACACGACAGGAGCAGCCATGGGCACGATCCGCGACGCGGTGACCGTGGGGGCGCGCGCGGTGTACCGCGCGCCGGTGCCCCCGTCGATCTACACCCACGCCCTGCGCCAGGCGCGGCGCGCGACGCCGCCCGGTGCGGTCCTCAAACGGCACGCCGTGGACCTCGAGATGATCGACCGGACCCGCTGCGTGTGGCTCGACCGCCACCGCGCCGAGCAGGGCGTGATCGTGCACCTGCACGGCGGCGCCTACGTGTCGGGCCCCTTCGCCGGCGACTGGGAGTGGCTGTCGGCGCAGGTCGACGCCGCGGGCTGCGCGGGCCTCATGATCGACTACCGCTTCGCGCCCGACCACACCCACCCCGTCGCGCTCGACGACACCGAGGCGGTCCTGCGCGCGCTCGCGGACGACGGCCCGCTCGCGGCGCACCCGTGGGCCCTCGCCGGCCAGAACGCCGGAGGAGGCCTCGCCCTCACGGTCGCGCGGCGCTTCCAGCCGGCCCCCGCCGTGGTGCTCGCGATGGCGCCCTGGCTCGACCTCGGCCTCGAGAACACGATGATCACCGAGGCCGACCAGCACGACCCCGTGCACGAGCGCCGCATGCTGCAGGCCGCGGCGCGCAGCTACGCGGGCCGCACGCCGCTGGACGACCCCGACCTCTCGCCCATCGACGCCGACCTCTCGACGCTCCCGCCGCTGCACCTGTCCGTCGGCACCCGGGACATCTTCGTGACCGATGCGCGCATCGCGCGCGTCCAGCTCGAGGAGCTCGGCGTCGAGGTCCGCTACCGCGAGATCAACGGGCGTCTGGGGACCCTCGTGCGGCTGCGCCGCGGCGAGGACGTCAGCCGGCTCCTGCACGAGCAGGCGGCGATGATCGCGGAGGCGTTCAGCTCTCGACGATGACGAGGGTCGCGCCGCCCAGGTCGCTGCCCGCCCGGGCGGGCGCGGGCACCAGGCGCAGGATCCCCAGCACGAGGCACGCGTGCCCCGCGAAGTAGCAGAGCATCACCCAGAACTCGGCGTGGGGCACCCACGCGCCCGGCAGGAACCACGTCATGCCCAGCACGGAGCTCGAGGCGAGCAGGAGCGTGCCGCCCACCCATGTCAGGGAGTTCACGCCCGCCGCGAGGAACGACATGGCCGTCAGCGCGACCGCGTACAGCAGCACGACCGGCATGAGGGATCCCGCGTTGTCCGCGCACGCCACGAACAGGGCGATGACGACGCCCGCATAGGGCACCGCGAGCAGGATGCGCAGGCTGTCGCGCGAGCGCGCCCAGACGGGGGCGAGCGCGACGGCGTAGGCGATCATGGTCAGCATGAACAGGCTCGCCGTGGCCAGGCGCCCCTCGATCGGGAGCAGCGGCGGCACGGTGTCGGTGAGCCAGGCGATGGCCAGCCCGATCCCGGTGAGCACGAACGTCGGCGTCCACCCGCGCACGCTCGCGACGAAGGCGGTCAGCAGGCTCGTCGCGGCGAGGGGCTGGGCGATCGCCGCGACCATGTGCTGGTCCGTGAACAGGCCCACCAGGTTGAGCACGGCGAAGGTCGCGAACGCGGCCCACGCCGCGCGCCTGACCTGTCCCCGCGCGCCCATGGGGCAAGGCTACGATCAGCCCCCGACACCCGGACAGGGCCGGACGGCCCGCGCGAGGGCACGGTTCGGTCACGATCCTGACCGGCCGGTCACTTGAGGCCGTCGGCCCCGGACGATCACATCTGCTGGGGTGCCTCCACGCCCAGCAGCGCGAGGCCCTGCACGAGCACCGCCCGGGTGAGCGCGGCGAGCGCGAGCCGGCCGGCGCGCACGTCCTCGTCGGCCTCCTTGAGGATCGGGCACGCCTCGTAGAAGCCCGTGAACGCCTGCGCCGTCGCGAACAGGTACGCGGCCAGACGATGCGGCTCGAGGGTCTCGCCGACCAGGGCCACGGTGGGCCCGAACTCGAGGAGCTGCAGGGCCAGCGCCCGCTCGGCGGGGTCCACCACGCGCGGCGCGGCGACCGCCTCGACGCCCTGCTCGGCGGCGCGCCGCTCGATCGAGCGGATCCGGGCGACCGCGTACTGCAGGTACGGCGCCGTGTTGCCCGTGAGCGCGAGCATCCGGTCGAGGTCGAAGACGTAGTCGCTGTCGTGGGCCGTCGAGAGATCCGCGTACTTGACCGAGCCGATGCCGATCATGCGGGCGATCTCGGCCCGCTCGTCCTCGGGAAGGTCCGCCCGCAGGGAGTCGATCACCTGCCGGGCCTGGGCGACGGCCTCCTCGAGCAGAGCCATCAGGCGCAGCGAGGAGCCCGAGCGGGTGCGCAGGATCTTGCCGTCCTCGCCCAGCACGGAGCCGATCTTGACGTGCACCGCGTCGACGTCCTCGGGCAGCCAGCCCGCCTCGCGGGCGGCGCTGAAGACCATCTGGAAGTGCAGCTCCTGGCTCGTGCCGACGACGTAGGCGATGCGGTCCGCGCCCAGGTCGCCCACCCGGTGGCGGATCGCCGCGAGGTCGGTCGTCGCGTAGCCGTAGCCGCCGTCGGACTTGCGGATGATGAGCGGAAGCGGCTGCTCGTCGCGGCCCGTGAAGCCGGCGGGGAACACGCACAGGGCGCCGTCGGACAGCCGCGCCTGCCCGGTCGCCTCGAGCTCGGCGCACACGCCCGCGAGCGCGTCGTTGTAGGTCGACTCCCCGGCGAGGTCGTCGTCGGTGAGGGTCACGCCGAGCATGTCGTAGATCCGGTGGAAGTACGTCGTGGACATCGCCACGAGGCGCCGCCAGATCGCGAGGGTCTGCTCGTCGCCCCCCTGGAGGGTCGCGACGCGGCGCCGGGCGCGGGCCGCGAAGGCGGGGTCCTCGTCGAACGCGAGCCGCGCCGCCTGGTAGAACGCGTTGGGGTCGGTCGCGAGCAGCTGGGCCTCCGGCGACGTCTCGCCGACGTCGAGCAGGTGCTCGATGAGCATCCCGAAGGGGGTGCCCCAGTCGCCGATGTGGTTCTGGCGGATGACGGTGTGGCCCAGATGCTCGAGGGTGCGGGCCAGGGCGTCGCCGACCACGGTCGTGCGCAGGTGGCCGACGTGCATCTCCTTGGCGACGTTCGGCGCCGAGTAGTCGATGACGACGCGCTGCGGGGCGACCGCGGGCAGCGCGAGGTCCTCGGCCGCGGCCATCTGCGCGGTCTGCGCCGCGACCCACTCGGTCCGCAGGCGGATGTTGAGGAAGCCGGGCCCCGCCACCTCGAGCGGCTCGGCCACGTCGTCGAGCGCGACGTGCGCGACGATGTCGGCGGCGATCTCGCGCGGCGGGCGCCCCAGTCGCTTCGCGAGCCCCATCGCGGCGTTGCACTGGAAGTCCGCGAACTGCGAGGGGCGGATGATCGGATCCGCGTCGGCGAACTCGGGCCCGAAGGCGGCGGCGAAGGCGGACTGGAAGCGCTCGGTCAGCGCGAGCTCGGGGGCGGTCATGGGCTCCAGGGTAGTGGCGGGGCAGGTCGGGACGGCGCCGCGAGAGGCGGATGTGCTCAGCATCGCGCGCGCGTGCGGCGCGCCCCCGCGATGCGCCCCGCCTCGCGCTCCTAGGATCGAGGGGGACCGACAGCGGGGAGCACAGGAGTGGGCAACGGCATGGCCGAGCGCGACGGACGACGTGACGACAGCGACTGGATCTTCGCCGGCGCCGATCCCGGGACCCTGCCCACCGAGCAGCTGCCGGGACGCGCCGAGTTCGAGAAGTACTCCTCGCCGCTCATCCCGACCGGGCAGATCCCCGTGGTCCCCGAGCCCGAGCCGGCGCGCGAGGCGAGCACGGCCGATCGCGACACCGACACCGACGCGATCGAGGAGGTCGCCGACGCGGACGAGAGCGCGCCGCTCGCCTCCACTTACGCCCGCTCGGGCACGACCCCCAACGCCGAGGACGCGCCGCAGCCCGCCGCCCTCGCGCTGCCCTCGCGCTTCGCCGCCCTCTCGTGGTGGGACGCGGTGCGCGACATCGTCGCGCTGCTGACCCTGTGCTCGGCCTACACCGTCCCCTTCACCCCGGGCGACATCGGCGGCTGGATCCTCGCCCCCCGCATCGCGATCGGGATCGCCGTCGCGACCCTCCTCGCGGTGCACCTGCTGCGCTGGATCCCGGCGCATCCCCACCTCGGCGCCCTCCAGCGGATCCGGCCGCTCGGCATGGCCCCGGCCGTGCTCGTGGCGGTCGGCACCATCGTCGTCGACGCCGTCACCTCGCTGCCCGTGCTGCTCGCCCCGCTGCCCGACGGACCGCCCGTGGGGGTCGGCGTCGGGGTGGCCCTGCTGCTGGTCGGCGGCATGCTCGGCGCCGAGCCGCGCGGCCACGAGGGCTTCGTGCCCGGCGAGTCCGCGCGCGCCCTCACCCGGCGCCTGCTGCTCGGCATCGCCGTGGCCGCCACCGTGTTCGCGGCGATCGCGCTCGTCATGATCATCGGGCGCGCGCTGACCACCGGCTGGGCCGGCTCCGCGCTCGTGCTCGGCGACACCGTCGTCGCGGTGCTCCTGCTCGGCCTCGTGATCGCCTCCGGGCTGCGCCGCGAGCGCTCCCGCTACGTGTTCTCGGTGGCCGCGGTCGCGGCCCTCGTGCTCGGCGCCATGGCCGACAACACGCTGCGCCTGCAGTACGCCCTGCCGCGCTCGATGGCCACGGGCTACGTGTACCTCCCCCTGCTGTTCGCGGCCTTCGCCGTCATGCTCTCGCGCTCGTTCGTGCGCTCGATGCCGCTGTCGTTCCGCCGCGCGGACTGGCTCGCCTGCGCGGTGCGCGCCCTCGAGTTCAGCGTGCTCATGCACGCGGGCGCCGTCGTGTGGAGCCTGCTGGCCGCGCTCGCCGCGACCGGCGGCGCGGGCCGCGGCGGCCCCGTGCTGCACCTCGTCGACGCGGTGCTCGCGGCGCTGTTCGCCCTCATGAGCTCGTTCGGGCGTCACGCCCTGCTCGAGCGCTCGCCCGACAGCGCCCGCTCCACCGCGGTCGTCGCCGCCGTGGTGATGGTCGTCGTCGGGTTCCTCGACGTGATCGTGAACTCGCTGGCCACGGGCGCCGGTGCAGGGCTCGTGACGGGCGGCGTCGCGCTCGTCATCGGCATCGCCGTGGCGCTCATGCTCACGGTGCCCGCCCCCGTGCGCGACGAGCACGGGGCGCCCGACCTCGCGCGCATGTTCGAGGACTTCCGCCATCGCGACGAGGCGGCGCCCTCGCTGCTCGCAGGCATGCCCGATCTCTCCGCCGACCGCGCCGCCAAGAAGTCCTTCCCCCGCCGCTGAGCGCGGCCCCCTCCGCCTCCTTCGAACGACAGGATCCCCATGTCCCTGCTCCCCTGGACCCTGCACGGAAACGGTCGCACCGTCGAGCCCGGTGCGATCGTGCGCCCCGAGGAGCGCCTGGCCTGGCCGCTCACCATCGGCATCGGCGCCCAGCACGTCGTGGCCATGTTCGGCGCGACCTTCCTGGTGCCGCTGCTGACCGGCTTCCCGCCGTCGACGACGCTCCTGTTCTCGGGCATCGGCACGATGCTGTTCCTGCTCATCACGCGCAACCGGGTGCCGAGCTACCTGGGCTCGTCCTTCGCGTTCATCGCGCCCATCACGGCCGCGACCGCCGCCGACTCCCCGCAGGCGGCCCTCGGCGGGGTGCTCGTGATCGGCGTGCTGATGGCACTGCTCGGACTGCTCGTCCAGGCCGTCGGCACGCGCTGGATCGGCCTGCTGATGCCGCCCGTGGTGATGGGCTCGATCGTCGCGCTGATCGGCTTCAACCTCGCCCCGACCGCGTACGGCAACTTCCAGAAGTCACCGGTCACGGCGGTCGTCACGCTTGCCGCGGTGGTCCTGTGCACGGCCCTGTTCAAGGGCATCCTGGGCCGCGTGTCCGTGCTGCTGGGCGTCGTGGTGGGCTACGTCGTCGCGGTCGCCCGGGGCGAGGTGGACTTCACCGAGTTCCACCACGCGCCGCTGTTCGGCCTGCCCGAGTTCACCCACCCGACCTTCGACCTGACGCTGCTGCCGATGTTCCTGCCCGTCATCGTCGTGCTGCTCGCCGAGAACGTCGGGCACGTGACGAGCGTGGGCCTGATGACGGGGCGCAACCTCGACCACATGGTGGGGCGCACCCTGTTCTCCGACGGGCTGGCGACCTCCGTCTCCGCGATCTTCGGCGGCTCGCCCACGACCACGTACGGCGAGAACATCGGGGTCATGAGCGCGACCCGCGTCTACTCGACCGCCGCCTACTGGGTCGCGGGCATCGTCGCGGTGCTGCTGTCGCTCTCGCCCAAGGTCGGCGCGCTCATCAACACCATCCCGCCGGGCGTGCTCGGCGGCGTCACCTTCGTGCTCTACGGGCTCATCGGGATCGTCGGCGTGCGCATGTGGGTCGACGGGCGCGTGGACTTCTCCCGCCCCAAGAACCAGATCACGGCGGGCGTGGCGCTCGTGGTCGGCATCGCCAACGTGACCTGGGTGTTCGACGGCATCACGCTGACCGGCATCGCGCTGGGCACGCTCGCGGCCCTCGCCGTCTACCACGTGATGGCGGGGCTCGGGCGGCTGACCGGCACCGACGAGCCGCAGCCGGCCCCCGAGGCGACGGCCCCCCGCGACGGCGCCACGGCCCGCGACGGTGTGTGAGGCGTCATGAGCAGGGACGGGGACGGGATCCTGGTCGCCGTCGCCGGTCCGGAGGACCGCGAGGCGTGGCGAGGCCTGCGCCTGCGCTCGCTGCGGGAGGACCCCCAGGCCTTCGCCACGACGTACGCCAAGGCGCTCGCGCGGGACAGCGACGAGCACTGGGCGCGCGCGATCGCCGCACCCGGGGCCTGCATCCTCGCGACCCCTGCGGGAGCGGACGCCCCGCTCGGCATGGCGCGCATCGTGCCGGGGGAGGCACCCGGCGCCCCGGCGTCGATCTTCTCGGTGTGGGTCGCGCCCGAGGCGCGCGGCACGGGGCTCGGCCGGGCCCTCGTCGAGCAGTGCATCGGCTGGGCGGAGGACCACCTGCCCGAGGCGCGGCTGCGCCTGGTCGTCGTCGAGACCGGCACGGCGGCGCGCCGGCTCTACGCACGCTGCGGGTTCGGGGTCGTGGGAGGGGCCGCCGGCCCGGACGAGATTGTCATGGAGCGCCGTACGGGCCGGGAGACGCCGGCGGTGCACCTGCCCACCGCCCTCGTGGCGCGCTACCGCGCCGTCGACCGCGAGCACGTCGGCTCCGCGCACCTCGACACCGCGGCCCACCTCGACGAGATCGAGGCCGACGCCCGCGTGCACGGCATCCGCACCCCGCTCGACCTCGCCGCCAACGAGGAGTTCGCGACCCTCGACGGCAACCACCGGATCGCCGTCGCCCAGCGGCTGGGCCTGCCCGAGGTCCCCGTGCACCTGACCCGGTGGCCGCGCACGCCGCGCCCGGCGCACGCGCGGCCCATGCACGAGGAGGACCTCGCGGTGCTCGAGGGGGCGCTGCGCGACGTCAGGAGTCGGCCTCCGACAGGTACGTGATCTGCTGCTCGTTGACGAGACGGTAGAGGAACGCGGCCATGGCGTCGCGGTTCATGGGCGTGCCGGGCCGGTAGGTGCCGTCGGGCCACCCGGTCGAGATGCCCTCGGACTTGAGCCACGCGATCTCGCGCGCGAACTGGCTGCCGGCGGGCACGTCGCGGAACGGCGCCGTCGTGGGCTGCGGGACCTCGGGCTCCCCGGCGTAGCGGTAGATGAACGCGGCCATGGCGTCACGGTCGATCGCCTGGGTGGGCCGGAAGGTGCCGTCCGACCAGCCGCGGGCGATGCCCTGCTGGTAGGCCCAGATGATCGCGTCGTAGTGCTCCATGCCCGGCTTCACGTCGCGGAACGGCTGGGTGCGCGGCGGCGTCACGGCAGGCGACCCGGCCAGGCGGTACAGGTACTCGGCCATCGCGTCGCGGCCCACCGGCGAGAGCGGGCGGAAGGTGCCGTCGGGGTAGCCCGTGCTGATGCCCTCGGCGCCCATCCACTCGATCTCGTCGAAGTACATCGTGCCGGGCGGCACGTCGGTGAAGCGCTGGGTCGGCTCGGCGCCCTGGGCCTTGACGAACACCGCGACGGTGCGGGCGGGCACGTGCGCCGTGCCCGTGGCCGCGTCCCACGACGCCGACTTCACGACCGCGTCCGACCCGTCCGCCTGAACGGGTGAGAGCACGTAGCCCTCGCCCGCCATGTCGTCGATCGCCTCGTCGATCGCCTCGTCGGAGACGTTGAAGACCGTGACGATGCCGTCCAGCTCGGGATCGGCGTCCTCGCCCACGGTGTCGTCGATCCGCATCACGAGCAGGCCGGGCGTCGCCTCGGGGCCCGCGTTGGGGAAGGTCACCTTCTGCTCGATGAGCGAGGCGTCGCCGAGCGTGAACAGGTTGGAGGACGAGCGCAGGCGCAGCAGGTCGAGCGTCTGGTCCGCCGAGGCGCCGATCGCCTCGGACCCCGGATGCAGCGCCTCGTCCTCGAGCATGGGACGCATGAGCGGCCACGCCTCCCCGTTCTTGCCCTCGGGCGGCAGACCGCGCCCGAAGCCGTTGTCGCTGCCCGTCCAGTCGATCGCGTTGACATGGTCGCCGGAGTCGTAGGAGTCGCGGTCGAGCGACTTCGAGCGCAGCAGATCGGTCCCGCCCGCCCAGAACGACGGGGACTGGCCCAGCGCCGTGGTCGCGAGCGAGAGGGTGTTCATGCGGACGCGGTCGTCCATGGACGTGTCCTGCGGCAGCTTCCACACGTTCATGTCGTAGAGCGTCTCGTTGTCGTGCGCGTCGACGTAGTTGACGGACTCCTCGGGGCGGCTCGCGTACCCGGCGGGCGCCCCGTTGTAGTCGACCTCGGCGCCCGTGACGACGGCCCCGGAGGCGTCGGTGAAGCGATAGTCCTTGAGGTTGCCTGCGAGCCCGAGGCGCACGAGGTCCGTGCGATGGCGCAGATCCGCGAGCTGGGTGTCGGCAGAGCCCTCGGCGTTGTCGTTGGGATCCGTGGAGAGCCCGTTGCCGAAGCCCTGATGGGTGCGCTTGTCGACGTCGAAGGGGCTGCCGCCGTGGACGCCGTCGCGCAGCCGGTCGTTGAACGCCCCGATCGAGGTGTCGTCGAGCTGGCCCTGCGTGGCCTGCGTGAAGCGTGCGTTGTCGGCGACCTCGCCGAAGTTCCAGCCCTCCCCGTACAGGTAGATCGACGAGCCGTCCACCCCGTCCTCGTCGAGCGTGAGGTCGTCGAGCGCCGAGCGGATCGCGAGCATGTTCTCGCGCGAGGAGTGGCCCATGAGGTCGAAGCGGAAGCCGTCGACGTGGTAGTCCTTGGCCCACATCACGGTCGAGTCGACCATGAGCTGCTCGGCCATCGCGTGCTCCGTCGCGATGTTCTGGCAGCAGGTCGAGGTCTCGACGGAGCCGGTCAGGCTGAGGCGCTGGTAGTAGCCGGGCACCACCTGGTCGAGCACCGAGGTCTTCTCCTGGCCCGAGGCGGCGGTGTGGTTGTAGACCTGGTCGAGCACGACCTGCAGGCCCATGTCGTGCAGGTCGCCGACCATGGAGCGGAACTCGGTCGTGCGCGGTCCGCCGGACTGGTGACCGGTGGTCGCGTAGCTTCCCTCGGGCGTCATGTAGTGGAAGGGGTCGTAGCCCCAGTTGTAGGCGTCCTGCGAGGCCACGGCAACGACGGCGGCCTGCTGCGCGGTCGAGGAGGGTCCTGCGTCGGCCGGGATCTGCGGGGTCTTCTGGAGGTCGCGGTCCTCCTCGATCGAGGCGATGTCGAAGGTCGGCAGCAGGTGCACGGTGGTCATGCCCGCCTCGGCGAGCTCCCGCAGCCGCGTGGTGCCGTCGGAGCCGGCCTCCCCGAACGCGGCGTAGGTGCCGCGCTCCGCGGCGGGGACCGTGGTGTCGCCCACCGAGAAGTCCCGGACGTGCATCTCGTAGATCGTCTGGTCGGCGAACTGCGCGACGGTCGGCGCGGACGTGTCCGTCCAGACGTCCGGCGCCCAGCGCGGGTCGTCGAGGTCGAGGAGCACGGAGCGCTCCGAGTCGAGCGTGAGCCCCACCGAGTACGGATCCGTCACGAGGTTGTGGTGCAGCGCGTCGAGGGAGGGGACGTACACCTCGACGTCGTAGAGGTACGAGCGGTCCTCCCAGGAGGCGTC
This sequence comes from Brachybacterium huguangmaarense, assembly GCF_025725725.1. Classification (NCBI taxonomy): domain Bacteria; kingdom Bacillati; phylum Actinomycetota; class Actinomycetes; order Micrococcales; family Dermabacteraceae; genus Brachybacterium; species Brachybacterium huguangmaarense. Next base: position 1,214,836 of record NZ_CP107020.1, read on the forward strand.
GCCGGTCACGGTCCAGGTGCCGTCGTCCTGGCGCGTCATGGGCACGGACTCGGGGTTCGCGCCGTCGGCGTCGAACAGCTGCAGGGACACCGAGACGGCGGTCGGCGCCCACAGCGTGAGCGTCGGCACCCCGTCGGCGAAGCGGAGCCCGAGGTCGCCGCCCCGGCGTGCCGCATCGGCGTAGAGGTCGTCGAGCACCCCGGGGATCTGGAGCCCCGTGAACACCTGCACGGCGCCGTCGGCGTCGCGCTGGACGACGGCCAGCTGTCCCGTGAGGGCCTCGCCGAGCGTCTCGCGGTCGACCCCGCTCAAGGTGAGGGCGGTGAAGCCCGTCAGATGCCCCCGGTTCTCGAGCTGCTCGGCCGTCAGCCCCGCCGCGTCGCGCGCGAGCTCGCCCAGCCGGGCCCCGCCCGTGACCGTCCCGTCGGCCACCGTGAGGCCGCCGGTCGGGGAGGACCACAGCTCCCAGCTCGCCCCGGCGGTCACCCGATCGGTCGGCCACGCGATCGTGGTCGCGTCGAGGAGGTGCCCGAGCTGCTGGCCGGTCCCGTCCACGGGCGGGTCGGCGACGACGATCTCGAGCACGTGGGTGGACAGCGTGTAGCGGAAGGTGACGTCCTTGCCGGCCTGCGTCGCGAACGTGTAGTTCGCGCCGCCGACCTCGCCGTTCATGCCGTAGTTCTCGTCCCACGAGCGACCGTGCGCGACCTTGACCTCGTGGCTCCCCGCCGGGATCGCGGTCGTGGAGAAGGTGAACACGCCGTCGCCGTCGAGGTCCTGCATCCACGTGCTCATGCAGTCGGGCGCCCAGTCGGACGGGCAGCCGAGCTCCTGGTCGAAGGAGCCGGGCAGCGTGATCACGGGGGCGGTCGCGGTGTCGGTCAGGTAGTGCGTCGCGGGGTCGTACCAGAAGGTGATCGGACCGTCGGCGTGCGTGGTCGTGAGGTTCTCCCCGCCGGGGACCCCGCCCTGGCCGTAGCTCTCGTCCCACGAGCCGCCGACCGCGAGCTTGTACTGGTACTCGCCCGCCGGCAGGTCGTAGGTCGCGGAGTACAGGCCGGAGGCGTCGTCGAGGCTCAGCGCCGTGTCGGCGCAGTCCGGCTGCCAGTCGCCCGGGCATCCCAGCGCCGACTGCAGGTCGCCCGCGACGACGACCTCGGCGGGGTCCTCGGCGAGAGCGGCCGGGGCGGCGCCGAGCTGCCCGGCGAGGACCACGGCGAGGCTGCCGCCGATCGCGGCGGCACGGCGGGCGAGGGGGAGCAGCGGGGAGGGCATGCGGGACTCCTGTGTCCGGGCGGGGCGCGCTCGCCGGTCGCACGGCGACACGGCGGGGCGGGGAGGGTGAGGCGGGGGGAGGGCGGGACGGGCGGCGATGCCCGGTCCGTCGAGAGTACGTGCGGCCCGGACTGTCTGCAAGAGAACTGAAAGGACTGCAAGAACTTGCGGCGGGCACCCGTCTCTCAGCCGGTGGTCGCGGCCAGCAGCTCGAGCACGTGGCGGTACGGGCGTCCGGTCGCGGCGGCCATGCCCAGCTCGCACGTCCGGTTGGCGCTCACGTACCACGCCGTGGCCCGCGCGCCGACCTCGGTGGCCTCGAGCCGCGTGGCGGCGGCCGTCAGCTCGGGATGCAGCATCCCGCGGTCGCCCGCATAGCCGCAGCAGCCCCAGTCGGTCGGCACGACGACCTCGTGCGCGCAGGCGGCGGCCACGGCGACGAGATCGTCCGTCGTGCCCAGATGGGTCGTCGAGCACGTCGGGTGCACGGTCACCGCGGACACGGGGGAGGTCACGGCCAGGCGGGGCAGGAGCACTCGACGCGCGAAGGTGACGGCGTCGATCACCTCGACGTCCGCGCCGGCCATCGCATGCCGCACGCCCTCGGTGCACGATGCGGCGTCGACGACCACGGGGACTCCGCCGTGGCGCGCGCTCGCCGCGCCGAGGACCGTCCGCACACGGCGGTGCATGTCCTCCTTGGCCGACGTCATCCCCTTGGACGAGAACGGCGTCGCGCAGCACAGCGTGCACGCCTCGTCGGGCACGACGAGCCGCACGCCCGCCCGCTGGGCGAGCACCGTGAGCGCCTCCCCGACGCTCTCGGCCCCCTCCGGCGCGCCGTCGGGACCGAACATCGTGTGCATGCACGAGGGCAGGTGGACTGCGACGGTCGGGGCGCCCGTCAGTCCGCGGCCCCCGCCCTGGCGACGCCGCCCTCCGTGGCGCGGCAGCTCGGGACGGTAGGAGGGCACCCGGTCGGTGCCGGCCACGGCGCGGGCCGCGGCCGTCGCCGCGCGGGGAAGCGCGGAGGGCAGCGCCCCCGCGACGGTGAGGGCCGCCGAGGCGCCCCGCGTCGCCACGTCCCAGTGCGCGGCCGCGGCGCCCCAGGCGGCGCCCTCGACCGGGCCCGCCTCCTCGGCGCGCAGACGCCGCACGAGGTCGCCCGTGTTGATGCCGACCGGGCACGTGGTCACGCACATGCCGTCGACGGCGCACGTGGCCAGCCCCTCGTAGTCGTACGCCGCGGTGATCGCGGCGGCCGTCTCCCGATCGCCCCGCGCACGGGCGAGCGCGAGGTCCCGGCGCAGCACGATCCGCTGGCGCGGGGTGAGGGTCAGGTCGCGGCTGGGGCACACGGGCTCGCAGTAGCCGCACTCGACGCAGCGGTCGGCCTCCTCCTCGATCGGCACGACGGGCTTGAGGTCGCGGGTGTGGGCGGAGGCGTCGTCGGTGAGCAGGACCCCGGGGTTGAGGATCCCGGCGGGGTCCACCAGGCGCTTGATCTCGCGCATCACCGCGTACAGCTCAGGCCCGTACTGCCGCTCGACGAACGGCGCCATGACGCGGCCGGTGCCGTGCTCGGCCTTGAGGTTGCCGCCCTGGCCCAGCACGAGGTCGACCATGTCGTGCGTGAACGCCTCGTAGCGGTCCTGTCCCTCGCCCAGCTTCTCGTTGAGCAGGAAGTGGATGTTGCCGTCCTTGGCGTGCCCGAACACGACGGGGTCCTCGTAGCCGTGGCGCGCGAAGAGCCCCTGCAGCCCCGTGCAGGTCGCATCGAGCGCGCCGACGGGCACCACGACGTCCTCGAGCAGCGCGATCGCGCCCGCCGGCCGTGCTCCCGCGACGGCGGCGTACAGCCCGTTGCGCGTGGTCCACAGCGCCGCGCGACGCTCGGCGTCCTCGGTCATCGCGAGCGGCGCCGCGAGGTCGAGGGCGCGGGCGAGGCGGTCGGCGCGGTCGACGGCCTCCACGAGCGCCTCGTCGGTGTCGGCGCGCTGCTCGACCAGGAGCGCCGCGTGGTCCTGGACGTCCAGGCCGGCGATCTCCCGCGGGACCCGCGCGAGGCGCTGGGCCACGCGCAGGGAGCGCGCGTCCATCAGCTCGACAGTCGCGAAGCCCGCCTCGACGACGCCGGGCAGGGCGCTCGTGGCGGCGTGGAGCGAGTCGAAGGCGAGCAGGCCGGTCGCCATGCGACGGGGGATCGGCACCGTGCGGAAGACCGCCGCGGCGACGAAGGCGAGCGTGCCCTCGGACCCGACCACGAGATGGGCGAGCACGTCGGCGACGTCCTCGAAGTCGAGCAGCGCGTTGACGCCGTAGCCCATCGTGTTCTTGAGCGCGAAGCGCTCCCGGATCACGCGGGTCGCCTCGGCGTCCGCGCGCACGCGCGCCATCAGCCGGGCCAGGCCCGCGTGCAGGGCGGGCTCGTCGTGGCGCAGGCGGGCGTCCGCGTCGGGGAGGGCGGTGTCCACGACCGTGCCGGAGGGCAGCACGAAGCGCAGCGACTCGAGGGTGCGGTAGGAGTTCTCGGTGGTGCCCGCCGCCATGCCCGAGGAGTTGTTCGCGATCACCCCGCCGATCGTGCACGCCGTCGCCGAGGCGGGGTCCGGGCCGAGCCGGCGCCCGTGGCAGAGCAGGTGGGCGTTGACCCGGCCGAGCGTCGCGCCGGGACCCACCCGGACGCGCCGGCCGTCATCGAGCACCTCGATCCCGGCGAAGTGGCGCCGCACGTCGGCGAGCACCGAGTCCGACTGCGCCTGCCCGGACAGGCTCGAGCCGCCCGAGCGGAACGTGAGCGCGCGCCGCGAGGAGGCGGCCTCGCGCAGCAGGGCCACGACCTCGGTCTCCGAGGCGGGGGTCGTGACGGCCTCGGGGATCAGCAGGTAGTGGGAGGCGTCGTGCGCGAGCGCGTGGCGCCGCGCGAGCGAGGTGTCGAGCAGGGGGCGGTGGGGCGCCGTCGGCGATGACGGCAGGGGGCGAGCCATGGACCCACGCTAGACCTCGGCCTCAGCCCTCGCTCGACTCCCGCAGCATCAGGAGCGACTCGAGCCACGGGTGATGGGCCGAAGCGAGGGCGTAGGCGCCGTCGGCGATCACGGCGAGGCCCGCCACGGCCAGGATCGCCGCGAACACGAGCAGCAGCCCGCGGCGACGGGGGCCGAAGAACGCGCCGAGCCGGGCCAGGACCCGTTCGTGGGCGCCGAACAGGGAGGCGACGGTGACCGTCGCGAGCGGGAGCTGGTAGATGACGTTCCACGCCACCAGCAGCACGATCTCCTCGAGCACGCTCGGCACCTGCATCGCCATGCCGACGGCGACCGTGAAGGTCGGGTCCGCGAACGTCGTGAGGCTCAGCAGCAGCCCGCCCGTCGCGAGCGAGCCCACCTGGTCGCGCAGGTTGCGCTGGCGCGGCTGCGGGACGCGCTCGGCGTTGCGGCGCTGGAACACGGCGAAGCCGATCAGGGCGGTGCCGACGACGAGCTGGATCACGGCCAGCCAGGTCTCCGAGCCCAGCACGGGGGCCAGCCAGCCGCCGACGATGCGCAGCAGCGGCTTGAGCAGGAGCGTCACGACGATCACCGAGACGGCGTAGGCGCCCACGAAGGCGAGCAGGTGCAGGGGGCGCATGCCCCGGGCGAGGAAGGTCGCGGCGATGACACCGCCGAGGATGTCCATCGTCACCACGGCCATGCCGAAGAAGGCCAGCAGGCCGAGGGCGGTCATGGCGCCGACCCTACCGGCCGCCCTCCGGACCGCCCCAGGGGGATGTCCCCCCACTGATCCCGGGGGGCGGCGCCACCGCTGGCTAGACTGCCGCCATGCCCTCGACGACGCACGACGCACTGGTCCGCCGCCCGTTCGAGGGGATCGCCGCCGAGCGCGACCTCGTCGCGATGCGCCAGCTGATCCCCGCCGCGACCATGGCCGCCTCCACGACCGCCGAGCACGGCTCGGTGCCCGTCACGATCGCGACGGTGCTGCCGATGGCGTGGCCCGCGGTGCGCCGCAGCGACGGCGGCATCGTCCTCGGGCTGCAGGCCTCGGTGCCCGGCGGCGACCTCTCGCGCGCCTTCGGGCAGGCCGTCGCCCAGGCGCTCGCCGCCGCCCCCGGCACCCCGATCGCCCAGCTCGACCTCACCGCGGACTCCCCGCGCCTCCAGGACCTGCTCGACCTGGACGGCGACTTCCCGCTCACCGTGCACGACACCTTCGACTTCTGGATCGATCCCGGGGCCGAGCGCACCGCCGAGGTGACGCAGGCGCTGCAGACGGCCAACGAGTCGATCATGCCGACCGTCGCGATCGAGGCCCTCCCGCACGCCTTCTGGGTCGACGCGGGCGCCAAGGAGCACGTGCGCTGGGTGCTCGACGCCGACGAGGACGCCGTGATCGACGCGGTCTCCCGTCTCCACGCGCGGCGCGCGTCGGGTCTCGGCGACGGCACCCGCTACGTCGGCTCGTTCCGCGCCGAGGGCATGACGGTGCCGGTCTGGGACCTGCCCCACGGCTTCGGCGCCGAGGGCGTCGAGCGCGAGGCGCCCGCCCTGCGCGAGCGGTTCGAGGCCGCTCTCGCCGAGACCGCGCCGCTCACCGCTCTCGAGCGCCGCGCGCGCGGCGGCATCGTCGCCCGCCAGGTGACCCTGCGATGACGACCGCGGCGGGGCGCGTCCAGGACCTGACGGATCGGTCCCGGCCCACGCACGTCGCCGTCGTGATCCCCGCCAAGGACGAGGCCGCACGGATCGAGGCGACCGTGCGCGCCGTGCGCGCGATCCCGCTCGTCGACCTCGTGGTGGTCGTCGACGACGGCTCGAGCGACGCGACCGCCGCGATCGCCAAGGGCGCGGGCGCCGCCGTCGTGCGCCACCGCAGCAACCGCGGCAAGGCCGCCGCGATGGTCACGGGCGCCCAGGTGGTCGCGATGCGCGAGGACACCGAGCGCGCCGACGGCGGCGAGGCCTTCGTCGAGGAGCTGCACGCCGAGCCGCGCGTCGAGGGGCACACCGGCCCCCTGCCCGTGATCGGGGCGGCCGAGGCGCCGCCGCGCGCCCTGCTGTTCCTCGACGGCGACATGGAGGACTCCGCGGTCGAGGCCGCGCCCCTCGTCGACGCGGTCCTGGCCGACGGCGTCGACATGGCCATCGCCCTGCTGCCCGCCCAGGCCGGCGCGGCGGGCCTGGGCACCGTCGTGCGCACGGCCCGGCGCGGCATCGAGCGGGCGACCGGCTGGTCCCCGCGCCAGCCGCTGTCCGGCACGCGCTGCGTGACGCGCGAGCTGTGGGAGGCGTGCCAGCCGCTCGCCCCCGGCTGGGGCGTCGAGACGTCGCTCACGATCGACGCGCTGACCGGCGGGTTCTGGGTCAAGGAGATCCCGTGCGAGCTCCACCATCGTGCGACCGGCAGGGACGTGCGCAGCCAGCTGCACCGGGCCGCCCAGCTGCGTGACGTGCTGCGGGCCCTCGCGCGACGCCGGCACGTGCGCCCGCCGCACGTGCCCGACGACGAGGCCTGAGCCTCAGCGGGCCTCGACGGCGCGCGGGTCCGGCCACATGGGGATCAGCAGCGCGAGGGTCACGCCGAGCACGGCCGCCACGAGCACGGGGCCGGTGTCGTTGACGGCGTCGCCCAGCCAGGCGCCGATCGCGAGCGCGATCCGCACGGCATAGGCCTCCGGATGCGCCGCGTCGAACGCGGCGAGGCGCCCCAGGCGTGCGCGTCGCGGCATGAGCATCGCGACCGTGAGCACGAGCGCGATCACCATGAGCACGGCGAGCGGCCAGATCCCGAGCACCATGTCGATGTTCTGGGCGAGCTTGCGGACCACCACCGAGACCAGCTCGCCCGACAGCAGGTCGTCGATGAAACGGCCCAGGTGGGTGCGCTGCTCCGGCGGGCGCAGCCAGTCCAGGAACGACACCGCCATGACCGCGGCCACGCCGCCGACCCCGAGCACGAGCACGTGCCACACGCGCACCCGGATCCCCGAGACGGCCAGGGCGAGGATGCCGAAGGTCGGCACCGTGACCAGCATCGAGCCGAAGTCGGCGCCCATCGACGGGGCGACGCACACGCCCGCGACCGCGAGGCCCACGAGCACCGCGGCGAGCACCCGCGCCCGTCGCGAGGACAGCCGCGAGAACAGCGCCAGCAGCGCGAGCAGCGCCCCCGCGAGGACCATGCCGAACAGATGGTTGGACAGGCCGTAGTAGCGGCCGCCCGAGATCGCCTGCGCGCCGAGCGGGGAGCCGAGCTGCAGGCGCGAGCCCGTCGCGGACTCGAGCAGGATGATGCCCGCGACGAGGGCGCCGGCCACCCCGGGCGGCCCCAGGCGCGTGCGGCGCCACGGCCCCGCGAGCACGATCACGGCCAGCAGGATCGAGCCGGCCCAGACCACGCCGGTCAGCGCGAGCACGGGATGCGAGGTCCGCCACCACGGCACGAGCGCCGCGCACAGCCCGGCGGGCAGGCACAGCGGCGCGATCGTGAGGGCCGCGCGGGCCACGGCGGCCAGGCGGCGGCGCCGCGCGAGCGGCGGCACGAGCAGCACGACGAGCCCCGCGACACCGGGCAGCACCCAGGTGCCGAGCGCCGGCACCGTCGCACGGTCCACGAGCCCCGCGGCCTGCGTGCGGTCGAGGGCGAGAAGCTGGGGGTGCTCGACCTCCTGGCCCTGCAGCGGCTGGCCCGGCAGGGTCGCGGGCACCGGCACGTCGTGGCCGGCCAGGACGGTCGGCAGCAGGTCGGTGAGCACGACGACGCCGCTCTGGTGGGTGGCTCCGCTCGTGAGGGCGGTGCCCGGCAGGCCGGAGTCCATGACCACCTGCAGCTGGGCGCTCCCGGGCGGTGCGGAGGCGATCGCGGACGTCGCCGGCACGTCGACCGCTCCGACCGAGGCGAGCAGGGTGCGGGGGAGGGAGGCGGCGTCGCAGCCGCCCTCGGCCTCGAGCACCCGGCCGACCTCGGCGTCGAGCTCGGCGAGCCCGGCCGCACGGTCGGCCGCGTCGCCGCGCGGCACCGAGGGCAGCTCGACGACGAGCAGTCCGGCGTCCGCAGGAGCTCCGGCGAGCCCGGCGGCGCCGTCGACCGTCACCGCGCCCCCCGGGACGCGGGACAGGAGGTCGACGGGCGGGTCGGGGATGCCGGCCGAGCGCTTGGCCTCGGCGGCGAGCCCGCGATAGCCGGTGTGCAGGCTCTCGAAGCCCTGGGCGCGCGTGGACAGCGGTGTCGTCGAGCTCGTGTTCATGGCGGCCACGCCCGAGCGGTCCGCGAGGCACTGGAGGTGCGGCGTGGCCGAGGCGTCCACGTCCTCCCAGGTGAGGCCCGACGTGACGAGCACGAGGCGCACGGGGCCGGGCGGCGTGTCCTCGGCGTGCGCCGCCCCGGCCGGCAGCAGCACGGCCGCGGCGGTCAGCAGGGCGAGCAGGGCGGCGCGGAGCATCCGGAGCGGCGCGGGGGCGGTGGGCGCGATGTGCGGACGACCCGGGCGACGGAGGGGGGCGGGGGCGGCAGGCACGCCCCCGATCGTACGAGGTGCGGTCGGAGAGCTCCCACCGCGCACGGGATCTCCACGAGGCGCCCTCACGGCCGCTCCTGCGTGACCTGCGGCCCGTCCTCCGGGGGACAGACTTGAACCAATACCTTGACACAAGGGCGCGTCACCGCCACTCTTGTGTCATCGAGGCGACACAAAGAGGTCGCGTCATGACGACGGGAGAGCGGCCATGAGCGGCATCTTTGCCATCGGGGCGATGGTGGTGGGCGTGCTGATCCCGGTCGGGGTCGTGGTCATGCTCGGCTACGCCTCCCTGCGCGGCGGTGAGACGACGGGCCTGCACCGCGGGGCGCTCCTGGCGCGCTGGGGAGGGTTCCTGCTCGCCGCGGGTGTGCTCGTGCTCGGCCTCGTGCTCGCGCAGAGCCCCTTCCTGCTCATCGAACGGCTGCGTCTCGGGGCGCTCGCCGGCGCGGTCCCGCTGCTCGCGGCCGTCGTCCTGGTCATCGCGATCGCGTGCGGCGAGCTCACCCTGCCCGCCGTGCGCGGGACGCGGCGGGTGGGGCTGCTGACGCCGCGCGGCGTGCGCACGACCCTGCCCCGCGTGCCGCTCGTGTGCGCGATCGCCGGTGTCGTGCTGCTCGTCGGTCTCACGGTCCTGACCGCCGCCGTCGCCTCCCCCGACGAGCAGGGACATGCCGGGCGACGGCTGTCGTCGCTCATGGCCGGCGGCGACGCCTCGACGGGGGCCTTCCCCGGCCAGTGGTACACCGTCCCGATGTGGGCGGCCCTCGGCCTCCTGCTGCTGTGCGCGGCCGTGGCGGTGGCCACGGTCGTGCTCCGCCGTCCGAGCGACGACCCGCAGGACCTGCTGCTGCGGCGCCGCTCCGCGGTCTCCCTGCTGGGGGCGGTGTGCGCGGGCGCGGGCGCCACCGCCGTGCCCGTCGCGCTGCTCGCCTTGCGCGGCTTCTCGCTGTTCTGGGGCACGGACTTCGCCTCATGGCGCCTCGCCCGCTGGGGCACCGGCCTCTCGGCCGGGGCGGCCCTCCTCGAGACCGTGCTGCTCGTCGCCGGGCTCGCGATGGTGTGCCTGCCCGGGCTGTTCGCCCGGGGCACGGCGCGCCCGGCCGTCCGGCGCCCCGCGACGAGGCTGGCCGCGGCCCCGGGGGTCGCGCGATGAGCCAGGTGATCGTCGATCTCGCGGATCCGACGCCGCCGTACGAGCAGATCCGGCGGGCCGTGCTCGACCAGGTGCGCGCGGGCCGCCTCCGTCCCGGCGACCGCCTCCCCACGATCCGCTCCCTCGCCCGTGACCTGGGCCTGGCCCCGGGCACGGTGGGGCGCGCGTACAAGGAGCTCGAGGAGGCCGACGTGCTCGTGACGGGGCGCGGTGCCGGGACCAGGATCGCCGACCCCGTGCCCGCGGCCGTGCTCGCGGCCACGGCCGCGGACCCGGCCGGGAGCGCCCGGGTCGCCCCGCTCGCGCACCCGTCCGCCGGACCCGCCGGCGCCGGCGTTCGTCCGGACGAGGCGGCGATCCCCGTCGCGCCCGAGCTGCACGGGCTCATGACCGACGCGGTCGACGCGGCGCGCAGCGACGGGTACGGCGACCCCGAGATCCTCGAGGCGGTGCGCCAGGTGCTCGCCGGGTCCCGGGCCCGCCTCGCATGACGGGCGCCGCCGCGGCGGACGGGAGCGGGGCGATCCGGCTCGTGCCGCTCGGTCGCGCCCATGTGCCGGCCGTGCTCGCCGGGCAGGACGAGGCGCTCGTCCGCGAGGTGTTCGGCCGCCGCTGGGACGAGGCGTCGCTCGAGGCGTTCTGCGCCCGCGCGGCACGCTGGCGCCCGGACGGCCCGATCCGGGAGCTCGTGGCCCTGGACCCTCGCGGCGTCGTGGTCGGCGGAGGGGGCGTGCACCTGCTGGGGGCGGGGCTCGAGCGGGGCCAGGCCGACCTCACGTACTGGGTGCTCGCCCCGCACCGCGGGCACGGCCTCGGGCAGGCGATCGCCGCCCAGCTCCTCGCGCTCGTGCGGAGCGAGGCCCGCGTGACGGAGGTCGTCGTGCGCATCGATCCCGCCAACCCCGCCTCGGCGGCGGTCGCGCGCCGTCTCGGCGCCGTGCCCACCGGACGCCTCGAGCGCCACCCCGCCGACGCCGACCGCCGGGTCGAGCGCTGGAGCCTCGCGCTGGGCTGAGGCCAGGGACGGGGCCGGGGCTGGGGCGTGCGATGCTGGGCCGATGCTCCGCCTCCTCACCCCCGATCCCGCCCGTCACGACGACTGGGCCGCCCTGGTCACCGCCTTCGACGGCGGCGCCATGGACGGCTCCGGCTACGTCGAGGGCGAGCGGCCCGACACGTCCGCGGACGCCTTCGCCGCCCATCTCGACCACCGTCTCGGCGAGGAGGACCCCGACCGGGAGCCGGCGCCCGGCCGTGTGCACGGCTCCTACCGCTGGATCGAGGAGGACGGGCGCCTCGTCGGCTTCATCGCCCTGCGCCACGCCCTCAACCGCTTCCTCTTCGACCAGGGCGGCCACATCGGCTACTCCGTCGCCCCCGCGGCTCGACGGCGCGGCGTCGCGACCGGGGCGCTGCGCCTCATGGTGGACGAGGCCCGCGCGCGCGGCCTCGACCCGGTGCTCGTCACGTGCGTCGAGGACAACGTCGGCTCGCGCCGGACCATCGAGCGCTGCGGCGGCGCCTACGACGGCTCCGTCGCCGGCATGCGGCGCTACTGGATCGGCACAGGGGAGCGCCCCGTGCGCCCCGCCGTCTGAGGACCGCGCCGCGCCGCCCACCCCGGGCCCGGCTGAACGCCCCCGCCCCCACGGCGCCGCCCCCGATACGCTGACGGCCATGCAGTACGGATTCCTCGGTCCCGAGACCACGTTCACCCACCAGGCCCTCCTGCAGGCTCTCGCCGCGATGCCGGAGGATGCCGCGGACGACGCCCCCGTGCTGCAGCCCTTCAGCTCCGTCGCGACGGCCACGACCTCCCTCGTCGAGGGCGAGATCGACGCGCTCATGGCGCCCATCGAGAACTCCGTCGAGGGCGGGGTCTCGGGCACCCTCGACATCCTCGCCGCGACCAAGCGCATCACGATCGTCGCCGAGCAGGTGGTCCCCGTGACCTTCGTGCTCGCCGCGCGTCCCGGCACGAGCCTCGCGGACGTACGTGCGGTCGCCTCCCACACCCACGCCCAGGCACAGGTGCAGGGATGGATCCGCGCGCACCTTCCCGACGCCGCCGTCGAGCCCGCTTCCTCGACGGCCGCCGCCGCGCGGGAGCTCGCGCTCGCCGACGTCGAGGACGCGACCGCCGCCTCGCGCGCCGCGATCTGCTCGCCGCTCGCCGCCGAGCACTACGGGCTCGAGGTGCTCGCCGAGGGGATCGAGGACAACCGGGGCGCGCAGACCCGCTTCGTGCTCATTACGCGCAACCACCGCATCCCGCCGCGCACGGGCGCCGACAAGACGACGCTCGTGGTCCATCTCGCCCACAACCGCGCGGGCGCCCTGCTCGAGGCGCTCGAGCTGTTCAACGCCAACGGCGTGAACCTCTCGCGCATCGAGTCCCGGCCCATCGGGGACGCCCTGGGCCGGTACTCCTTCTCGATCGACGTCGAGGGACACCTCGAGGACCGGCGCGTCGCCAACGCGCTGCGCGCCCTGCACCGGGTGTGCCCCGTGATCCTGTTCCTGGGCTCCTACCCGCGCGCCGACGGCATCCGCCCCGACGTCTCGTCGGTCACCGCCGACACGGCCTACGACGAGGCCCACGCCTGGGTCGACGCGCTGAGCGAGATGCTCACCCCGGGCGACGACCCGCAGATCTGAGCCTCAGACGCCCGCGGGCACCCGCATCCGCAGGGCCCCCGGATCGACCTCGGCGTGCATCCGGGTGGCCTCGTCCTCGACGTCGCCGTCGAGCTGGACGGGCTGGGGCCGGGAGGCGACGAGCTCGACCCCGGAGACCAGGTAGCGCTGCATCGACGAGAGCTTGGGCCGGGCGGGCCGCATGCGCGGCGCGACCAGCTGGGTGAGGATCTGGCTCAGCCCGGCCGCGGAGCGCCAGCTCATCGCGAGCACCTCGAGGTGCCCGTTGTCGATCGTCGCGTCGGGCATGAGCACGATGCCGGCGGGCAGCTTGCCGACGTTGCCGATCAGCACCGTGCGCGCCTGGACGGTGCGATGCACGCCGCCGGGCAGCGTGATCTCGACGTTGTGCGAGCGCCCGATGATCTTGCTCGCTCCCGCGAGCACGTACGCGATCCAGCCGATGCGCCGCTTCATGGTGGGACTGGTCGCGCCGATCACCTCGGCGTCGGCGCCGAAGCCGGCCATCACCAGGAAGATCTGGCGTGAGGCGACCTCGATGTCCTGGGGCGTCGAGCCGACGCGCAGCCAGCCCACGTCGATCCGCTTGTCGCGCCCGAGCACCGCCACCTTGAGCGCCCCCTCGACGTCGTCGAGCGGGATCTCGAGGTTGCGGGCCAGCAGGTTGCCCGTGCCCACCGGCAGGATCGCCATCCGGGTCGGGGAGTCGGCGAGGGCCGCGGCGACCATGCGCACGGTCCCGTCGCCGCCCGCCGCGATCACCAGGTCGGCGCCGTCGGCCACGGCCTGCGTGGCCTGCCCGTAGCCGGGGTCCTCCCGCGTGGTCTCGTAGAACCGGGCCTGCGTGCCCTCGTACCGCTCGATCACGGAGTGCACGTAGCGGCGGAAGCCCTCCGGGTCGGCGTGCTTGGACGGGTTCATGACCACGGCGATGTGGGGGATCACGCCCACGGCGCCGTCGGCCTGCTCGTCCTCCGCGAGCTCGCGCCGGGGGAGGTGGTCCAGGCGGTGCCCGAGGTCCGCGACCGCCCGGCGCTCCGCCGCCCGCCCCCGCAGCGCCACGACGCCCAGGACGAACGCGACGACGGCGATCACGAGGGCGCACAGGGCGAGCACGAGCGCGATGTCCATGCGGCGATCGTACCGAGTGCCCGCGGGCCGGATTCGCAGGCGAACGGTTGGTCGGTACCCTGGGGGGATGATCGATCTGCGGCTCCTGCGCGAGAACCCCGACGTCGTCCGTGACGCCCAGAGAGCGCGCCGGCGCGACCCCGCCACCGTCGACGCGGTGCTCGAGGCCGATGCGCGCTGGCGCGAATCCACGGCGGCCTTCGAGTCCGCGCGCGCCGAGCAGAAGGCGCAGGGCAAGAAGGTCGCGCGCGCCACGGGCGAGGAGAAGCAGGAGCTGCTCTCCCAGGTCAAGCAGCTCGCGCTCGACGTCAAGCGGCTCGAGTCCGAGGCCGCGACCGACGCCGCCACCCGGGACGCGGCGCTGCGCGCGATCCCCAACCTTGCCGAGGGCGCCCCGGAGGGCCTCGAGGAGGACTTCGAGGTCCGGGAGATCGTCGGCGACGTGCCCTCGTTCGACTTCGAGGTCAAGGACCACCTCGAGCTCGCCGAGGGCCTGCGCGCGATCGACATGGCGCGCGGGGCCAAGGTCTCCGGCGCCCGCTTCTACTTCCTCACGGGCGTCGGCGCCCAGCTCGAGCTCGCGATCCTCAACGCCGCGATCGACCAGGCCACGCAGGCGGGCTTCACCCCCATGATCACGCCGACCCTCGTGCTGCCCGAGTCGATGGACGGCACCGGATACCTGGGCGAGCATGCCGACGAGGTCTACCACCTCGACAAGGGCGACGACCTCTACCTCGTGGGCACGAGCGAGGTGGCCCTCGCGAGCTACCACCGCGACGAGATCCTCGACCTGTCCGACGGCCCCCTGCGGTACGCGGGCTGGTCGGCGTGCTACCGCCGCGAGGCCGGCAGCTACGGCAAGGACACGCGCGGCATCATCCGCGTCCACCAGTTCCACAAGGTCGAGATGTTCTCGTTCTGCCGCGTCGAGGACTCCTACGCCGAGCATGAGCGGCTGCTCGACTTCGAGCGCCAGATGATGGCGCGCATCGACGTCCCCTACCGGATCATCGACACCGCGGCGGGCGACCTCGGCACGAGCGCCGCCCGCAAGTTCGACTGCGAGGCGTGGCTGCCCAGCCAGGGCACGTACCGCGAGCTCACGTCCACCTCGAACACGACGCAGTTCCAGGCGCGCCGCCTGAACATCCGCGAGCGGGTCGACGGCGCCCTGCGCCCCGTCGCGACCCTCAACGGCACGCTCGGCACGACGCGCTTCATCGTCGCGATCCTCGAGAACCATCAGCTCCCCGACGGCTCGGTCGTCGTGCCCGAGGGCCTGCGCCCGTACCTCGGCGGCCGCGAGGTCTTCGAGCCCGTCGCCCGATGACGGCCCGCGAGGAGGACGCGACCGGGACCGAGGCTCCGCCGGACGGCGCGACGCCGACGGCCGGGCGGGGCGGGCGCGGCGCCGGACGGGTGCGCTCCGCGCTCTCACGTCTGAGCAAGCTCCCGTTCAGGTCCGTGTCACGTCGAGCAGGCACCGTGGACCCCATGAGCACCGCCACCACCACGACCGACGACCCCGAGGTCCTCGAGGCGATCGCCGAGCGCATCGCACCCCTGGCCGACCGCGAGCTGCTGATCGGCCTCGACGTCGACGGCACCCTCGTCGACCACCACGGCATGATGTCCCCGCGCATCTACGAGGCCCTGCGCCGGGCCGCCGAGCGCCACCACGTGGTCATCGCGACCGGCCGCTCGATCGGCGCGACGCTGCCCATCGTGCGCGCCGCGGGCGTGCGCCATGGCTACGCCGTGTGCTCCAACGGCGGGGTCACGCTGCGCATCGACCCGGACGCCCCCGACGGCTTCCGCGTGGACCAGGTGCGCTCCTTCACGCCCGGCAACGCCCTCGCAGCGCTCCGTCGCGCGGCGCCGGGCGCGGGCTTCGCGGTCGAGTCGCCGAGCGGCGCCTTCTACTCGACGGGCCAGTTCCAGGACAGCAGCTTCGGCGTGCGCGCGATCCCGACCGCCTTCGAGGACCTCATCGAGCTCGACGCCGTGCGCGTGGTGGTCCACGATCCGGACCTGACCGCCGCCGAGTTCGGCGAGATCGTGCGCAGCGCCGGCGTGCACGGCGTCGAGTACGCGATCGGCACCACCGCCTGGCTCGACATGGCGGCCCCCGGCGTCTCGAAGGCGACCGGCCTCGAGGCGATCCGCGAGCGCCTGGGGCTGCCCGAGGGGGACTCGGTGGCCATGGGCGACGGCTTCAACGACACCGAGATGCTGCGTTGGGCCGGCGTCGGCGTGGCGATGGGGCAGGCGCTCGACGGCGTGATCGACGCCGCGGACCTGCGCACCTCCACGATCTGGGACGACGGCTCCGCGCTGGTGCTCGAGGCGCTGACGGCCTGAGCACGCCCCGCGGGAGGCCGCGGCCTGCGCGTACGGTGTGCCCATGCCCGCCGACGCCGCCCGCACCCGCCCGACCTGCCGCCCCGCCGCGGCGATGAGCTGGGAGGACGTCGTCGACCGCGCCCGCGCGCTCGCCGCGACGGGTCGCGCCGTGCTCGGGATCGCCGGGCCGCCCGGCGCGGGCAAGACGACGCTCGCCTCCGCCCTCGTCGCGGCCCTCGACCGGGCCGCCCCCGGCTCGGCCGCCCACGTGCCGATGGACGGGTTCCACCTCGCCGACGTCGAGCTGACCCGGCTGGGCCGGCTCGACCGCAAGGGCGCCCCGGACACCTTCGACGCCGACGGCTACCGCGCCCTGCTCGCCCGGCTGGTCGCGCCGCGCGCCGGCGAGATCGTCTACGCGCCCGCCTTCGACCGCGAGCTCGAGCAGCCCGTCGCGGGCTCGATCCCCGTGGGCGGGGCCGTGGACCTGGTCGTGAGCGAGGGCAACTACCTGCTGCTGCCCGGGCCGGGCTGGCGGGCGGCACGGGAGCTGTGCGCCGAGGTGTGGTGGGTCGACGCGGGCCCCGACGAGCGGACCCGGCGTCTCGTGGCACGTCACGAGCGGTTCGGCAAGTCGGCCGCGGCGGCCGAGGTGTGGGTGCGCGACGTCGACGGGGCGAATGCGCGACTCATCGAGACCACGCGTGACGAGGCCGATCTGATCGTGCCGGGCGACCTCGAGCTGCCGGGCTGACGTGGGCGGTGGCGCCGAGGACGTGCCCCGCCGATACCGTCGCCGGTGTCGCGGTGTCCCGGTGTCCCGGTGTCCCGGTGTCCCGGTGTCCCGGTGTCCCGGTGTCCCGGTGTCCCGGTGTCCCTGTGTCCCGGTGTCCCGGTGTCCCCGGGCCCATGGTCGCGGAAGGGACCCTGGTGATGTGCACTGGCAATATCGCCAGTGCACATCACCAGCGTCCCTTCCAGGACGTGAGGCCCGCCTGCACCCGGGTCGGACTCGGCGACACCCGGTACGGGAGCGCCCCTCCTAGCGGGAGCCTCGCATGAGGACCTGATCGCCGCCCCCTACGAGGAGCAGCCCCCTCCCATCGGAGGCCTCTCGTCTCGACGTATGCGACCTGGGAGGCCTCCGGGCCTGCGGCACGCGGTACGCCTCAGCACCCGATGTCGAGCACGACCTTGCCGAGGTGTCCGCCCTGGCGCAGGATCTCGTGGGCCTCGGCGGCGCGCTCGATGGGGACGTGCGCCTGGACGGGCACGCGGATCGTGCCGTCGGCGATCCACGGCCAGACGAGCTCGCGGGTGAGCGCGAGGATGCGCTGCTTGTCCGCGGGAGCTCGGGAGCGCAGGGTGGTGCCGATCACGCGGGCGCGCCGCGCCATGAGCGCGGAGACGTCGAGCTCACCGGTCACCCCGCCGAGAGTGCCGATGATGACGAGCCGGCCGTTCTCGCGCAGCATCGCGACGTTGTCGTTCAGCGCCGGGCCACCCACGACATCGAGAATCACGTCGACGCCGCCCGCCTCGGCGACAGCGGCCGGCACATCAGCGGTGTGCCGGTTCAGGGCCAGGTCGGCGCCCAGGTCACGCGCCGTGGCCGTGGCCTGATCGGAGCCGACCGTCGTGAGCACGCGGGCACCGAGCGCGTGCGCGAGCTGGATCGCGACGGTCCCGATGCCACCCGTGCCGCCGATCACGAGCACGGTCTCCCCGCGGGCGAGCTGGGCCTCGACCACGAGGTTCGAGACCACGGTCGCCGCGACCTCGATGATCGCGGCGGCGTCGGCCAGCGAGACCCCCTCGGGGGCGGGCAGCACCTGGCCCTCGGGGACGGCCACCACCTCGGCGTAGCCGCCGCCCGCGAGGAGCGCCACGACCTCCTCGCCCGTGTCCCGGCGGCGCCCCGAGACCTCCAGGCCGGGCAGCTCGGAGGCGCCGGGCGGCGGCGGGTAGTGCCCGGCGACCTGGGAGAGGTCGGCGCGATTGACACCCGCCGCGACGACGTCCACGAGGATCTCCCCGGGCGTCGGGGTCGGCTCCGGGAGGTCGGTGAGGGTGAGGCGGCGATCGGTGATGGCAAGAGCACGCATGGATCTCACGGTACGCGGCGGTGCTGGGCATCGGCCTGGGCGGGCACCGCTGCGGCCGTCGGGTCAGGCGTGCGTGCCGGGCAGGTGCGCACGCCAGGCGCAGAGCACCTCGATGAGCGTGCCGAGAGCGATCACCGCACCAGCGGTGAACAGGAGCGGATAGCTCACCCAGCTCGAGAGGGCCGCGAGCACGATCGGGACGAAGAAGCCGAGATACGCGATCGAATAGAACACGGCGGTCAGGCCGGCGAGATCCTCGGCCCCGGCGATGCGCTGCACCTCCGACAGGCCCGCGACGAGCGCCAGGCCGTAGCCGCAGCCGAGCACGGCGGCCGCGGCGATGCCGAGCGCGAGACTCAGGACGGCGGCAGCGAGGGCGGCCATCACCACGCCGACGGCGATGATCGCCATCGCGATCACCGAGGCGCGGGCGCTGCGGTGGGTGTCGATGCGGCGCCCGAGAGCTTGGATGCCCACTCCGCACCCGAGGGTCACGACCGTCATCAGGCCTGCGAAGGCGATGGGATACCGGCCCGCGTGCGTGGACAGCAGCGAAGGGAGGATCGCGTACGCGGTCCCCGCGGCCCCGAAGACCCACGGTGCGACCGGGAGGACCACCCGCAGGAAGCGCCGGTGGGCGGCGGAGGGGACCCGCAGCCGGGAGAGGAGGTCGCGGGCCGAGAGGCGTTCGTGCACCGACGCGGGCCTGGTCTCGGGCACCTGGATCAGCCAGACGCCGGTGATCACCGTGATCGCCATGTGCAGGAGGTAGGCGGTGTGCGCCGGCCACGGCGCCCACTGGGCGAGCACGGCCGCCGCTCCGGCCCCGAGCAGGAAGCCGGCGGTGAGCGACAACGCGGCCCGGCGGGCTCCCGCGGCGGGCGGGGCCCCGGCGCCGTCGGACAGCTCCTTGACCCAGGCGCTGCCGATCGCCATCACGAGGCCGAGGGCGATGCCGCACAGCACCCGTCCGATCCCGATGGCGAGCGCGGACTCGCTGCCCACGGCCAGCAGCAGGGAGCCGGCGAAGGAGATGGGGGCCGCCGGCAGGAGCAGGCGGCGTCGTCCGAGCACGTCCGACAGGGGGCCGCCGATCAGGAGGGCGGGGACGATGCCGAGCACGTAGGCCGCCAGCAGCCCGTCGACGACCACGGGGGAGAAGCCCGCGAGGGAGCGGTAGAGCACCAGCAGGGGCGTGAACTCGTTGCCGCCCCAGGCGATCGCCATGACCGAGGCGGCCACGGGCCACCAGGCGCGCGGGTCGAACCGGGCAGGCCCCGGAGCGCCCGTCGTCAGGGCGCCGCTCACCGGGGCGCCGGCGGCGGGGGAGGAGATCGTGGCAGGGGACTCGATGCCGACGCTCACGCGAGGACCTCCCGCGCCATCTCGAGATGGGCTTCGAGGAGGTCGACGTAGCCGTCGGCATCGCCGGCCTCGAGCTGGGCGAGCAGCTCGCGATGCCCGATCGCGAAGCGTGCCGCGTGTGCGGTGTCCCTGGCGAGACCGCCCGCCACGAGACGCTGCTGACGCTCGCGGAGGCTGTGGGCGAAGCCGGCGAGCAACTGGTTCCCGCCGGCAGAGATGACGGTCAGGTGGAAGTCCGCATCACGTCGCGCGTACACCTCCAGATCGCCGTCCGCGATGGCGGATTCCTGGGCGTCCAGCAGGTCGCGCAGCCGCCCGAGCGTGACGTCCCGGCGTCCCGACGGCAGCGCCGCGACGTGGCGGGCGGCATGGGCCTCCACCAGCATCCGGGCGTCGAAGACGTCATCGGCCTCGCCCGGGGCGATGGGAGCGATGAGGACGCCGCGCTTGGGGTGGATCCGCACCAGGGACTCCGCCTGCAGGCGCATGAGCGCCTCGCGGACCGGAGTGCGGCTGACGCCGAGGGCGGCGGCGATCTCGCTCTCGGAGGTCATCTCCCCGCCGGGGAGGGCTCCGGTGAGGATCCGGTTCTTCAGATGCTGATAGACGCGGTCGGGAGCCGACACGGTCGCAGATGTGGACGACATGTATACATGGTGCACCCGCCAGGATGCGCAGGAGGACCTCCCGGCTGCGAGATGTGCCACGTGGCCCCGGGAGGCGCGTGGCACGGAGGGTGGTCCCGCTCGCACCGCGAGGGCGCCGCGTGCCGAGTGTCGTGTGGCGGCACCTGTCGGGACGGACAGGTCTCGTGGGGTGACTCTCGGTTGCTGCTGCTGCTCGGGACGGAGCGCCGGGTCCGGTCGGATACGCTCTGTGCGACGTGCCCGGGAGGGACGACGTGCGCGGGTCGCTCCTGCGCATGGCCGCACCCCCGCGGGAGCGTCGAGGAGGGATGACAGAGCGGCCGAATGTGGTGGTCTTGAAAACCACTGTGCAGTGATCCTGTACCGCGGGTTCGAATCCCGCTCCCTCCGCTCCGACCGGCCCGACCGGCCCGACCGGCTGGCCGGTTCTCAGGCTCTCCGGTCATCATGGGCGCGAGCCGGGTCGAGCGTCCCCGGTCGTGGCCGCCGCAGGAGGGGAGGACGCATGACCCTCGTCGTCGACATCGTGATCGTGCTCATCCTCGCCGGTGCGCTGAGCGCGGGCATCCGCTCGGGCCTCTTCGCGACGCTCGGCACCCTGGTCGGCCTCGCCGCGGGCGCGCTCGCCGCACCGTGGGTGCTCCCCCTCGTGGCCTCCGCCATCACCGACGAACGACTCCGCGGCGTCGCCGTGCTCGGCACCCTCGCCGGGCTCCTGCTGATCGGCGCGATGATCGGCTCGGGCCTCGGCTCGCTGATCCGCCGCGGCGCCGACCGGCTGCGCCTGCGCATCCTCGAACGCGTCCTGGGCGGCGCGCTCGGTCTCGTCGTCGGGCTCGTGGTCGTGTCCCTCGCGGGATCCGGCCTCTCCGCTGCGAGCATCCCGCAGGTCTCCGCCGCGGTCGCCTCCTCGCAGGTGCTGCGGGTCGTCGACGAGGCGACCCCCGTCCCGGTCGACGAGGCCCTCGCCCGGCTGCGCGCGACGCTCGCCGGCGGTATCGCCATGCCCACCATCGACGGCTCGGTCCCGCAGACCGCGCCGAGCGGCGCGCCCGCCCTCGACACCGTCGACCTCGACGACCCCGCCCTCGCCCGCGCGGCGCGCTCGGTCGCGCGGGTATCGGGTGCGGCGACCGGCTGCGGGACCATCTCGAGCGGCTCGGGCTTCGTGGTCGCCGAGGACCGGGTGGTCACCAACGCGCACGTCGTCGCCGGGGTCGAGAACCCGCTCGTGGAGCTGCCCGGCGAGGACGCGCGCGACGGCACGGTCGTCTACTTCGACCCGGTCGACGACCTGGCCGTGATCGCCGTCGACGTGGACGCGGCACCGCTGCCGCTCGACGACTCCCTCGCACCGGGCGACGGCGCCGTGGTGCAGGGCTATCCGTACGGCGGGCCGTTCAGCTCTGCGAGCGCCGTCGTCACCGGCAGCGGGACCACCCTGGTCGACGACATCTACGGGGGTGCGGGAGCCGAGCGCTCCGTGTACTCCCTGCGTGCCCAGATCGTGCCCGGCAACTCCGGCGGCCCGCTCCTCACCTCCGACGGCGGCGTGGCCGGCGTCGTCTTCGCCCGCAGCGAGTCGGACGCGGGCATCGGGTACGCGATGACGACCGCTGAGCTGCTGCCCGTCATCGCCCAGCTCGACCAGGACACCGCCCCGGTCTCCACGGGGGCGTGCGAGGGCTGAGGCCCCCGGCGGCAGGGCTCGTCGGGCCGATGCTACGTTGCAGCCATGCCTGACGACCGCGTGCTCTCCGCCCTCCGCGACCTCGTGCGCGAGCGCGACTGGGCGCAGTTCCACTCCCCGGCGAACCTGGCGAAGTCCGTGGTGATCGAGGCCGGCGAGCTGCTCGAGCACTTCCAGTGGGACGACGACGCCGACCGCGGTGAGGTCGCGGACGAGCTCGCGGACGTCCTGACGTACTGCTACCTGCTGGCCGACGCCCTCGACCTCGACCGCGACGGGATCGTCCTCGACAAGCTCGAACGGACGAAGTCCAAGTACCCCGCCGACAAGGCCCGAGGGGTGAGCACCAAGTATGACCGCCTTTGAGATCGAGGAGCTGTCGTTCACCGCCCGGTCCGTGAGCGATGCCGACGCCAGGCTGCCGCGTTTCTCCAACTGGCCCGTCGTGTACCTCCTCGAGGACGGCCACGACATCTACGTCGGCGAGACCGGCAATGCCACCAACCGGATGCGCCAGCACCTCAAGTCCCCCGCCAAGGAGCATCTGCGCGAGGTGCGCGTGGTCTTCGACGACCGTTTCAACGGCTCCGCCTGCCTCGACCTCGAGTCGTTCCTCATCCGCCTGTTCGGGGGCGACGGGCGTTTCGACGTGCTCAACCGCAACGACGGCATCACCAACCGGGACTACTACCAGCGTGAGGAGTACCTGGAGACCTTCCGGGAGGTGTTCGAGGAGCTGCGGGCGCGCGGCTACTTCGAGCGCTCGATCCCGCAGATCGAGAACACGGACCTCTTCAAGCTCTCGCCCTACAAGGCGCTCAACACCGAGCAGGGCATCGCGGTCCTCGACATCATGGAAGGCCTCGTCGACGACCTGCGGACCCCGGCGCGCACCACCGCCGTGATCCAGGGCGACCCGGGGACGGGCAAGACCATCGTCGGCATCTACCTCATGAAGCTCCTGCGGGACCTCGCCCAGTTCGACCCCACCGACGAGATCGACGGCGACTCGATGTTCTCGGATCTCTTTCTCGAGGGGAGCCGGGAGCTCTTCGAAGGGCTCCGTATCGGCCTCGTCGTGCCGCAGAAGTCGCTCCGGCAGTCCATCGAGGGCGTGTTCCGGCGGGTCCCGGCGCTGCGCGGGACGCCGGTCCTGACGCCCTACGAGGTCGCCGACGCCGAGGAGGACTTCGACATCCTCGTCGTCGACGAGGCCCACCGCCTCACCCAGCGTGCGGCGCAGGCCCACGGCACCCTGACCAAGCGGTACGGCGAGATCACCCGGCGTCTCTTCGGCGAGGACGACTACACGATCAATCAGCTGGACTGGATCCATGCCCGCTCCCGGCACACCGTCCTGCTGCTCGACACCGCGCAGAGCGTCCGCCCGGCCGACATCGAGCCGGCGGTCTTCGATCGTGTGATCGCCCAGGCACGCGACGAGCACCGCCTCTACCCGCTCGATACGCAGATGCGCGTCCGCGGGGGCAGCGCCTATCTGGAGTTCGCCCGGACGCTGCTCTCCGACGAGCCGCCCGAGCACGCTCCCGACCTCGAGGACTACGAGGTGGAGCTGTTCGATGACCTCGGCGCGATGCACGACCGCATCCGAGAGCGCGACGCGGAGACGGGGCTGTCGCGCCTCGTCGCGGGCTATGCGTGGAAGTGGAAGAGCAAGAAGAAGGGCTCGACCGAGGTCGACATCGAGATCGACGGATGCCGTCTGAGGTGGAATGTCTCCGAGGTCGACTGGATCGCGTCGCGCACCGCTCTCGAGGAGGTCGGCTCGATCCACACGGTCCAGGGCTACGACCTGAACTACGCCGGGGTCATCATCGGGCCCGACCTGCGGATCGCCCCGGCGACGGGGAAGCTGGCGGCCGATCGCAAGCACTACTTCGACAGCCGCGGGAAGGCGAACAACAGGATGCGCGGCCAGGTGACGACGGACGAGGACCTGCTGCGCTACATCACCAACGTCTACCGCGTGCTGATGTCCCGGGGCATGCGCGGCACGTACCTGTACGTCGTCGACCCGCTGCTCCGAGAGCGGCTGCGGCGCGTGCTCGGCTGAGGGGCGCCCCCCCGGGCAGGGCTCGCCGCGCCGAGCGCCGCCTGACGGCACATATCGGGTGAGATAGGTGCCGTCAGACGGCGTTCGGCCGGCCGCACCGGTTCGGGCGAGGCGGCGGGCGTGCGGCCGCCCCTACTCGGCGGCGACGAGCTCCTGGATCGCGTCGACGAGCTCCCGGGAGGCCGCGTCGTAGCCGTGCACGACCGGGGCATGGCCTGCCGGTGCCGAGCCGACGGCGGCCCAGGACGCGCCGCCCTGGGCCCCGAAGCCGGTCACGGAGGCCAGCAGCCGCTCCTTGAGCTGGTAGCCCACCTGCGCGGTGCGGAGCAGCTCGGTGACCCGGCCCTCGACGTCGCCCGTGCTCTGTGTGGTCATTCCCGCCGAGGACAGGACCAGGCGCGGGACGTCCTCGGGCAGGTCGAGCCGCACGAGCACGGCATCGTCCTCCGCCTCCGCGTGGCAGCTGCCGTGGGACGAGGTCAGGTCGGCGAACGCGCCGACGTCGAAGCCGAGCAGGCGCACCGTGAGCCCGCGCTCTGGCCCGAACGGCCGCTCGGGCGCCTCGACGGTGAGCGTGCCCGCCGCGACGTCGAGCGCGAACTCGGTGCGGACCCAGACGTCGTCCTCCGGCTCCTCCCACAGGGAGAAGGCGTTGTCGGCGCCCGCGGCCACGAGCACCTCGAGGTCGGGAAGGCGCGAGTCGGCCCACGGGTCGTCGCCGCGGGCCGCGAGCGGGAGGAAGCCGCCGGCCTTGAGCAGCACGGGGATGCTCGCGAGATCGCGGTGCATGCGGACGGTGCGTCCGCCCCGGTACGGCTGGTGGGTGAAGACGTCGATCCAGCGCCCCTCGGGCAGGTAGACGTCCGTCGAGGCCCGGCGCGTGTCGCGCGCCGCGGGCCGCACGATCGGCGCGACGAGCAGCTGGGAGCCGAACGAGTACTGGTCCTGGTGCTCGTAGGCCTCGTCCACGGGGGCGACGAAGTACGTGGGCTCGACGAGCGGACGCCCCTCGTGGTGCGCGCGATGGTTCATCGCGTGCAGATAGGGGAGCATCCGGTGGCGCAGACGCAGGTGCTCGGACATGGTCGCCTCGGCGGCCGTGTCGAAGTTCCACGGCTCCTTGCCGCTGAACGGCGAGTTGCCCGAGTGCAGGCGCATGATCGGCGAGAACACCCCGAACTGCACCCAGCGGGCGGCGAGCTCGTCGTCGCGCACACCCTCCATGTGGCCGCCGATGTCGTGGCTCCACCAGCCGTAGCCGATGTTCGCCCCGGCCGCCGTGAAGCGCGGCTGGAAGGCGAGGGAGTCCCAGCTGATGATCGAGTCTCCCGAGAAGCCCACCGGGTAGCGGTGGCTGCCCGGCCCGGCGTAGCGCGAGAACGTCAGCGGCCGCCGACCCCCGCGCGCGCTGTCCTCGAAGTGCCCGTGGTTGAGCACCCACAGGGGGTCCAGTCCGTCGCGCCGCGAGTACGGCCCGCTCTGCCAGTCGACCCACCAGAAGTCGGTGCCCAGCTCCTCGAGCCCGCGATGCAGGACCTCGAAGTAGGCGTCCATGAACCGCGGATCCGCGGCGTCGAACTCGATCGGCTCCCCGTCGGCCGGACGGCCCAGCGCCCGGCACATGGCCTCGTAGGAGTCCTCGAAGGCACGCACCCCGTCGGCCGGATGCACGTTGAGGGTCACCGCCATCCCGCGCTCGTGCAGCTCGCACTGGAAGCGCGCGGGGTCCGCGAACAGCTCGCGGTTCCACGTGTAGCCCGTCCAGCCCGAGCCGTGCACGGGGTCGATGTCGGTCAGATGCCAGTCCATGTCGACCACGGCCACGGAGAAGGGGATCCGGTGGGACCGGAAGCGGTCCATGAGCTCGAGGTAGGAGGCCTCGGAGTAGCGGTGGAAGCGGGACCACCAGTTGCCGAGCGCGAACCGCGGCAGCAGCGGCTGGGGCCCGCTGATCTCGTAGAGGTCCGCGAGCCCGGCGACATGGTCGCGCCCCTGGGCGAAGACGTAGAGATCCCTCGCGCCCTCGGGCGCCTCGCGGGGCCCGAGGCGGCCGCCGTCGAACACCATCGAGCCGGAGTCGTCGATCACCGCGTAGCCGACCGTCGAGCTGATGCCGGGCTCGAGCGGGATCGCGCCGTCCGCCTCGTCGAGGGTACGGGCGGCCCCGCCGAGGTTGCCGTCGAGAGCACGCACCGGAGCGCCCCGGCGTCTGCCCTCGCGGTGCGCCGGGAGCGAGAGGTCCTGCCTGTAGCGCCACACCGAGTGGTACGCCGAGACGCCACCGCCCACCTGCAGCTGGAGCCCGTTGGTGCTGAAGGGCCCCTCGTCGTACTCGAGCCGGTAGGCGTCGGTGACGACGTGGAGGCGGCCATGGGCGCGGTGGACCCGCACGCCCTCGCGCTGGACGGGGCGCTGCGTCGCGAACACCGAGGGGCGGTCCTCGAAGCGGCCCGTGGTGGACCACTCGAGGCGCACCACGCGGGGGGTCAGCGGCGTGATCCGGTAGTTCTCGCCCTGGACGGAGCCGTCCGCGGCGCGGGCCACGGCGGCGGCAGCTGTCTCGGTCACGGCCCTCACCCCTTGACCGCGGCGCTCGCCGCACCGGCGATGAAGCGCCGCTGGAAGACGAGATAGACGACGAGGACCGGCAGGATCGACAGGGTGGTGGCCGCGAACAGCCCTCCGAAGTCCGTCGAGTAGCGGCCGCTGAAGGTGGTCAGGCCGACCGCGAGCACCTGCTTGGAGTCGTCCTCGATCATGAGGTACGGCCACAGGTAGTCCTCCCAGACCCACAGGAACTGGAAGATCGCGAGCGCGCTGATCGAGTTCGTGCTCATCGGCAGCACGATCCGATGGAAGATGTAGAGCTCCGAGGCGCCGTCCATGCGGGCGGCCTCGAGGATCTCGTCGGGGATGCCGTCCATCGACTGCTTCATCATGAAGATGCCGAATCCCGAGAAGATCACCGGGATGATGATCGACAGCCACGAGCCCTTGAGGCCCACCTCGGAGAACATCGTGTAGCGCGGGATGATCGTGACCGCCCACGGGATCATCATGGTGGCGAGGATGAACCCGAACAGGGCACCCCGGCCGCGGAAGACGTACTTGCCCAGCACG
The DNA here is from genome assembly GCF_025725725.1 of Brachybacterium huguangmaarense. Taxonomy (NCBI): domain Bacteria; kingdom Bacillati; phylum Actinomycetota; class Actinomycetes; order Micrococcales; family Dermabacteraceae; genus Brachybacterium; species Brachybacterium huguangmaarense. The sequence goes on from NZ_CP107020.1 coordinate 1,241,919, forward strand.
AAGCCCGCGAGCACGCTCGTGTAGATCGAGATCGCCGTGATCGTGACGGACAGGAACACCGAGTTCCCGAAGAGCCGGATGAAGTCGAAGTTCTGCTGGATGTTCAGGAAGTTGTCGAACGTCCATTCACGGGGCAGGAAGGTCTGGTCGAGCGCGCGGATCTCGCTGTTGGGCTTGAAGGCGCTCAGCACCATCCACACGAACGGGAAGACCGTGATGACCCCGATCGCGAGAAGGCCGACGTGGAGCACGGCGGACTGGAACCGGCGCATGTCACACCGCCTTCCGGCCGGAGCGGACGCGACGGGGGCGGGCCCCGGTGCGGGTGCCGATCCCGGTGACCCAGAAGGACAGGATCGTGAGCACCGCGGTCGCCAGGAACAGGGCGAACGCGATCGCGGAGGCGTAGCCGAAGTTGTACTTGACGAACGCCTCGTCGTAGATCAGGTACGAGAGCAGGTAGGTCTTGAACCCGGGCCCGCCCTTGGTCAGCACGAGCACCTGGATGAAGGTCTGCAGATACGAGATCAGCGAGGTGATGACGACGAAGATCATCATCGGCCGCAGCAACGGGAGCGTCACGTGCACGAAGCGCTTCCATGCGCCCGCGCCGTCGACCTGGGCCGCCTCCATGACGTCCTCGGGCAGGGAGTAGAGCCCCGCCAGGAACAGGATGACGGCGTAGCCGAAGTCCTTCCAGATCGTCATCAGCATGATCGCCGGCAGCGCCCAGTGGCTGTCGAACAGCCAGTTCACGTCGGTGCCCAGGAAGGAGTTGACGGCCCCGACCTGCGGGTCGTACATCATCTTCCACACGTAGGCGACGGCCACGAGCGGGGTCACGGTCGGCATGTAGAACAGGGCCCGGAAGAACGTCTTGAACCGGGTCATGCGCGAGAAGATCGCGAGCGCGAGGGCGAGCCCGAGGACCACCCGGGCGGCGATCACCACGAGCCCGAACACGGTCGTGTTGACCACCGAGGTGACCAGGCGCGGGTCGGCGAACATGCGCGTGTAGTTGTCGATCCCGACGGGGTCGAACCGGCCGTTCAGCGGGTTCCAGTCGTGGAAGCTGCCCGTGAGCGCGATCGCGACGGGCACGACGAGCAGGACGAGGTTGAAGACGATGAGCAGGATGACCACGGAGTTGCGGATCCCGCGCTCGCCCTTGTAGACGATCCGACGCTTGGCGGGGCGCGTGCGCCCCATGGCAAGGGAGTTCATGGTGGCTCCAGACGGGCCCGGCGCGCGGCCGGGCCCGTTCCGATCAGTGGGAGGGCTGGTAGAACGCGTACTTGTCCTCGACGGCGGCGAAGTCCGCGGAGGTGAGGTCCTTCTCGATGCCCGCCTGGGCGGCCTTCATCGCGTCGTCGGGGCTCGTGCCGTTGAAGAGGATGTCCTGCCACATCGTCTTGGCGTTCTCCTCGATGGTCGCGGGCATCGGCCCGGGCCAGATGTAGTGCTCGATGCCGTCGGCGAGCGACGACAGCTGGGGGTCGGCCGTGATGTCGGCGTCCTCGGCGAGCGGCTTGTACATCGGGAAGACGTGGTAGTTCAGGCAGAGCGCCTTCAGGTTCTCCTCGCTCGTGAGGTAGAACTTCAGGAAGTCCTGGGCGACCGCCTTGGCGGCGTCGTCGGCGTTCTTGTTGATGCCGAGGGTGGACTCGCCGTTGTAGCGGTCGAAGGCGTACGGCTGCTGCCCGGCCTCCGGCACCGGCGTGCGGAAGGTGTTGTACTTCGCGTCCGGGAAGTCCTGGGCGAGCGTGCCGCCCAGGTGGGTCCACGAGTAGACCATCGCGGACTGGCCCTGGCCGAAGGACTCGCCCGAGTCGTTGCCGAAGTCTTTCGAGCCGACCTTGTCGGTGTCGTAGAACCCGGTGAACATCGCGATCAGGTCGCTCATCGCGTCCGACGCGAAGGTCGGGGTCTTCTGGTCCTCGGCGAAGAGGTTCTGGCCGTGCTGGTAGGGCAGGCCCGGCGTGAAGGCGTTGAACTGGCTGTTGAAGTTGAAGCCCGCCTGCGTGATCGTGTCGCCCTCAGCGACCGTGAGCTTCGTGGCCACCTCGCGCAGCTGGTCCCAGGTCTGGGGGATGTCGGCGTCGCCGAGGCCCGCCTTCTCCCACAGCTCGGTGTTGTAGTAGATGACCCCGCTCATGAGCCCGTAGTCGGTGTAGTAGAGCTTGCCGTCGATCACGTGGGCGTCGGCGCCCGTGTAGTCGGCCGAGAGCTGCTCGAGATCGACGTTGTACGGCTCGAGGTACGGGAAGAGGTTGGCGTGGTAGCTGTTGTGGATGTTGAAGATGGCGGGGTTGCCGCCGTCCTTGAGCGCGAGGGGGAGCTTCGTCCAGTAGTCCTCCCACGGCTGCTTGACGACCTTGATCTTCACGTTGGTGTGGATCGCGGAATACGCCTCAGCGAACTTCCCGAAGATCGTGTCGCCGTCCCACAGCCACCACTCGAGCGTGATCGGCTCGCCGTCGTTGACGAGGTGGTTGGGGTCGTACGTGAGGGTCTTGCCCTGCACCGGGTGACCGCTCGGCGCGGACTCCATCTTCTCGGGCCCGTCGCTCGAGCACGCCGTGAGGGAGGCCGCGCCGGCCAGGCCGATCGCGGAGGCTGAGAGGAATGAGCGTCGACTGAACATGATCCACCGTCCTTGCCAGAGAGTTCAGCGCCCGGGGATGCCAGGCTGGTCCAGCGTCCGCCATCCCGAGTGGCGAGGTTTAACGCTAAACTGAAGGTAACGTAGCCCATACGGTGGCGATGTACAAGAAATCGGCGCCTACTCGCTCGAGGAGGCCCGGATGACGACGCTCGCCGATGTCGCGAAGGCCGCCGGTGTCAGCACGATGACCGTGTCGAACGTGCTCGCGGGACGCTCGAGCAAGGTCTCGGCGACGACCGCCGCGCGCGTGCTCGAAGCGGTCGCGGCGACCGGCTACGTGCCCAGCGGGGCCGCCCGGTCGCTCTCGGGCCGCCGTTCCCGCATCGTGGCGCTCGTGATCAACGGCCACGGCGAGGTCATGACCTCCACGCACGACGCCCGCTACGTGGGCGAGCTCGCCCTCGCGCTCCAGAACCGCGGGTACTTCTCGATGCTCGTGACCGCGACGGACCTCGGCGAGACCGTCGCGAGCCTGAAGTCCTGGAACGTCGACGGGGCAATCCTCATCAACACGATGGCGATGGAGATCGACGAGCTGCGCGAGGCGCACGACGTGCCCATGCTGTTCTCGGACAACTACTCCGAGGATCCGACGATCCTGACGGTGCGCGCGGACGACGCGGCCGGCGGCAGGCTCGCGGCCGAACACCTCCTCGAGCGCGGGCACCGCGAGGCCACGTTCATCGGGCCGGTGCACTACAGCGTGAGCGTCGACGACGAGCGCTGGCGCGGATTCCGGGGGCCCTTCGAGCGGGCCGGGCTTCGCGCCCCCGACGCGATCCAGGTCGCGACCACGAACGTGGTCTCGGGGATCGCGCTGGCCGAGCAGCTCGTCCGGGAGGACAGGGTCCCCGCCGCCGCCCTGTGCTCGGCCGACGACCTGGCGGCCGGCTTCCTGATCGGGCTCACCCGAGCAGGCATCCGCGTGCCCGAGGACGTGTCGCTCATCGGCTACGACGGCTTCGACATCAGCCGGGTGACGGCGCCCGGCCTCACCACGATCGCCCAGGACATCGGCGCCAAGGCCGCGCGGAGCGTCGACTCCCTGCTCGCGGCGATCACCGGAGCGGCCGAGCCGGACCGCGCCGCGCCGCTCTCGGTCTCGCTCGTGGAGCGCGAGTCCGTGCGCCGCGTCGGGCCGGCGCTCGCTGTGCCGGGCTCCGGCGGCGCACCGAGCGGAACGGCCGATGACGGGCCCGGCCCGGCTGTCGCCTGACGGCACGCATCGGGAGCCCCGGGTGCCGCACGCGGGCGCTGCGCCGGACCGGCGGCCGGGAAATCCATGCGACGCCGCCGTGCCGACGGTCTACCGTGGTGCCAATGAGACCGCTCAGCGAGGACCAGATCCGCGACTCGTTCATCAACACCACGGTGCGTGAGGCACGTCAGGTCACGGTGCCCGACCTCGACGCCGTGCGCTGGGACGATGTCGAGTACCTCGGATGGCGCGACCCCAAGCGCGACCTGCTCTCCTACGTCGTGCTCGAGCTCGACGACGAGGCCGTCGGCATCATGCTGCGCACCCAGCCGCCCAGCCCACACCGGCGCAAGATGATGTGCGCGTGGTGCCAGGACGTCACGATCGCCGACCCGGCCGTGCTCTACGTGGCTCGCCGGGCAGGGGCGCCGGGCCGCAAGGGCGGCACCATCGGCACCGCGATCTGTGCGGGCTTCCGCTGCTCGGCCAACGTGCGCCGGGCGCCGTCGCTGACCGAGATGAGCGGCGGCTCCGACGAGGAGAAGCAGTACTGGATCGACCTGCGTATCCAGGAGCTCCGGGACCGTTCGGCGTCGTTCGTGCGCGAGGTCGCGCGGACGGCGTGACGGCCCTGCCCCGCGGAACGTCGCACACCGGCCAGGGCGCTGCCGCTCAGCTCCGGTCCAGGTGGCGCGCGAGATAGGTGCCGGTCGAGGACTCCGTCGCGGCGCTCACTTGCTCGGGCGTGCCGGTGGCCACGATCCGGCCTCCCGCCTCGCCGCCGCCGGGTCCCATGTCGATGATCCAGTCGGCGTCGGCGATCATGTCGAGGTCGTGCTCGATGACGACGAGGGTCGCGCCGTGGTCGACGAGCCGGTCGAGCACACGCAGCAGGGTGCGCACGTCGAGCGGGTGCAGCCCCACGCTGGGCTCGTCGAACACGAACACGGAGTCGGTCTGCGTGCGATCGACCTGCCCGGCGAGCTTGAGCCGCTGGGCCTCGCCGCCCGAGAGCGCGGGCGTGTCCTCGCCGAGCGTCAGGTAGCCGAGCCCGAGGTCGACGAGCGTCGTGAGCCGGCGGCGCACGGGCGGGATGTCTCCCACCAGGTCGATCGCCTCGCTCACGGTCGTGCCCATCAGCTCCGGCAGGGAGACCCCGCGACCCTCCGCGTCGTCGTGGGGCCCGCCCTCCTGCGCCTCCTCGCCCGCGCCGTCGTGCTCCGCGGAGCGCCCGGGCACCGCGCGGCGGATCTCGTCGGCCTCGGGCGCATAGCGCCGGCCGTCGCACTCGGGGCAGTCGATGTCGATGTCGGGCAGGAACTGCACGTCGAGCGACACGCGGCCCGTCCCCTCGCAGCGAGGGCAGCGCAGCGAGCCGGTGTTGTAGGAGAAGTCGCCGAGCGTGAGCCCGCGCGCGACGGCCTCGTCGGTGCGGGCGAAGGCGCGTCGCAGGTCGTCGAGCACACCGGAGTAGGTGGCGACGGTCGAGCGCACGTTGACGCCGATCGGCGTCGCGTCGATCTGGTGGATCCGGGCGATGCCGTCGGCCTCGAGCGAGGCCACGTGCGACGGCAGGCCACGGTCCTCGACCGCGGCCCGGACCGCCGGGACGAGCGACTCGAGCACCATCGTCGTCTTGCCCGAGCCGGACACGCCGGTCACCGCGGTCAGGCGGCCGCGCGGGATCTCCACGTCGAGCGCGCGGACGGTGTGCAGCGGCGCTGTCCGCAGCCGGATCGTGCCGGAGGCGAACACGTCGTCGGCCTCCGCGCGACGGCGTGCCGCGACCTGCTCGGCACCCGACAGGAACGGTCCGAGCCGCGATGCCGGGTCGGCCGCGACGTGCGCGACCTCGCCCTGGGCGATCACGGTGCCGCCGTCGCGGCCGGAGCCGGGCCCGATCTCGATCAGATGGTCGGCCTCGCGGAGCACCTGCACGTCGTGGTCCACGAGCAGCACGGAGTTGCCGTCGCCCAGCAGGTCGCCCACGAGCTCGAGCAGGCCGTCGATGTTGGAGGGGTGCAGGCCGATGCTCGGCTCGTCCAGCACGTACAGCACGCCCGTCGTGCGGTTGCGCACGGCACGCGCGAGCTGGACGCGCTGGCGCTCGCCGGTCGAGAGCGTCGAGCCGGCGCGGTCGAGGCTCAGGTACCCGAGGCCCAGGTGCACGAGGCGCGCGGCCATCTGCGTGAACTGGTCCACGAGCCCGCGCGCCATCGGATGCATGGGCTCGGGCAGCGGGTCGGTGATCGTCCGCGCCCACGCGATCACGTCGTCGAGGGTCTTGGCGGTCGCGTCCGCGAGGGTGATCCCGTCGATCTCGGGGCGGCGCGCGGCCTCCGACAGGCGGCTGCCGTGGCAGTCGGGGCACGTGCGCTCGCTCAGGAAGCGGCTCACCCGTGCGAGGCGCTTCTCGTCCTTGGCACGCCGCAGCTCCTCGGTGACGGTCAGACGGGCGTTGCGGAAGGTGAAGTCGAGGTCGTGCACGCCCTTCTTCGAGGTGACGGTGATGTGCTTCTTCTCGGCCGGCCCGCCGAGCACGATCTCCCGCTCATGGGCGGTCAGGTCGCGCCAGGGCACGTCGGTGCGCACCCCGAACTCGCGCACGATGTCGGGCTGCACGTTGAAGCCGAACATGTTCCAGGGCACGACGGCCCCGCCGTCGAGCGTCTTGGACGGGTCGGGGACGAGCGAGGCGTCGTCGACGTCGCGCACGATCCCGGTGCCCTCGCACCGGGGGCACGCTCCCTCGGAGTTGAAGGCGAGCGCCTCCGCCCCGGGCGCGTGCACCTCGGCCCCGCACGTCGGACACGTGAACGGCACCTCCGCGGCGACGTCGATCGTCGGGGGCACCCGATGCCCGTTCGGGCACACGTGCGAGGCCAGGCGGGAGAACATCAGCCGCAGCACGTTCAGCAGCTCCGTCGAGGTGCCGAAGGTCGAGCGCACCCCGGGCACGCCCGGCCGCTGGCGCAGCGCGAGCGCCGCGGGCACGTGGGTCACGGCGTCCACGTCGGCGCGCGGGGCCTGGGCCATGCGCCGCCGTGTGTAGGTCGACAGGGCCTCGACGTAGCGGCGCGACCCCTCGGCGTACAGCACCCCCATCGCGAGCGACGACTTGCCGGAGCCGGACACGCCGGCGATCCCGACCAGGCGGTTCAGGGGGACGTCGACGTCGATGTCCCGGAGGTTGTGCACGCGGGCGCCGCGCACGGACACATGATCGGGCTGGGGGCGGTCGGCGGGAGGCACGCGCCCACCGTAGCCCGCAGGGGCGACAGCCGGCCGAGCAGGGCCGGGACCGTTCACGTGCCGCAGAAGGTGACGAAGGGCGCCCCGGGCTCCGCCCCGGGCCCCTCGAGCTCCTCGAGCCCCTCACGGCGGGTGAACGGCGAGGTGACGGCCTCGAGCAGCCGCTCGTACGGCGCCAGGTCCCCGAGCTCCGCGGCGCGCAGAGCCGCCTCGAGATGGTGGTTGCGGGGGATGTAGACGGGGTTGGCGGCGGCCATGCGGGCGCGCGCCGTCGCGGCCCGCTCGCCGTGCCCGGCGAGGTCCGCACGACGCTCGTCCCACGCGGCGAAGGCCGCGCGGGCCTCGCCCGGCAGCAGCTCGGACGTCCGGTCCTCGGTGAGCGCGCGGAAGAACCCCGTGTGGTCGACGCGGTGGCGCTCGAGCAGGTGCAGCGCGTCCTCGGCGAGCGAGCGCGCGGGGGCGAGATCCTCGTCCGAGCCGCCGTCTGCGAGCGGCACGCCCAGGCGCGCGGCCATGCTCTGGGTCCACGTGCGCACGTAGGCCGGCTCGAAGCCGCCGAGCACCTCGGTCGCAGCGGCGACCGCCGTCTCCGGGTCCTCGTCGATCACGGGCAGGAGCGCCTCGGCGAAGCGCGCGAGGTTCCACAGCGCGATCGCCCCCTGGCGGCCGTAGGCGTACCGGCCCTGGGCGTCGATCGAGCTGAAGCACGCCGACGGCGAGAAGACGTCGAGGAATGCGCACGGCCCGTAGTCGATCGTCTCCCCGGAGATCGCCATGTTGTCGGTGTTCATGACCCCGTGCACGAAGCCGACGCTCATCCAGCGGGCCACGAGCTCGGCCTGCGCTCGCGTCACGCAGCGCAGCAGGGCGAGGGGCTCGTCGGCCTCCTCGCGTGCCGCGGGCCAGTGCCGGTCGATCGCCCAGCGGGTCAGGGACCGCAGCAGGTCGGGGCCGCCGTGCCACGCCGCGTACTCGAAGGTGCCCACGCGCACATGGCTCGCGGCGACCCGCGTGAGCATCGCGCCGGGCTAGGGCACGGGCCCGCGGCGGAGCACGCCCGCTCCTGTCGCGGTGACCGCGAGCGCGCGCGTGGTCGGGATCCCGAGGGCGTGCATGGCCTCGCCCACGAGGTGCTCGCGCAGCATCGGACCGAGCGGCGCCCTGCCGTCGCCGGCACGCGCGAACGGCGTCGGCCCCGACCCCTTGAGGTGCAGGTCCCGCCGCCGCCCACGGGCATCGACGAGGTCGCCGAGCAGCACGGCGCGGCCGTCGCCCAGCAGCGGGTTGGGCCGGCCGAACTGGTGGCCCGCGTAGACCTGGGCCGTGGTGAAGGGATGGGAGACCTCGCGCGCGCCGGGGCGGCCCTCGGCGTCGAGACCGCCGGTCAGCAGTGCGAGCCCCTCGGGCCCCCGCAGCCAGGCGCGGTCGTAGCCGAGCTCGCGGGCGAGCTCCTCGTTGAGCACGACGAGTCGCGGCTCCGGCGGCGCCTCGGCGGCCTGGGGGATCGACAGCTCGGGGATCGCCGCGGCGTAGCTCTGGTGCAGACGGGGGATCGTCGTCATCTGCTCTCCTCTCGTCCAGCACCTCTCGTCCGGCATGGGCCGCTCCCCACGCTACCGGGCGCCTCCAGCGCCGCCCCAGCGCTCCGTGCCACCATCGTCGACGTGAGTCTGGAGACCCTGCGCCACGCGATCGGCGAGCGCATCGTGCCGACGGCCGACCCCGCGGCCGGCTGGTGGACCCTGCTCGCCGTCGCGGTCGCCCTCGTTCTCGTGGCCGTGCCGGCCGCGTGGAGGCCGGCACGGCTCGCGGTCACGATCGTGCACGAGCTCGGGCACGCCGTCGTCGGGATCCTGGTCGGCCGCCGCTTCACCGGATTCGTGGTGAGCGCCGACATGTCGGGGCATGCCGTCACGGTGGGACGCAGCCGCGGTTTCGGCCGCGTCGTGTCGACGTGGGCGGGCTACCCGGCGCCCGCGGTCGTGGGCGCGGTGCTGACTCACATCGCCTTCGGCGGCTTCTCGCGCACGACGCTGTTCGCCGACCTCGTGATCCTGGTGGTGTCGCTCGTCTTCGTGCGCTCGGCCCACACGCTCGCGACCGTGCTCGTCGCCGTCGTGGCGATCGGCGCCCTGTGGTGGTGGGGGAGCGCGGCGCTCGCCGCGGCGGTCGTGCTCGGCGCGGGCGTGTTCCTGCTGCTCGGCGCGTGGCGCCACTTCGGCGCCGTCATGGCTCACGGGCGACGCCAGGACGACCCCCAGCAGCTCGCCCAGCTCACGGGCGTCCCCACCGCGGTGTGGGTCGCAAGCTACGTGCTCGTGCTCGCCGCCTGCACGTGGTGGGGGTGGCGGGCGCTCGCCCCGCACGTGCTGTGACAACCGTGGGGACGGAGGTCGGGGGCAGGTGGCGCCGGCCCCGACGATGCGGGCCCGGCGGAGCGGCTCAGGCCTGCTGTGAGCTCCCGGCCTCGGCGATCTGCCGCTCGCGCGCCTCGAGGAGGTAGGTCGCGATCGACGACGCACGATCGGCGTCGACGGCCCCGTCGGCGAGCAGCATCACCTCGGCGGCGACCTCGATCTCGTCGTCCTCGCCGGCCACGATGAACGCCCACGCGCCGTCGCGGACGGGCTGCTCGTGCGCCGCATCGATCAGCCGCGAGGGGATCTGCAGACCCTCGGGCTGGGCGCCGGGCACGCGCGGCGCGTCGTCGCGGTCGTCGGCGGGGTGGAACTCGTGGGCACTCGGCGTCTCGAAGCTCGTCATACCCCCACAGTAGGGTGGCGGGCGTCCGCGCGTCATGCCGACGCGAGGGCCCGCCGACCGCCTGAGCGCAAGGAGACCGATGTCCGACGTGAAGCTCGCCGTGGGGGACCGCGCCCCGGACTTCGACCTGCCCGCCGCGGGCGGCGGCCGCATCGGCCTCGAGGACCTGCGCGGGGCGCCGGCCGTGATCTGGTTCTACCCGGCGGCGGGCACGAGCCTGTGCACGAAGCAGGCGTGCGGGCTGCGTGACGACTACGCGCTGTTCGCCGACGCCGGCTACCGCATCCTGGGGATCTCCCCGGACCCGGTGCCCGACCTCGAGCGGTTCATCGCGGACCAGCAGCTGCCCTACGACCTCGCGTCCGACCCCTCCCACGAGACCATGGCCGCGTACGGCGCCTGGGGCACCAAGAACATGTACGGCCGACTCGTCGAGGGCACGATCCGCTCGACCCTCGCGATCGACGCCGACGGCGTCCTCACCCTCGTGAAGTACCGCGTGGGCACGCCCACGCACATCGCCCTGCTGCGCGACCGCCTGGGGCTGTGAGACGGCCCGGACGGGGCTGCCGGCCGGCGTCGCGCAGGTGCGGGCGACGTGCTCGCGTGACCTCCGTCCGGTCCTTTTGTGCGACCCGGCGCCCTCCGGTAGTCTGGCCGCCGTTGCGCGCACGCAAGCGATTGCGCCCGCACAGCACACCATGCGCACGCGCATGAGGAGACGTGGCAGAGCGGCCGAATGCGCTCCCCTGCTAAGGGAGTAGGCGACCAAAATCGCCTCGGAGGTTCAAATCCTCTCGTCTCCGCATCGACCTGAGGGTCGCTGACCGGGAAGACCTCCTGGGAAGCGGCCCTCTCGTCACTTCTGCGGCTCGTCTCATGGTCGTTCAACGGTCGACCTCAGACGGCGCTGGAACTCACGCGGCACGCCGCGCACGCGCCGGGCGGGGCACGAGGTGCAATGTCTAGGCAGGTTGTTCTCGATCCGACCGATCATGGCCTCGCGACATGCTGCGTGATCAAGGCGGCCATGCGATGTCGTGCCACATGGCCAGGCACGGGCATGGTGCTGGTCCTTCGGGGCAACGTCCCCGCGAGCTCGTGGAGGAGCACTGCAGCATCCCGGCGGCGACCGCTGAGCGGCGCCTGGTCAAGCTTCCAGCTCGTCTCAGGATAGGCCTGGCGGATCTCCAAGAGGGAATGCAGGTCTGTCAGGTCCTTGGGGTCTGAGAGACCGCGAGCTTTCCAGCTATGTGCCTTCAGCACCACGGCGGCCTCGAGCCGCGGGACCCGCGTGCGGAATTCGATCACTGAGCCGTCCAGAAGCTCCGCAGCCACCTCCAGGGTGATCCCTGACCCCGCGAAAGCGAAGGTGAGCTCGGGCAGGGTGTCGACCCATCCGAGGCCGGGCACGTCCGTCGCGCGGATTCCGTGCGAACTCCCGCTGCGCGACATCAGCACGTTGATCTCGATCTCCTGGCCTCCGTCGGTCTGTCGTGCGAAGAGGTTCCCGCCCTTCTTGGCGAAGTGCAGAATCTGCAACCTCTCAGCGATCGGACCGACCACCTCGACGTCATCGACGGCGGCATCGGCGTCACGGGTTGATCGGTGGACAGCGTTCGGCGTCGGGTAGACGAGCTGGAGCATGCGCACCATGTACCCGCCGATGATCATGTACTCCGTCTCGCCTGCAGCCTCGGCAACGGCCTGGAGTCCGAGCAGCCCCAGCGAGTCGGCGTTGCTCGTCGCCCGAGTACTGATCGAGAACATCTCGTCCTTCACTCGCCGGCACCGACGATGAGCGCCGCGACCTTCTCTGCCGCGGCGTCACTGTCGACGTCGGAGCTGTTCAGCAGGTCCCACAGCACGATCGGGGGATCCGCCAGGGGAAGGGACCCAGGTGCGCCGCGCTCTACTTCCGCATCGATCAGTCGCCACAGGGTCGGGTCCCGCGGCACGCAGGTGATGAGGGTGGCGTCCTCGAGCGGGGCGGGCACGAAGCCGTCTCCTGCGAGGTCGACGGGCTTCCGTACGTAGATCCGCCCTCGTGCCGGGAGCTTCCATGGCGCGATCACGTCGGCGGCGACGTCTCCGCTGACCAGCGGCTGCGCGTCGAGCGAGGCGGCGACCGTGGCAGCCGCTCTGGCCTGCTCTCGGGTGTCGGCAAGCCCGTACCAGCCGAACTGGTGACCTCCGGGGCCTGCGTACTCCGCCGTCCAGTGCGCGAGGAGCGCACGCCGGTCGCGTGTGATCACGCCGCCGCCGTGGTCGGTCACGAGGTCCTTGAGCTTGCGCACGGCGGCGGAGATCGCCTGCTGACTCGTGCCCAGCTGTGCCGCGATCGCAGGCTGCCGCACCGGGCCCTTCGCCAGCAGGAGGTACCTCTCGAGCGCCCAGCGGATCCACGCCGGCCGGCCGCGCGGCGTCCCCTGCCTGCTCGTCTCGCTGCTCGCCGGCTCGTCGGCTTCGTACGTTCGTCCCTGATAGATGAGGCGGATGGGCCTCTCGGTGAGGATGTCGACCTCGCCGGCCTGAGCTCGTGCGACCGTCGTCGGGGTGGCGGATGCGCCCACCAACAGGGGCCTGCGGCCGTGCGCCAGGGCCCCACGTACGTGCTGGGCGTCCATGCGTTCCACGGCGGGCGCGGGAGTCACCTCGATGCGGGTGCCGTCGGGTGCGTGCAGGAGCCACGATCCGACCGTGGATCCGCCTGTGACTGCGACATCGAGCTCGCGCAGAAGAGTTGCCACGTCGACAGCCATGAGCACCTCCGACAAAAATATACACGACGTCCCTGTAGTTGTTTGTTGGACAACGATAGCTCATGCGGAGTGTGAGAACCGGTTGTCAAGGCAACATCGAGAGGGACCTGGTTGGAGCCGGGGAGCACGACCCGCGGACCCCATGACGACGATGCGGAGGCTCCCCTCGGCACCTCACGACCCACCGCCTTCACGGCGAGTGCTCACGGGGTCGATGAAGTGTTCACGCACATGCTGGCGTCACGCCCCGTACCTCGCGCGGCTCACACGGCCCGGGACACGGCCCGCGGACGCACCGGCGCGGTGAGCCGCGCGAGGCGGCGGCCCGCACGGGTGTCCCGCAGTCGTTCGACGGGCACGAACGCCGCCCAGCACACGGCCGTGGGCAGGAAGTGGATGCCCAGCAGGAGAAACGTGCTGAGGTGGAAGCCGAGGAACACCGCGATCAGCACGTACAGCGCCCGGCCCCGCAGGAACAGGGCGAGCGGCGAGCTCAGCTCCATCGCGACCGCCGCCCACTGGGCGGGCACGAAGACCCACGGCACGTGGAGCAGCCACGCCGCCCACGGGGTGCCGCGCCGGATGATCGCCCACGCGAGGATCGCGCTGTCGGCCCACGCGGCGACCGACCCCGAGGCGAGGAACTTGGCCAGCACCGAGAGGAAGTAGGTCGCGACCACGGCGAGCTGGATGCAGCGCAGCGCCCAGCCGGCCGCCTCCGACGGGGTGTCGTCGCGCCACGAGGCCGCAGGCACCGTGGGCAGCACCCAGACCGCGACCATGAGCGCGAGGTGGTCGTGGGCGATGTACCCGTAGCTGTTGGAGTACAGCATCCACACGCCGAACGCGACCCCCACGACCGCACCCGTCAGGCGCGGCCGCCATCCGAGCAGTCCGAGCACGCATCCCAGCACGATCACCGTCTGCAGCACGTGCGCCCCGGCCTCGGTCACGGGCGGCAGGTGCAGGAGCCGCGCGAGCAGCATCGGGCGGAAGTACTCGGCGTTGGCGGCATGCCCCGGCACGTCGCCGTCGATCACGACGATGTCCACGAGCACGAAGACGGCGACGATCGCGCGCAGCGCCGCGACCCGGGAGGCGGGGAGCGCCGGGAGCAGCGTGCGGCGCAGCACGGAGGAGCCCACGGGATCGCGGCCGGTCACGGCGCCGCCCAGCGCACGATCTGCACCGTCTCGGGCGGACCGGCGGGTGCGCCGTGGCGCAGCGTCGTCACCCGCTGGCACACGACGAGCGCCGTGAGCGGGGCGAGGCCCGGGTGCTCCCGGTCGTAGTGCTCGGCGAGGGGCGCGAGCAGCGACGGGTCCGCGCGCATCGCCGTCAGATGGTTCTCGACGTCGGCCCTCTCGATGCCGACGCTGCGCGGGCCGAAGCCGATGTCGACGACCTGGCCGTCGCGCTCGCCGAGCAGGCACGTGCTGCGGACCTGCCCGTCGGGGTCCTCGGCCTGCGCGTACTGCTCGAGGGTGCCGAAGGGGAAGTACTCGTTGGTGCGCTGCAGCTGACCGGCGAGGAGCACGGCGGCGAGCGCGAGCATGACCGTCACCCGCCACAGCACCGAGCCGCTGCCCAGTCGGCGCACGCCGGCGCGCGCGGGGACGGGGCGCTCGGGCGGCATGGGGGGAGCCTAGACTCCTCCGCCGCCCGGGCGGACCGGCAGGCCGCGCCGTGCGCACGCGAGGTCCGCGGCCGGTCCGGATGCAGGACCCGAGGCGGGAGCTGTCGGCCGTCGCCTGTACAGTGACGCTCGTCCGCTCAGCGCCGTCGCGGCCAGCGCAGCCCCCGGCGCAGGTCGCACGGTGCCGTTCCCACAGGAGGTCCCGTGCGCGACGACGAAGCTCTCCGCGTCCCCACTCTCACCGCCGAGTTCCCGGTGGTGGGGGACGATCCCCATATCGATGCCCCGCTGCGCGCCGTCGTGCGCCGCCTGTCCACACTGCTCGGCCGCACGATCGCCGACCAGCACGGCCAGGAGCTCCTCGACCTCGTCGAGGACGTGCGCCGGCAGACCAAGCAGGCCAAGGCGTCGGCCGATCCCGAGGACGCCCAGCGCATCCAGCAGCGACTGGCCGAGCTGCCGATCGAGCAGGCGACCGCGCTCACGCGCGCCTTCACCGAGTACTTCCTGCTGGCCAACGCCGCCGAGCAGGTGTACCGGGTGCGCGCCATCTCGGAGACCGCGGCCGAGGACTCCTGGATCCCCCACACCGTCAAGGAGATCGCCGCGGAGCGCGGCTCCGAGGCGCTCCAGAAGGCCGTCGACAGCCTCGACGTGCGCCTCGTGTTCACCGCGCATCCCACGGAGGCCTCGCGCCGGGCCGTGCTGACCAAGCTCCGGCGCGTCTCCGATCTGCTCGAGGACGAGACCGAGGAGGGCAGCGTCGAGCGTCGCCGCCAGGACCGCGACCTGTCCGAGGTCATCGAGGTGCTGTGGCAGACCGACGAGCTGCGCCGCCAGAAGCCGACGCCGCTCGACGAGGCGCGCAACGCCCTGTACTACCTGCGCGAGATCTACCTGCACACGATGCCGGGCCTGCTCGACGACTTCCGCGACGAGCTGCGGGAGAACGGCGCCGATCTCGACGAGACCACGACGCCCCTGCGCTTCGGCTCCTGGATCGGCGGCGACCGCGACGGCAACCCCTTCGTGACCGCGCAGGTCACGCGCGAGGTCCTGCGCCTGCAGGCCGACACCGCGATCGACCTGTCCATCGAGCTCATCAACCGGGCGATCCTCGAGCTGTCGGTCTCGAGCTCGCTCACGGGCGACGACCCCGAGCTGCGCGAGAGCCTCCAGGCCGAGAGTGCCCTCCTGGCCGAGGACCAGTACGAGATGTACGCCGAGGAGCCCTACCGCCTCAAGCTCGGCGTGATACGGGCCAAGCTGCAGAACACCCGGCGACGGATCCGCCGCGGTACCCCGCACGAGCACGGCACGGACTACCTGCGCAGCTCCGAGCTCCAGGCCGACTTCGACCTGCTGCGCTCGGCGCTGCGCCGCCACCAGGGGGACAGGGTCGCCGACGGCTCGCTCGCGATCGCTCAGCAGCTGGTGGCCGGCATCGGGCTCTCCCTCGCGACCCTCGATGTGCGCGAGCACGCCGAGAAGCACCACGAGGTCCTCTCCCGCCTGTTCGACCGTCTCGGTGAGCTCGACCGCCCGTACGCCGAGCTGAGCCGCGCGGAGCGGACGGAGGCGCTCTCCGCGGAGCTCGGGAGCCGACGGCCGATGGCCGGCGCCGACCTCGCCTCCGAGGAGAGCGGCATCCTCAACGATGCGACGCGCCCCACCTTCGAGGTGTTCCGCGAGATCCGCGAGGCGCACCGCACGTACGGCCCCGAGTGCATCGAGACCTACATCGTGTCGATGACCCGCGGCGCCGACGACATCCTCGCCGTCGCGCTGCTGGCCCGCGAGGCCGGTCTGGTCGATCTCGCGAGCGCCGACGACAAGCGCGCCGACATCGGCTTCGTGCCCCTGCTCGAGACCGTCGAGGAGCTGCGCCATGCCGGCGAGATCCTCGACGCGCTGCTCGAGGACCCGTCCTTCCGGGAGATCGTGCGCCTGCGCGGCGACCGCCAGGAGATCATGCTCGGCTACTCCGACTCCAACAAGGAGTCCGGCGTCATCACGAGCCAGTGGGAGATCCATCAGGCGCAGCGGCGCCTGCGCGACGTCGCCGCCAAGCACGGCGTCACCCTGCGTCTGTTCCACGGTCGCGGCGGCAGCGTCGGCCGCGGCGGCGGCCCCACCTACGACGCCATCACCGCGCAGCCGTACGGCGTGCTCGAGGGCTCCATCAAGTTCACCGAGCAGGGCGAGGTCATCTCGGACAAGTACATGCTGCCGGTGCTCGCGCGCGAGAACCTCGACCTCTCCCTCGCGGCGGTCCTGCAGGGCTCGGCGCTGCACACCGAGCCGCGCGTGTCGCCCGAGCAGCTCGATCGCTTCGGGGACGTCATGCAGACCGTCTCGGACGCGGCGTTCGCCCGGTATCGCACGCTCGCGGACGACCCGGACCTGCCCGAGTACTTCGTGACCTCGACGCCGGTCGAGCAGCTCGGCGATCTCAACATCGGCTCGCGCCCGTCCAAGCGCACGACGTCGGAGAAGGGCCTCGACGGCCTGCGAGCGATCCCGTGGGTGTTCGGCTGGACCCAGTCGCGCCAGATCGTGCCCGGCTGGTTCGGAGCGGGCTCCGGCCTCAAGGCCGCGCGCGACGCGGGCCTCGAGGAGGACCTGCACGAGATGCTGCGGCACTGGCACTTCTTCCGCACGGTGCTGTCCAACATCGAGATGACGCTCGCGAAGACCGACATGGACATCGCCGCGCACTACGTGCATTCGCTCGTGCCCGAGCGGCTGTGGCCGCTGTTCGACCGCATCCGTGAGGAGTTCGAGCTCACCGTGGCGGAGGTCGAGCGCCTCACGGGGGTGCTGGGGCTGCTCGACAACCAGCCGATCCTCAAGCGCACGCTCACCGTGCGCGACCGCTACCTCGATCCGATCAGCTACATGCAGGTCGCGATGCTGCAGCGGGTGCGCGCCCTCGCCGAGAAGGGCGAGGAGCCGAGCGAGGAGCTGCAGCGCGCGCTGCTGACCACGATCAACGGCGTCGCGGCGGGCCTGAAGAACACGGGCTGAGACACGCACGTCCGGAGCTCGGGCGCGGTGGCTGGGATGCCGCCGCGCGGGTGCCCCGGTGCGGACCGTCGCCTCGCCGGCACGGTCCGCACCGGGGCGCGAGCGTGTGCGGCCGGTCCGGGCCGACGGGAGGCGCCGTGACGCCGGGGCCGGTGGATCCGGGGCGGGGGCGGCGCCGGGCCACCTCGGCCGTGGTGGGCGCGATCGGCGTCCTGCTGCTGATCGGCGCCTGGGCGACGGTGGGCCCCCGCCATCCGGTGTTCGCGCTCGTCGTCACGATGACGAGCTTCGGGCTCGTGCCCTTCCTCGGTCGTCCCCTCGCGCCGCATCTGCCGCGATGGCTGCTCGACGTGCCGCCCGGTGAGCGGGTGCTGCACCGGCTGCTGGGGATCGGCCTCGTGATGCGGGTGCTCGACGCCGTGCGCTGGAACGCGTCGCTCGGCCGTGGCCGCGGGACCGCCGGCACCCGGGCGGGGTTGCGCGCGGTCGACCGGCATACGCGCGAGAGCCTCGCCGCGCACGGCGTCGGCGCCCTCGTGCACGCCGGCGCGGCGGTCGCCCCCGCGGCCGCGGGGGCCTGGGGCGTCGCGGGCCTCGTGCTGTTCGGCGGGCTCGCCGCCCACGTCTACCCCGTGCTGATCCAGCGGGCGGTGCGCCTGCGCCTGGCGCCGCTGCTCGCGCGGCTGTGACTGCGAGGCCGACACCCGCGCCGCGCCGTCACCACTCGAGGATGGCCCAGCGCTTCTTCTTGGCGATCGAGTAGAGGCCGAGGTCCGGCGAGACCGCCGACGGCGTGCCCACGAGCTCGAGCCACGAGGCGTCGGCGAGCGAGTCGCCGTAGCCGTAGGACTTCTTGAGATCGGCGCCGACCCGGCCGGCGTACTTGCGCAGCCAGTTCGCGCGCGCCTCGTCGACGACCGGGGGAGTGGCGAGGTAGCCGGTCATCACGCCGTTCGCGTCGACGTCCATGTGGGTCGCGACGACCTCGTCGAAGAGGTCGGCGAGCGGCTCCACGAGCACGTCGAGCGCGCCCGTGACCAGGACGGTGCGATGGCCGGCCTGCTGATGCCGCTCGATGAGCTCGAGCGCCTCGGGACGGATCGACGCCCGGATCCGGCGGCCGAGCTGGCCCTGCATGAGGGCGCGCAGCTCGTCGGCGCGGAAGCCGCGGTAGCGGCGGTTGACCGAGCGGATGAACTCCGAGCGGTCGCGCCGCTCGGTGCGCAGGTAGCCCGGGAGGGCCCCCAGCAGGTTGCCGATCTCGCCCGGCCACTGGCGCTTGGACCGCGTGGCGCGCATGACCTCGAGGTACTGCTGGACGATGTTGGTGGCCACCACGGTGCCGTCGAGGTCGAACACCGCCAGGATGTCCGAGCCCTCCTTCATGGGCGGCGCGGGACGGCCTGCGCGGCGGTCGAGCGTGGCCTTGCGACGCGAGTACGCCTTGGTCAGCTCCGTCACGGCGGGCAGGTGCAGCTCGCGGAAGTAGCGCAGCCAGTCCAGCTCGGCGATGTCGAAGTCCAGCTCGGCCCGCTCGACGCCCTCGAGCGCACCGGCCACGCCCTCCGTCGAGGTGCCGCCGCGCAGGAAGGCCTCGGGCAGCTCCTCGCGCAGGGCGCGCGTGTTGGCGTCGTCGAAGACCATCTCGGTCTTCGTGTACTGCCGGTACAGCTCGGTGTACTTGCGCAGGGTCTCGAGGCCCGACGCGTTGCGGTGCAGCGTCGAGGTCCACTCGCGGGTCCGCCGGGTCGCGGGAAGGCGGGACACCGCCACCTGGCCCGCCTTGGTCGCGAGCTCCTTGAGGCGGAAGCGCACGTCGACCGCCTCGACCGCGGGGAAGTCCCACTCGGGCACCTCGATCGGCCGGCCCTTCTCGTCCTCGAGGGGCTGCTCGACGAAATAGCCGCGCACGGCCGTGACCATCTCGTGGAACGGCAGCGGGTTGGTCGCGCCCGAGACCACCTGGAAGTACGCCTCGTCGCCCCGACGGTCGACCTTCTGGGTCGCGAGCGCCACGATCACGTTGACCACGAAGTCGACGGGGATGATGTCGAGGATCGAGTCGGCCAGGCCCGGGAACTCGGGCAGCAGCCCGCGCCCGTAGGCCATGATGAGCGGATCGGCGACCTTGTAGCCGTCGATCCAGCCCGGGTAGGGGCGCCGCAGCGCCGACTCGATGATCGACGGGCGCACGAACGACACGCGGTGCCCGGCGGAGGCCCACAGGTCCTCGGCCACCCGCTCGGCCATGGCCTTGGTGAACGTGTAGATGTCGGTCCAGCCGACCGACTGGGCGCGCGTGCGCCCGTAGTCGACGAGACGGTCGTGGACCCACGTGGTGCGCAGCTCCTCGGCGGCCGCGGCGACGGCCTTGGGGCCCATCTTGCCCTGGCGCACACGCGCGGCGAGCATCTGGGAGCGCAGGGTCTCGGGCGTGCGGGACTGCGCCTCGACCCGGTGGTGGGCGGCGAGCGCGGCCTCGTGCTCGGCGCGCCAGTCGACGTCGTGCGCGAGCGAGCCCTCCTGACGCAGGCCCTTGGAGATGCCGCCCACGTACGCGGTGGAGACGTGGATGACGTGCGGATCCTGCCCGGACGCGAGGAGCGCCTCGTAGAGGTTGCGGGCGCCGCCGACGTTGGTGCGGAAGGCCTCGTCGATGGGCGGGTCGAAGGACACCGAGGACGCCGAGTGGATGACGGTGTCGATGCGCTGCTCGATCGCGGGCATGTCCGTGAGGTCGCCCTCGAGGATGTCGACGCGCTCGTCGAAGGCACGACGGACCTCGTCGGCGCCGACGCGCTCGCCCCAGGACGTGAACACGGGCTTGCGCAGCAGTCCCTCGAGACGCTTGCGGCCCGTCTGCACGCCCTTGGGGCGGACGAGGGCGGTGACGCGCACGGCGGGGAAGTTCTCGAGAAGGGACTGCAGCACGGCCTGGCCGAGGAACCCCGTGACCCCGGTGAGCAGGATCTGCTGGTCGGCGCGGGGAGCCGTGCTCGGCTCGGTGCTCGGATCCGTGCTCGACGAGGCGGGCGTGTTCGGCATGCTGGGCTTCCCCTGGGGACGGCGGCGGTGGACGGGGCCCCGTGCCGCGGTCGCGCCCGTCCGCCTCGATGCCTGCGTCGTCGCAGGTGGGACGCAGGTTCCGGGGGTGAGGAGGGGCGGTCTTCGCAGGGCTCGGAGCCCGGCGGGACGAGGGTCGTCCCGACGCTGGTCAGCGCCTCGCTAGTGTACCGTAGGCCCATGCACAGGGCCCTGATCACCGGTGGCACATCCGGCATCGGAGCAGCATTCGCGACGGCGCTCGCACGGCGGGGGGTTGACCTCGTCCTGGTCGCCCGCAACGCCGCGCGGCTCGAGGAGACCGCCGAGCAGCTGCGTCGCGACTTCGGCATCGGCGTCGAGACCGTCGCCGCCGACCTCTCCGACCGCGACGACCAGCAGCGCGTCGCCGACCGTCTCGAGGCCGACGACACCGCCGAGGGGACCCCGCCGATCGACATGCTCGTCAACAACGCCGGCTTCTCGGTGCGCACGGAGCTGACCGATCCCGACATGAGCGAGCACGACCTCGGCTACGAGGTCATGATGCGCTCGGTCATCGTGCTCTCGGGCGCCGCCGCCCGCGCGATGGAGCGGCGCGGCGAGGGATGGATCGTCAACGTCGGCTCCGTGAGCGCCTTCGTCACCCAGAACAACTACTCGGCCATCAAGTCGTGGGTGAACTCGTACACCGAGGCCCTGCACGTGCAGCTCCACGACCGCGGCATCCACGTCACGCTGCTCGCGCCCGGCTGGGTGCGCACCGAGTTCCACTCGCGCGCCGGCATCAAGGGCTCGTCGATTCCCGGGTTCCTGTGGCTCAGCCCGCAGCGCCTCGTCGAGGAGTGCCTCAAGGACATGGCGCGCGACAAGGTCATCTCGATCCCGTCCACGCGCTTCAAGGTGATCGTGGTGCTCGCGCGGATCGCCCCGCGCAACCTCATCCACCGGCTGAGCGGACTGCTCAGCTCGCGCCGCAGCAAGGAGGGCTGAGCGCCGTGTCCCCGTCCCCCGACCCCTCCGCGTCCGGCTCGTCCCGCCAGCGCCGGCCCTCGCTGTCCTCGCGCTCGCGCGCCGAGGGCTTCGACTACTCCGACGAGCAGCTCGCCATGTACCGGTCGCGCTGGCGCGCCGTCGTGCGCCGCGTCCTGCAGCGCGGCATCTTCCGCCTCGTCGTGCGCTCGGCCGTCACTCCGAGCGTCGAGGTCAACCGCCGCGTGCGCTCGATCCGCGGCCCGTTCGTGCTGGTCGCCAACCACACGAGCCATGTCGACGCCCCGCTGCTCGCGATGAGCCTGCCCTGGACCCAGGCGCGGCTGCTCTCGACCGGCGTCGCCGCGGACTACTGGCACCCCGTCTGGTACCGCCGCCTGTTCGTGCGCTGGATGATGAACGCGTACTTCATCGACCGTGACGGCTCGCGCAAGAACGCCGGGGTCTCCCGGCGCCTGCTGCGCGGCGGCGTGCCGATCCTCGTGTTCCCCGAGGGCGGTCGCCAGCAGACCGGTGTGCTGGGGGCGTTCAACCCCGGCGCTGCCGCGCTCGCGGCGAGCGGCGGCGTGCCCGTCGTGCCGGCCGCGATCGTGGGCGGCTACGAGGCGATGCCCAAGGGCCGCTACTGGCCGCGGCCCGGCCGCCCGCCGGTCGGGGTCATCTTCGGCGAGCCGCTCATGGCCGACCCCGACGAGACCGTCACGGACTTCACCGCCCGCATCCGCGCGAGCGTGCAGGACCTGTACCAGACCCATCACGATCAGATCCTCGGGGCCTCCGACGGCCCCGAGCCCCCGGACCAGGAGAAGAAGGCGAGCACTCGATGACGACAGCGGCGACCCCGGGCAGCGCACGAGAGGTCAAGCGCCACAAGTGGTGGGGGTGGGGTCTCGACGACGTCACCTTCCGCTGGGACAACAAGCCCGCGTTCGCCCCGTTCGCGTACGACAAGATCGGCATCGACCTGCCGTCGCTGCCGCCGGCCGTCGAGCCGCAGCTCTCGGACTTCGAGGTGCCCGCCTCGATCCTGCCCGGCGACGTGCGCGCCCGCCTCGTCGAGGTGCTCGGCGAGGACAACGTCGCGACCGACGACGAGTACCGCGTCGTGCACTCCTTCGGCCGCTCGGTCCGCGACCTCTACCGCGTGCGCACGGGCGACTTCGTCCGCCTCGTCGACGCGGTCGTGTACCCGGGGACCGAGGAGGAGGTCCAGCGGGTCCTCGAGATCGTGCTGGACGCGGACCTCGTGCTGATCCCCTACGGCGGCGGCTCGTGCATCTCCGGCTCCGTCACCCCCGACGTCGACGAGAAGCGCCCCGTCGTCACGCTCAACCTGGGCCGGATGCGCCGCGTGCTGTCGATCGACGACACCGCCGGCCTCGCGGTCGTCGAGGCGGGGGTCTACGGGCCCGACCTCGAGGAGCAGCTCAACGCCGACGGGTGGACGCTGGGCCATTTCCCGGACTCCTTCGCCTACTCGACGCTCGGCGGATGGACGGCGACCCGCTCGACGGGCATGCAGAGCGACAAGTACGGCGACATCGCCGACATCGTGCGCGGGCTGCACCTCGTCCATCCCCGCGGGGTGCTGCGCATCAAGGGTCTCCCGAGCCAGTCGACCGGGCCGAGCCTGCGCGAGATCGTGGTGGGCTCCGAGGGGCGCCTCGGCGTGATCACCCAGGTCACCGTGCAGGTGCACCGTCTGGCCCCCGAGCGTCAGGTGATCGCGTACATGTTCCCCGACTGGGAGCACGGGATCCGCACGATGCACGCGATCACGCGCAACACCGACATCCACACGACCTTCGCGCGGCTGTCCGACGGCGACGAGACCGCGTTCTCCCTGTCCATGCTCAAGGAGCCGACGACGCTCAAGTCGAAGGTGACCGCGACCGTGCAGGACAAGCTCTTCGCGTACCTCGCCTCGAAGGGCTGGGACACGGAGCGGGGGATGTGCATCGGCTACGTGTGCTTCGAGGGCTCGAAGGAGGCGGTGGCGCGCCAGCAGGGCGTGGTCAAGAAGATCGTCAAGGCCAACGACGGCGTCTCGCTCGGCGCGGGCGCCGGCAAGATCTACGACCAGAAGAAGTTCGACACGCCCTACCTGCGCGACTTCCTGCTCGACTACGGGGTGTTCGGCGACGTCTCGGAGACCGCCGCCCCGTGGTCGCGGCTGAACGAGGTGCACGCCGAGGTCACGGCGGCGGTCCACCGGGCGCTCGACGAGATCGGCCGCCCCGGCTTCGTGTTCTGCCACATGTCGCACAGCTACCACTCCGGGGCGTGCCTCTACTTCACCTTCGCCTTCCCGTTCACGGACGACGATCGGGCTCTCGCGGAGTACGACACGGTCAAGCGCACGATGCAGCAGGCGTTCATCGACCACGGCGCGACCCTGTCGCACCACCACGCGGTGGGCACCGAGCATCAGCCGTGGATGGAGCAGGACGTCACCGCGGTGGGCGTGAGCATCCTGCAGGACCTGTTCACGACCTCCGATCCCGGTCGGAACCTCAACCCGGGCAAGATCGTCACGCCCTGAGCGACCGGCCCCCCGCTGACCGACCCTCCGCTGACCGACCCTCCGGCCGCTGACCGATCGTCCACCCGCTGGGCGGTCGATCGCGCTCGCCGGCCGTCCGGGCCGGCGACCAGGGCAGGGGCCCCACGTACGTCAGTACGCGATGCGCCCCTCGCGGTCGTGGAACTCGCCCGTCGGCCCGTCCGGGCCGACGCACGCGAGCGCGACCGTCGCGTCCGTCCCCTCGGTCACCGTCTGGTGTCCGCGGTGGCCGTTGAAGTCGGTGGCGGTGAAGCCCGGATCGCTCACGTTGACGCGGAACCCGGGCAGGCTGCGGGCGTACTGCACCGTGAGCGCGATGACCGCCGCCTTGGACGCCGGGTAGGGCACCGCGAGGACGTGCTGGGCGTCGGGGTGCCCGAGCAGGAACCGCGGCCAGCCGAGCCCGGAGGCGACGTTGACGATCACCGGGTTCGCCGACGCGCGCAGCAGCGGCAGCGCCGACTGGGTGACGCGCACGATCCCGACGACGTTCGTCTCGAGCGTCGTCCGCATGATCTCGGGCGTGAGGTCGTCGATGTCCGCGGCGCCGCCGATGATGCCGGCGTTGTTGACGAGCACGTCGAGCTCTGGCAGGCGAGCGATCGCCGAGGCGACGGACCCGTCGTCCGTCACGTCGAGCTGGACGGGGACGGCGCCGAGCTCGCGGGCGGCCTCCCCGGTGGTCAGGTCGCGCATGCCGGCGTAGACGGTGTGTCCGGCTGCGACGAGGCGACGGGCGGTCTCGAGTCCGAGGCTCTTGTTGGCGCCGGTGATGAGTGTCGTGGTCATGGAATCCAGTCTGCGCCGGGGCACGCGACCGCTCCAGGCACGGCGCGTCGGTAGGACCGCCCGTACCAGGATCCGTCGGCGTCGGGGGCGCGCCATGGGTGTCATGAGCGAGTTCGGGAACGTCCTCATGTCGTGGCGGCAGCGTGTCTCGCCTGCCGAGGTGGGGCTGCCGGCAGGCGGCGTGCGCCGGACCCGGGGGCTGCGCCGGGAGGAGCTCGCCGCGCTGGCCGGCATGAGCGTCGACGACGTCGTGCGGCTCGAGCAGGGGCGTGCGCGGCATCCGTCGCCGCAACTGCTCGGCGCCCTCTCGCGTGCGCTGCGCCTGAGCGAGCAGGAGCGCGACCATCTCTACCTGATGGCGGGTGCAGCTCCTCCGCCGCGCACGGACGTGCCGCGTCACATCCCTCCGGGCGTGCAGCGGATGACGGACCGCCTGGGGGACGTCCCCGTCGCGGTCTACTCGGCGGCCTGGGACATCCTGCAGTGGAACCCGCTCTGGGCCGCGCTGCTCGGGGACCCCTCGTCGTACCGCGGGGACGACGCCAACCTCGTCTGGCGCCACTTCATGCACGGTCACGCGACCATCGAGTTCTCCCCGGCGCACGAGGAGGAGTTCGCGAGCGACCTGGCCGCGGACCTCCGCTCGGCCCACGCCCGGTATGTCACGGACGCCGCGCTCACGGCTCTCGTGGCGCGGCTGCGCTCGGCGTCACCGGCCTTCGCCGCGCACTGGGACTCGGGGCGGATCGCGCAGCACCGGTCGTCGCGCAAGACGGTGACGGGATCGGCGGCGGGACCGATCACCGTCGACTGCGACGTGCTGACCGTGCCCGGCAACGATCTGCGGATGGTCGTCTACACCGCCGTGCCCGGCTCGGGGGACGCGTCGCGGCTCGCCCTGCTCCGGGTCGCGGCCCTGCAGGCCTCGCCCGGCTGACATCTCGGCCCGCGGCCGATGCGGGAGGCGCTCGGCGCGGATCCCCGCGTGCACCGACGACGACGAAGCCCCGCGATCGATGAGATCGCGGGGCTTCTGCGGTGCGCCCGGAGGGATTCGAACCCCCAACCTTCTGATCCGTAGTCAGATGCTCTATCCGTTAAGCTACGGGCGCTCGCCGGCTCAGGCCGACCTCATCGATAGTAGTCGTCCGTGCCCGAGGGCGCCAATCCGGGCCGCATGAAGAAGCTCACACGGCCCGGATCGACGGCCTGGATCGACGGCCCTGGGCGCCGCGCTCAGCCGCGCTCGTCCGGGCGGGACCAGGGCTGCTGGCCGGAGGCCGGCGGCTGCTCGCCGGACGGCTCGTGCGGAGCCGGCGGCTGGGCCCACGGCTGGTCCTCGGCCGCATTCTGCGACGCCTCCTGCCCGCTCGGAGCGGCCGGGGCGCGCGAGCCCTGGGGCCCCGACGCGCTCTGGCCGGGGAACGGGGCGGGCGAGCCGTGATGCGGCGGCTGGACCGGCGCCTGCGGGCCGGGCGAGGCCCAGGATGACGACGACGCAGGAGGCTGGCCGCCCGGGCCCGGCAGCGGCGGCTGACCGGCAGGCGGCGGGGTGGGGGAACCGTAGGACGGCGACCCGTAGGCCGGCGTGCTCGGGGCCGGGAAGCCGTAGCCCTGCGGCGCGGACGCGTCGACGGGGGAGCCGTAGCCCTGGCCCTGCGGCGACCCGTAGCCCTGCGGCGCCGGGGAGGTGCCGCCGCTCGGGGGCACGTAGGCCGGCGGGACGCCCTGGCCGGGCGCGCTCGGCCCCTGCCCGTTCGGGCCCGGTGCCGCGGATCCCGGACCGCCGTACGCGTTCGGCGCGGGCGGGGCGGAGGCGGTGCCCGACGGGCCGGCGTAGCCGCCGGGGACCGGGGGCACCGTGCTCCCGTCGCGCTTGCGGCGGCGCAGCAGCAGCACGACGGCCACGACCGCGGCCGCGATGATCACGAGCACGACGAGCAGGGCGATGCCGCCGACGATGGCCCACACGAGGCCGCTGCCGCCCGTCTTGGCGCGGATGTCGATGCCCGTGCTCGCGAACTCGTTCAGATCGGTGTAGGTCACGGTCTTGCCGTCGACGGTGCCGCCCGAGGACTCGATGACGTCGCCGGGGAACTCGACCGTCAGCTGGAAGTCGATGTCGCCGAAGGCGTCGGTCCCCTCCAGGCCCGCGTCGGCCGGGGTGACGACGAGGTGGTACTCGCCGTTGTCCTCGCTGAGCTGGAAGTCGCCGTTGAAGTTCTCGCGCGCGATGGTCCCGGCCACCGTGCACACGTACATGTCGTCGGTCTCGCTCGGATCGGCCTTGTCGGGGCCCGTGACCCCGCCGTCCTCGGAGGAGAACTCG
Organism: Brachybacterium huguangmaarense; assembly: GCF_025725725.1. NCBI lineage: Bacteria > Bacillati > Actinomycetota > Actinomycetes > Micrococcales > Dermabacteraceae > Brachybacterium > Brachybacterium huguangmaarense. The sequence goes on from NZ_CP107020.1 coordinate 1,268,938, forward strand.
TCGCACAGCGCCTGCGCGGAGGAGATGCCGCTCATCGAGGCGATGTCCTTCTCGATGCCGAGCTCGAAGTTCACGTAGAGGGTCTCGACGTCCTGCACCTCGAGGGAGCCCTTGAAGCTGCCGCACGCGGCGAGGACGACGAGGAGGGGGAGGAGGAGCACGGCCCGCAGCCGCCGCGCCCAGGTGGTGGAGTGCATGGTTGTCCCTCGGTGGGTGGTCCCGTCGTGGGCGGCGGCGCCGCCGGGGCCCACGCTACCGTGCACCCGCCCGTCCCCGCCGTGGGGACAACTCCCCACGCATCGCACGGGCACCCCGGGCGAGCGCGGACCGGCGCCGGCTCAGTCCTGCTCGGGGGCGGGGGAGGCGGCCGATCCGGGCGGCATGCCCTTGCCGAAGACGGGCGCCGCCTGGGGGCGCTTGGGCACCAGGTCGTCGCCGGAGGACTGGTGGCGCAGGCGTCGCAGCACCCAGGGGCCGAAGTGCGAGCGCGCCCACTGCAGGTCTCCCTGGCGTGCGGCGCGCCAGGTGAGCAGCGGTGCGTCCTCGGGGTCGGCCGGGTGCAGGTGGTGGGGGACGTGCAGGGTGTCGAGGACCTCGGCCGCGATCGTCTGGTGCCCGCGCGCCGAGAAGTGCAGGCGGTCCTCGGCCCACATCGACTCGTGGGTGAGCGCCCGCAGCGCCCACAGGTCCACCACGGCGGCGTCGTGGCGGGACGCGATCGTGCGCAGGTTCTCGTTGTAGATCGCGGCGCGGCCGCGGATCAGGTTGAGCACCGGCGTCGAGCCGACGTCCGGCGCGGTGAACAGGACGACGGTGGCGCCGGTGTCCGCGAGCCGCCCGACCGTCTCGTCGATCTCGACGGCGATCGCATCGGGATCGGCGAGCCGCAGCACGTCGTTGCCGCCGGCCATGAAGTTCACCAGTTCGGGCTCGAGGGCGAGCGCCGGCTCGAGCTGCTCGTCGATGATCTGCCGGAAGAGACGGCCCCGGATCGCGAGGTTGGCGTACGAGAAGCCGTCGACGTCGCTGCCCAGCTCCTCGGCGACCCGGTCGGCCCAGCCGCGGTGGCCGCCCGGCACGGTCGGGTCGGGATCGCCGATCCCCTCGGTGAAGGAGTCGCCGATCGCGACGAAGCGGGTCCAGGGGTGGCGGGCGGGCTCGCCGTCGGGGAGCGGGGGCACCTCCGTCGAGGACATCCCCGTCACTTCCAGCGCATGAGCAGCCCGCCGCCGACGACCATGATCCCGAACCCCACGAGCAGGTTCCAGTCCTGGATCGGGAGCGGCAGCTGACCGCCCGAGAGGTAGAAGGCGACGAGGTAGACGAGGCCCACGATCAGCAGCGTGACCGCGGTCGGGGCCAGCCACGCGGGGTTCGGCGCGGTCGCGGCGACCCGTCGACGCGTGGTCGTGGTGCGCGTGCGCTCGGCCTCGGCGCTGCGGCGGGCGCGCGCGGTGCCGGTGGCTGAGGAGTCCTTGGCCTCGTCGGGGACCTCGAGGCGGGCCGGGGCGCGGCGCTTCGAGGGCTCGGCGCGGCGCTTCGACGGCTCGGAGGCCCGCTTCGCGGCCCGCCGGCGGGGAGCGATCGTGTCGCCGAAGCCGTCGAAGTCGTCGTCGGACGCCTCCTCCGCGCCGTCCGCCGCGGCCTCCTCGGCCTCGGCGGTGCCATCGGTTGCGGGCGACTCGACGGTCGTGTCGTCGGGCTGCTCGACGAGGGCCTCGTCCGTCTCGGCGGGGCGGGTGGTGGCCGTCGGTGTGCGCTTCCTGCGCGCCATGCGTTCTCCGTTCAGCGGTGCGGAGGATCAGCCCTGGGGCTGGTCCTCGTCGGTGGGCGTCCCGGTCTCGGTCGGGGTCGGGGACGTCGACTCGGTGGGCGAGGCCGGTGCCGAGGTGGTCGGGGTGGGCTCCGGCCCGTCGGACACCACGATCGTGACGGTCGACCCCGCGTCGACGGGGGAGTTGGCCTCCGGGTCGGTGCGGATCACGGAGCCCTTGGGCACGTCGCTCGAGTGCTCGGTGGTGCGCTTGACGCCGAGGCCGAGGTCGCCCAGCTTCGTGGCCGCGGCGTCCGCGGTCTGCCCGGTCAGGTTCGGCACGGTCACGGGGCCGGGGGCCGTGGCCACGACGATCTGCACGGTCGAGCCCTTCTCGGCCGTCTGGGTGCCGTCGCTCGCGGGATTCTGCGAGGTCACGGTGTCGGGATCGACGGTGTCGCTCTCGGCCTCGGTCACCTCGGCCTTGAGACCCGCCTCCTCGATCGCCTTCACGGCGTCGTCCTTCTTCATGTCGACCACGGCGGGCACGGTCACGTCGCCCGAGGCGGTCCACACCTCGATGGTGTCGCCCTCGCTCGCGGTCGTGCCCGCGGCCGGCTTGCTGCGCGTGATCTGCCCCTTGTCGACGTCCTTGGAGTCCTCGGAGTCCACGACCTTCAGGCCCAGGCCCTGCGCATCGAGGATCTGCTCGGCCTCGTCGGGGGTCTTGCCCGTGAGGTCGGGGACGTCGACGGTGCCCGGCCCGCTCGAGACCACGACGGTGACGGTCGAGGCCGTGGCGACCTCCTTGCCCGAGGTCGGGTCCGTCGAGATCACGCGGCCCTTCTCGACGTCGGCGTCCGCCTTCGGCGTGAACGCGGGCTTGAGGCCCGCGTCCTTGAGCTTCGCGGAGGCCTCGGCCTGGGTGTCGCCCACGAGATCGGGCACGGTCGCGGTGTCGGCGCCCCCGAAGGGGTTGAAGTACGCCAGGGCGGCCGCCGCGATCGCGAGGACCGCCAGGATGATCAGCACGAACAGCCACACCGGCCGCCGATGCCGCTTCTCGGCCGCGTCGTCGCCGGGCGGCGTGGCGCCGGGCCCCGTCGGCGCGGGCGCCGAGGCGACCGGGGCGACGGCGTGGCCGCCCTGGGTCGGGATCAGCTGGGTCTCGCCCTCGGGCAGCACCTGGGTGGCGCCGACGGGGGAGAGCACCGTCGTGGTCTGACCGTCGGCGCCCGTGAGGGTGCCGCCCGCGACGAGCTGCGGGGGACGCCCCGCGACGACCGCCGCGATGTCGCGCGAGAAGGCGACCGCGCTCGGATAGCGCTCGTCGCGGTCTTTCGCGAGCCCCGTGAGGATCACGGCGTCCATGGGTGGCGGGATCGTGGGGTTGTACGTCGACGGCGGGACCGGGTTCTCCCGCACGTGCTGGTAGGCGATCGAGACGGGCGAGTCGCCCGTGAACGGCGGGCGCCCGGTGAGCATCTCGTACAGCACGCACGCGGCGGAGTAGATGTCCGAGCGGGCGTCGACGAGCTGGCCGCGCGCCTGCTCGGGCGAGAGGTACTGGGCGGTCCCCATGACTGCCTGGGTCTGCGTCATCGCGCTCGTCGCGTCCGCGACCGCGCGGGCGATCCCGAAGTCCATCACCTTCACGGCGCCGTGCTCGGTGATCATGATGTTGCCGGGCTTGATGTCGCGGTGCACGATGCCGCGCTCGTGCGAGTACTCGAGCGCCGACAGCACGCCGGCCATGATCTCGGCGGCCTGGCGCATCTCCATCGGCCGGTCCTCGTGGATGAACGCGCGCAGGGTGCGGCCCTCGACGTACTCCATGACGATGTACGGGATCGAGATCTCGTGGCCGCGCTCGGTGCGGTGGTCCTCGCCCGTGTCGTAGACGGACACGATCGCGGGATGGTTGAGGCCCGCGGCGCTCTGGGCCTCCCGGCGGAAGCGCTCCTGGAAGGAGTCGTCGCGGGCGAGGTCGGAGCGCAGCACCTTGACGGCGACCGTGCGATGCAGGCGCGTGTCGGTCGCGAGGTACACCTCGGCCATGCCGCCACGTCCGATGACGTGGCCCAGCTCGTACCGGCCGCCCAGGACCACGGGTTTCTCGCTCACAGTCCAACCGTCCTCATGACATGACCGGGCCGTCTGCGGCCCATCCGACCATCGTAGGTGACGCCCCGGCCAGCGCGAACAGATGCCCGGTGCCGCCCAGCACGGCGACCACGACCACCACGAGCAGCAGCAGGATCAGCAGCAGCCCGGGCACCGAGAAGGGCCCCAGGCGCCGCCCCGTCGACGTGCCGCGGGTGGTCCGCTCGGTGCGACCGGAGTCGCCCGACGTGCCCTCCGGGCCGGCGGCCGCCGCATCGGCGGGGCGCCAGGCCCCGCTCGGCGAGACCTGCGCCGCACGGCGCGCCTCGGAGCCCGGTGCGGGCTGCGGGCTCGAGGCCGAGAGCCCCGAGGGGGCCGACAGGCCCGAGCTCGCCGAGGGCCCCGAGCGGTGACGGATGCCGCGCCGGCCCGAGGTGCGCGGCAGCGGCATCGCCGCGGTGCGCGTGCCCGTGGGGCTCGTCGCCACGCCGCCGGGGCTCGCCGACGTCGAGGCGGGCTGCTCGCCCGTGCTGCGGACCGAGGGGATCGCGCCCGTCGTGAAGCGGGGGTGCTCGCCGCGCTGGATGGACTCCAGGATGCGCGCGACGGCCGAGGCGGACCGCGGACGGTTCGCGGGGGCCTTGGCGAGCGTCATCGAGACGAGCTGGCGCAGGTCCGGGTCGATCGACGCGGGCAGCTCGGGTGCCGGCTGCTTGACCTGCGCCATCGCGATGTCGACCTGGCTCGCGCCGGTGAAGGGCCGGTGTCCCGTCAGCATCTCGAAGGCCACGATCCCGAGCGCGTACACGTCCGAGAGCGAGGTGGCCTGCTTGCCCATGGCCTGCTCGGGGGAGAGGTACTGGGCGGTGCCCATCACGAGCCCCGTCTTGGTCAGCCGCGCCTGGTCGGTGCTGCGGGCGATCCCGAAGTCCGTGATCTTCATGCGCCAGTCGTGGTCCTCGTCGACGAGGATGTTCTCGGGCTTGACGTCGCGGTGCACGACGCCCTTGGAGTGGGCGGCGTCGAGAGCGCGCGCGAGGTCGATGAGCACCGAGATGACGCGGCGCTCGGGCAGGCCCCCGGGGTTCTCCTCGATGATCTCCGAGAGCGGGCGGCCCGTGCACAGCTCCATCACGATGTAGGCGCGCCCGTCGAGCTCGCCGTAGTCGTAGAGCGCGGCGATCGCGTCGTGCGAGAGGGCCGCGGTGTGGCGCGCCTCGGCGCGGAAGCGCTTGAGGAAGCCCTCGTCGCCCGCGTACTCCTCGCGCAGCACCTTGACCGCCACGTCGCGGTCGAGGTCCTGGTCGCGTCCCTTCCAGACCTGGCCCATGCCGCCCGTCGCGATCAGCTCGACGAGCTCGTAGCGGCCCTCGAGCACCAGTCCCGGCTGCGTCCTCACGGCGAGACCACCGCCTCCATGATGTCGCGCGCGATCGGGGCGGCGGCACGGGCGCCGTAGCCGCCCTCCTCGACCACGACCGCGACGGCCACCTTGCGGTCGCCGGCGTTGGCGTAGCCCACGAACCAGGCGTGGGGGGTGCGGCCCGAGCCCCACTGGGCGGTGCCCGTCTTGCCGCCCACCTCGGCGCCGTCGATCTGCGCGGCCGTGCCGGTGCCGTCCTCGACGGTCGCGACCATCATGTCGCGCATCTGCGCGGCGTTGGAGGCCGAGAGCGGCTGGGAGAGCTTGGTGGAGGTGAGCGAGGAGATCTCCTTGAGGTCGCTCGTGCGGACCGACTGCACGAGCTGCGGCTCCATGACGACGCCGTCGTTGTCGAAGGACGCGGCGACCATCGCCATCTGCAGCGGGGTGACGCGGTCCTCGTACTGGCCGATCGAGGTGGTCGCGAGCTGGGCGCCGTCGAGGTCGTCGCCGATGCTCGAGGGCGTGACCCGCATCGGGATCGACATCTTGGTGCCGAAGCCGTACTCCGCGGTGATGTCCTGCAGCGCCTTCTGCCCGAGCGCCGTGCCCAGGAGCGCGAACGACGTGTTGCACGACTGGCGCAGGGCGTCCTGCAGGCTCGACTGGTCGCCGTCGCCGCACGGGGTGGTGTCGCCCTCGGAGTGGTTGTTCATGACGTTGGAGGAGCCCGGCAGCTGGTACGTGCCGGGGCCCGGGATCACGGAGTCCTTCGTGTACTGGCCCGAGTCGAGCGCGGCGGCGGCCACGAGCAGCTTGAACGTCGACCCCGGCGGGTACAGGTCGCCGCCGATCGCCCGGTTGGTCATCGGCTTGGAGGAGTCCTTGGACAGCGACTGCCAGGTCTCGGTCACGGCGCTGCGGCTGTGGCTGGCCATGTCGTTGGGGTCGTACGACGGGGTCGAGGCCATCGCGAGGATCGCCCCGGTCTCCGGGTCGAGCGCGACGGCCGCCCCCCGATGGCCCTGCAGGCCGTCCCACGCGGCCTTCTGCGCCGCGGGGTCGATCGTGAGCTCGACGGTCGCGCCCTGCGGGGTGCGGCCCGAGACGATGTCGGAGATGCGCTGGTAGAACAGCGAGTCCGCCTCGCCCGAGAGCGTGTCGTTGAGGGAGTTCTCGAGGCCCGTGAAGCCGTAGACGACCGAGTAGTAGCCCGTCACGGGCGCGTACATCGGCCCGTCGGCGTAGGTGCGCTGGTAGCCGTAGGTGTCGTCGGTCTTGACCGAGTCGGCGATCGGGTCGCCCGCGACCACGATGGGCCCGCGGTCCCGACCGAACTCCGCGTACAGGGTGCGGTGGTTGCGCGAGTCGTCGTTGAGCGACTTGGCCTGGATGGCCTGGATGTACGTGGTCGAGCCGAACAGGAACACGAACAGGATCCCGACGACGAGGGCGACGTGGCGCAGCGGCTTGTTCATGTCAGCCCACCTCCGCCGGGGCCGGTGCGGTCTCGGGGGCGATGCGGCGCGCGGCGGGACGCCGGGCCGCGTCCGAGAGCCGCACGAGGATGCCCACGATGATCCAGTTGGCCACGAGGGAGGATCCGCCCGCGGCGAGGAAGGGGAGCGTGAGGCCGGTCAGCGGGAGCACCCGGGTCACGCCCCCGACGACGACGAAGACCTGCAGCGCGATGACGAAGCCGAGCCCCCCGGCGAGCAGGGTCCCGAAGCCGTCGGAGATGCCCACGGCCGCGCGCAGCGAGCGCTGGACCAGCAGCAGGTACAGGACGAGCACGGCGAAGGCGCCGACCATGCCCATCTCCTCGGCGAGGCCCGCGTAGATGAAGTCGCTCTGGCCGAACGGCACCATGTTGGGGCGCCCGTTGCCCAGGCCCGAGCCGAGCACGCCGCCGCTGCCCATGCCGAACAGCCCCTCGTTGATCTGGCCGCAGCGGGAGAAGTTCGCCGAGCTCATCGGGTCGAGCCAGCAGGTCAGGCGGGTGCGCACGTGGCTGACCTGGGTGACCGCGAAGATCGCGGGCGGCAGGAACATGACCGCCCCGATGATGAGCCAGCTCAGGCGGTCGGTCGCGATATACAGCATCGCGACGAACAGGCCGAAGAACATGAGGGACGTGCCCAGGTCGGTCTCGAACACGAGCACCGCGACGGCGAAGGCCCACGCCACCAGGATCGGCCCGAAGTCCGACCAGCGCGGCAGATGGATGCCGAGCACCTTGGGGCCGGCCAGGGCGAGCGTGTCGCGCCGGGAGACCAGGTATCCCGCGAAGAACACGGCGAAGCAGATCTTGGCGATCTCCGCGGGCTGGAAGCTGTAGCTGCCGACCGCGATCCAGATCCGCGCCCCATACACGCTGCGCCCGAGGCCGGGCACGAGCGGCAGCAGCAGGAACACGGCGCCGACGAGCGCGCTGACCCACGTGTAGCGGCGCAGCAGGCGGTGGTCGCGCAGGAGCGCGAGCACCACGAGCGCGAGCACCACGCCGACGACCGTCCAGATCAGCTGACGGTCCGCGTAGTGCGTGGCCTTGGACGCGTACAGCGCCTTGGCGGAGTCGAAGCTCGAGATGGCCGACAGCCCGATCAGGTTCAGCAGCAGCACAAGCGGCAGGATGACCGGGTCCGCGTAGGGGGCGCGCCACATGACGACCGCCTGCAGGGCGACCGCGAGCACGGTCACCACGATCGCGGTGGTCGGCAGCGAGGGAGGGATCTCCCCGGTGCGCCCGAGGCCCACGAGGGCGTACGCGCCCAGCCCGATGACCAGTGCGAAGAGGAGCAGCAGGGCATGGGTGAACCGGCGCGTGCGCGCGGTGTACGAGACGACGGTCGTCACTTACCCCCCTGCGCTCTCGGTCGTGGTCGGCGCGGGCTCGGACGGCACGGCGCCGGGCTGGGCCGACTGCTCGGCCGCCTGCTGCTCGGCCTGGGCGGCCTCCTCCTGGGCGCGCCGCGCCTCCTGGGTGCGGCTCGCCTCGTCGCGGAGCGTCGCGACGACCTCGTCGGCGGCCTCGCGCGAGTCGGCGGGGATCGTGTCCCGGACCTGCTCGAGCGTCACCGACGAGAGGTCGTCGGTGCTGATGCCCGTCGACTCGATGCGATGGGACAGGTGCACGGGCCCGAGGTCCTGGGAGACGCCCTGGTAGACGACGATCTCGTCGTCCTGCGCCGCCACGTAGTACTGGCCCTGGGTCCACGCGTACCCGGCCCACAGGCCGCCCGCGAGCACCGCGGCGATCAGCAGGGTCACGACCACGGCGGGCCAGTGGCTGCGCCGCGGGGCGTCCTCCTCGGCGAAGTCCTCGTCCTCGAAGGGGGTCGGGCGCTCAGGGCGGGTGAGCGCCGCGGCCTTCGCGGCAGGCCCCGACGCCGCCGTGGGCTGGTGGCGCGAACGCCCCGCCGAGCCCACGATCTCGGGGCTCGAGGACGGGGCGCCCATGCCCTTGGGCAGGGCGTCGAGGTCGACCACGTCGGCGATCACGCACGTGATGTTGTCGGGTCCGCCGCCGCGCAGGGCGAGCTGGACGAGGGCGTCGGCGCACTCGCCGGGATCGTCGATCTCCCGCAGGGTGCGGCCGATGGTCTCGAGCGAGACCAGGCCGGAGAGCCCGTCGGAGCACAGCATCCAGCGGTCGCCCGCGCGCGCGGGGCGCAGCGACAGGTCGAGCTCGGGGTCGGAGTCGACGTCGCCGAGCACGCGCATGAGCACGCTGCGCTGGGGGTGGCGCTCCGCCTCCTCGGGCGTCAGGCGGCCCTCGTCCATGAGGCGCTGGACGAAGGTGTGGTCCTTGGTGATCTGCGTGCACTCGCCGTCGCGCAGCAGGTAGGCGCGCGAGTCGCCGATGTGGGCGAGGGCGAACTTGCCCTCGGCGCGCAGGAGCGCGGTGACGGTGGTGCCCAGGCCCGCGAGCTGGGGCTCGTCGCGGGCGCGCCGAAGGATCGACTGGTTGGCGTCGAGGATCGCGTCCTCGAGCGCCGCGACGATCTCGGTCGCCGGGGTGTCGGAGTCGAGCTGCGAGAGGCGACCGATCACGATCGACGAGGCGACGTCGCCGCCGGCGTGGCCGCCCATGCCGTCGGCGACGGCCACGAGGTGGCTTCCGGCGTAGCCCGAGTCCTGGTTGTTGGACCGGACCAGGCCCACGTCGGACCGGGCCGCGTAGCGCAGGGCGAAGCTCATCGGGGTCCTCGTCTCAGCTCGACCTCGGTGCGGCCGATGCGCACCCGGGCGCCCGACTTGAACGGCACCGTGCCCTCGATCTTCTTGCCCGACAGCGTGGTCCCGTTCGTGGAGCCGAGGTCCTCGACCCACCACTGGCCGTCGCGCTGGAACACCCGGGCGTGCCGGTTGGAGGCGTAGTCGTCGTCGAGCACGAGGGTGCACTCGGGGGCGCGGCCGATCAGCACGGGCGTCGACCCCAGGGTGAGGGTGGTCCCGCGCAGCGGGCCGGCCGTCACCACGAGCGTGGTCGCGGTGACGGCGGGATCGGTGCGCAGGGCCGCCGCCGCGGCCGGATCGGCCGAGGGCCTCTGCTCGCGGCGCGGGTCCGGCTTCGAGGCCCGCGTGACCACGGTCGTGCCGAAGAGGTCGTTGCGCAGCACGAGCAGCACGGCGATCACGAAGACCCACAGGGCGACGACGAAGCCGATCCGCAGGACGACGATGGTCAGTTCGCTCACGGACGCCTCACCAGTCCGCCGTCGTCGAGCGGTCGGGCAGGATCACCGTCATGCGCGTGCGCCCCACCGTGACGAGCGAGCGGTCGCCCAGGCGCACGGGGGTCGAGATCCGCTCCCCGTCCACGAACGTGCCGTTGGTCGAGCCGAGGTCGGTCGCGACCACGCCCCCGTCGCCCTGGCTCGAGAGCTCGACGTGGTGACGCGAGACGCCCGTGTCGTCGAGGATGATGTCGGCGTCGCCGCCGCGCCCGATCACCGTGACGCGGCCCGTGAGCAGGTACTGCTGGCCGTCGATCTCGAGGATCGGGTCGGTCCCGCCGGCGCGGGCGCTGCCGGTCGCGGGCGCCACGGCGCCCCGCTCGGTGCGGGACTCGGTCTCGAAACGCCCCTGCCGCACCTCGTCGTCGGTCTGCAGGGAGACGGAGACCGCGCCGACGAACATGTAGGACTGCTTCTCGGCGTGCTCGACGATCACGCGCTCGAGCTCCTCGAGGAGCGTGTCCTCCCACGAGGCGAAGCGCTCGTGGTCGGCGCTGCTCAGATAGACGGCGTAGACGTTCGGCGCGAGGGTGCGCGTGCGGTCGAGGACCTGGATCTGGTCGTCGCACTCGCGCTTGAGGCCCTGCGCCAGGTCGAGCGGCTTGATGTGGCCGCGGCCCGGCGAGAAGACGCTCGTCACCCCGCGGTCGAGGCCGCGTTCGATGCGCTCCAAGATCCCCACGTGTGGTCCTCCGGTCCTCTGCTGGTCGGGGTCGGCGGCGCTCCCGGCCCGTTCGACGGGGCACGCACCTGCCCGATCGTACCGTGCAGGTCCCGCGCACCCCCGGCCGACGGCCGCAGATCCTGTGCAGCATTCGTGCAGACCAGACTCGGGACCGGGCTCGGCCGGTGCGGGTGGGCCCTGTGGGATCCTGGGCCGGTGGACGACTCGCCGCTACCTCTCCCGGACTCCCTCGCCTTCCCCTGCACGGTGGGCCTGACCGACGCCGACGGCACCCTGCTCCTCCAGGGCGCCCCCGACGTGCCGCGTCCGCTCGCGAGCGTCTCCAAGCCGATCGCCGCCCTCGGCGTGCTCGTCGCCGTCTCCCGCGGCCTCGTCGACCTCGACGAGCCGGCCGGCCCCGAGGGCTCGACGGTGCGCCACCTGCTCGCCCACGCCGCGGGCTACTCCTTCGACGGGGACCGCGACACGCTGCTCGCCGCGCCCGGCACGCGCCGCATCTACTCCAACACCGGCTTCGAGGTGCTCGGCGACCACCTCGCCGAGGCGACCGGCTACTCGACCGCCGAGTGGCTCGAGGAGCGCCTGGTCGCCCCGCTCGGCCTGGGCGACATCGACGTCGACGGCTCTCCCGCCGCGGGGTACGGCGCCACGGTCGCCGATCTGCTCGCCGTGGGACGCGAGCTGCTGCGGCCCACCCTCATCCCCCAGGACCTGTGGAAGGAGGCCACGACCGTGCAGTTCCCGGGGCTGTCGGGGGTGCTGCCCGGCTACGGCCGCCAGCGTCCCAACGACTGGGGGCTCGGCGTCGAGATCCGCGACGGCAAGTCGCCGCACTGGACGGGCACCCGCAGCTCGCCCGCGACCTTCGGCCACTTCGGGCAGTCCGGCTCGTTCCTGTGGGTCGATCCCGATCGCGGCCTCGCGGCCGCCTTCCTGGGCGACGAGCCCTTCTCCCCGGCCCACGTCGAGGCGTGGCCCGCGCTGACCGACGAGCTGCTCGCCCGCGCCGGGGCCTGAGAGATGGCGGACGAGGCGGCGCACGAGGCCGGGCGCCCGCGCGCCGGCGCCTCGCCGCTCGACGTGCTCGACGAGCTGCCCTTCGAGGGCGCCGCGATCGTGATCGGGCCCGAGGGCGTCCGCGAACGGCGCGGCGACGTGCGGCGCGAGCGGGCCTGGCGCAGCGTCACCAAGCCGCTGACCGGCTACGCGGCCGCCGTCGCGCTCGACCGCGGTCTGATCGACCTCGAGGCGCCGTGCGGCCCCGAGGGCTCGACCCTGCGTCACGTGCTCGCCCACGCCTCCGGCCTGTTCTACGGATCCGACCGGACCCTGATGGCGCCCGGGCGGCGACGCCACTACTCCAATCGCGGCATCGACCTGGGCGGGGAGCACGTGGCCGCCGCCGTCGGGCGCGACCTCGAGGACTGGGTGAGGGAGCAGGTGCTCGACCCGCTCGGCATGGACGGCGTGCGCTGGACCGGCTCCCCGTCGGTCGGCGCCTTCGGCACCCTCGAGGACCTCGCCCTGCTGTGCGGCGAGCTGCTGCGCCCCACCCTCGTGGGCCCCGAGGCGTTCGCCGCCGTCACGACGCCCCAGCTCCCCGAGCTGGTGGGCATCATGCCGGGCTTCGGGCAGCAGAGCCCCAACCCCTTCGGGCTCGGCTTCGAGGTGCGGGGGGACAAGAGCCCCCACTGGACGGGGCACGGCAACGACCCCGCCACGTTCGGGCACTTCGGGATGGCGGGCACCGCGTTCTGGGTGGACCCCGTGGCCGACGTGGCCCTCGCGGTCGGGACCGGCCACGAGTTCTGCGACGCCCACCGCGAGCTGCTGCCGCGCCTCGCGGACGCCGTGCTGACCGTCCACCGGCGCCGCGACCGGGCGGCGCAGCGGCCGATGTGATCTGGTCGGTCCCGCCTGCCCGACCGCGATCGGCTCGTGCTTGATCACCGCCGTGCTCGTCTACGCGATGGGGTCCCTCGGCCGCGGCGGGGCCACCCCGCTCAAGCTCGCCCTCGCCGGAGCGGCGACGACCGCCGCCCTCAGCTCGCTCACGACCGCGGTCGTGCTGCCGCGCGGCAACCTCGCCGAGGGCTTCCGCTCCTGGCAGATCGGCGGCGTCGGCGGCGCCACCTGGGACGCGCTCGCCCAAGGCGCCCCCTACCTGGCCGCCGGGCTCGTCCTGTGCCTGCTCTCGGCCGGCGGCCTCAACGCCCTGGCCCTCGGGGACGAGATGGCCGCGGGCCTCGGCACCCGGGTCGGGCTCGCGCGCGCCGTCTCCGCCCTCGGCGCGGTGCTGCTCGCGGCCGTCTGCACCGCCGTGTGCGGCCCGATCGGCTTCGTCGGGCTCGTCGTCCCCCACGTCTGCCGCCTGCTGGGCGGCTCCGACCATCGCTGGCTGCTGCCCTTCTCCGCGCTCGGGGGCGCCGTCCTGCTCACCGTCGCGGACGTCGTCGGGCGCGTCCTCACCCCGCCCACCGAGATCCAGGCCGGCATCATCACGGCCGTCGTGGGCGCCCCCTTCTTCATCTCGATCGTGCGCCGACAGAAGGTGCGCGAGCTGTGAGCGCGACCGTCGAGGTCCCCGAGACCGCCCCCGCCGGCGGCGCGCCCGCCCCCCGGCCCTCGACCGTGGCCCGCCTGCGACGCGCCCGCCGGGCCCAGACCGTGCGCCGCACCGTGGTCCTGCTCGTGCTCGCCGCGCTCGTCGTCGTGCTCGCCGCGGCCTCGCTCATGTACGGCCACACCACCTACTCGCTCGGCGACGTGGGACGCGTGATCCTGGGCCGCACGGTGCCCGGCGCGTCGTTCACGGTCGGGGAGCTGCGCCTGCCGCGCACCGTGCTCGGCATCGTCGCGGGGCTCGCCTTCGGTCTGGCCGGATCGACCTTCCAGACGATGCTGCGCAACCCCCTCGCGAGCCCCGACGTGATCGGCATCAGCACCGGCGCGGGCACGGGCGCCGCCTTCGCGATCATCGTGCTCGGGCTCGGCTCCATCGGCACCTCGGTGTTCGCGATCGTGTGCGCGCTCGCGGTGGCGGCCACCGTGTACGCCCTGTCGTACCGCTCGGGGGTCTCGGGCACCCGCCTCATCCTCATCGGCATCGGCGTCGCCGCGATGCTCGAGTCCGTGACCACCTACCTGCTCTCCCGCGCCTCCCAGTGGGACCTGCAGGAGGCGATGCGCTGGCTGACGGGCTCCCTCAACGGCGCCGCGTGGCTCACGACCGTGCCGGCGCTGATCGCGCTGCTCGTGCTCGGGCCGCTGCTGCTGGGCGCCGGGCGCCACCTCGAGGCGCTGCAGCTCGGCGAGGACGCCGCCGCGGCGCTCGGCGTCCGGGTCGAGGCCACCCGGATCGTGATGATCGTGTCCGCCGTCGCCCTCATCGCCTTCGCGACCGCCGCCTCGGGCCCCATCGCCTTCGTCGCCTTCCTCGCCGGCCCGATCGCCGCCCGCCTGACCGGCGGCGGCCGCCCCGTGCTCGTGCCCGCGGCCCTCGTGGGCGCCGTCCTCGTGCTCGCCTCGGACTTCGCGGGGCAGTGGCTCGTCGGCACCCGCTACCCGGTCGGCGTCATCACGGGCGTGCTCGGCGCCCCGTACCTCATCTACCTCATCATCCGCACCAACCGCAGCGGGGGCTCGCTGTGAGGGAAGGAGGGTCGTGACCCAGGACCACGCCCTGAGGCTCGGCGCGCTCGAGGCCGGCTACCGCGACCGCACGGTCATCCACGGGCTCGACCTCGAGCCCGTGCCCGGCGCTATCACCGCGATCGTCGGCGCCAACGCCTGCGGCAAGTCGACCCTGCTGCGCACCATGTCGCGCCTGCTGCGCCCCTCGGGCGGGCAGGTGCTGCTGGACGGCCGCGACCTGCACCGCTACGGGGCGCGCGAGCTTGCACGGACCCTCGGCCTGCTGCCGCAGACGCCGCTCGCGCCGGACGGCATCTCCGTGGTCGACCTCGTCGCACGCGGCCGCCATCCCCACCACGGCCTCGTGCAGCGCTGGACCTCCGAGGACGACGCCGCGGTCGCCGAGGCGCTCGAGGCCACGGCCGTCGTCGACCTCGCCGAGCGCAGCGTCGACGAGCTGTCCGGCGGCCAGCGCCAGCGGGTGTGGATCGCGATGGCCCTCGCCCAGCGCACGGACGTGCTGCTGCTGGACGAGCCCACCACCTTCCTCGACGTCAACCATCAGGTCGAGGTGCTCGACCTGCTCGTCGACCTCAACCGCTCGCGCGGCACGACCATCGTCATGGTGCTCCACGACCTCAACCTCGCCGCCCGCTACGCCGACAGCCTGGTCGCGATGCGCGACGGCCGCGTGCACGCCCACGGCGCCCCCGGCGGCGTGCTCACCGAGGAGACGATCGAGGCGGTCTTCGGGATCCCCTCGCGCGTCATCACCGACCCCGTCTCCGGACGGCCGCTGATGCTGCCCATCGGCCGCCATGGCGTCCACGACGACGTCCGCCGGCCCGGTCGCGCGGGCGCCGACGTGACGAGCGGGCGACGGGACGCCGAACAGACGGTCGGATCCCCGTCGCCGCGGAGCTGACGTGCAGGTCCCCCCGATAGCGTGGGGGCATCACCCGAGCATCAGGAGGAGTTCTCGATGAAGATCGTCGTCGCCGGCGGAGACGGATTCTGCGGCTGGCCCACCGCCCTCTACCTGTCCGACCGCGGTCACGACGTCACCATCGTCGACAGCCTCGTGCGCCGCGACATCGACACCGAGCTCGGCTCGAACTCGATGACCCCGATCCTGCCGCTCGCCGAGCGCGTCGCCGCCTGGAAGGAGGTGTCGGGCCGGGACATCGCCGTCCGCATCGGCGACCTGACCGACTACGACGTCGTCTCCTCGATCTTCCAGGACCTCGAGCCCGAGGCGTTCGTGCACTTCGCCGAGCACCGCAGCGCGCCCTACTCGATGATCGACCGCGAGCACGCGATCGAGAACCACCGCAACAACGTGACCGGCACCCTCAACGTGCTCTGGGCGATCAAGGACTTCGCCCCGGACTGCCATCTCGTCAAGCTCGGCACGATGGGGGAGTACGGCCAGCCCGACATCGACATCGAGGAGGGCTGGATCGAGATCGAGCACAAGGGCCGCAAGGACCGCCTGCCGTTCCCCAAGCAGCCCGGCTCCTTCTACCACCTGACCAAGGTGCACGACAGCGACAACATCATGTTCACGTGCCGCATCTGGGGCGTCCGCGCGACCGACCTCAACCAGGGCGTCGTGTACGGGCTCGAGACCGAGCAGACCCGCCGCGACCCGCGCCTCGTGAACCGCTTCGACTACGACGCCGTGTTCGGGACCGCGCTGAACCGCTTCCTCATCCAGGCCGCCATCGGCCACGACCTGACCGTGTACGGCGGCGGCTCGCAGACCCGCGGCTACCTCAACATCGCCGACACCGTGCGCTGCATCGAGATCGCGTGCGAGAACCCCGCCGAGCGCGGCGAGTTCCGCGTGTTCAACCAGTTCACCGAGTCCTTCTCCGTCAATGAGCTCGCCGAGAAGGTGCAGCGGGTCGCGCGCGACCAGGGCCTCGAGGTCGCCATCTCGCACCTGGACAACCCGCGGGTCGAGAAGTACGACCACTACTACCACGCGGTCAACACCAACCTGCTCGACCTCGGCCTCGAGCCGCACCTCCTGACCGACGACGTGCTCGCCGAGATCCTCGCGGTCAGCCGCGAGAACACCGACCGGGTGCGGCGCGAGCTGGTGCTGCCGACGGTCACCTGGGCGTGAAGATCGCGCTCGTCACCGAGACCTACCTGCCCAGCGTCGACGGGGTCGTGACCCGTCTGTCGCACGCCGTCGAGCGCTTCACCGCGCTCGGGCACGAGGTCATGGTGATCGCACCGGACCTGGGCGTCTACGAGCACGCGGGGGCGCGCGTGGTCGGCATCCGGCCCGTGACCCTGCCGTTCTACAAGCACCGGCGCTTCACCCTGCCCAGCCCCACCGTGGACGGCATCATCCGCGGGTTCCACCCCGACGTGGTGCACGCGGCCCAGCCGATCCTGCTCGCCTCGTCCGGGGCCTTCGCCGCCCACCGCCAGGACATCCCGCTCGTCGCGAGCTATCACACGCACATCCCGCGCTACCTCGACCTGTACCGGGCGTGGAAGTGGTCCAAGCCGCTCATCTGGTGGCAGATCGACCGCAACCACGCGCTCGCCGACGTGAACCTCGCGACGTCCGAGACCCTGCGCGCCGAGCTCGCCGTGCGCGGCATGCCGAACCTGCACGTCCTGCGGCGCGGCGTCGACACCGTCGCCCACCACCCCCGCTTCGCGTCGCGCGCCATGCGCGAGCGCCTGAGCGGCGGGACCCCGGACGCCAAGCTGCTGGTCTTCGTCGGACGCCTCGCGGCCGAGAAGGAGATCCAGTCTCTGCGCCCGATGCTGGACCGCCGCGACGACGTCGCCCTCGCGATCGTCGGCGACGGGCCCTTCCGCGCCGAGCTCGAGCGGACCTTCGCCGGGACGCGCACCGTGTTCCCGGGCTTCCTGTCGGGCCGGGAGCTCGCCGAGGCGTTCGCGAGCGCGGACGCCTTCGTCTTCCCCTCGGTCACCGAGACCCTCGGGCTCGTGATCCTCGAGGGCATGGCCTCGGGCCTGCCGGTCGTCGCCGCCCGCTCCGGCCCCACGCTCGAGCAGGTCACCGACGGGGTCGACGGGCTGCTCTACGACGCGGGCGACGAGGCCTCGCTCGACCGGGCGATCGACCGGCTCGGCGACCCCGGGCTCGTGGAGGGGATCCGCACGGCCGCGCGTACCGAGGCCGAGGCCTGCTCGTGGGACGCCGCGAGCGACGACCTGCTGCGCTACTACGAGATGGCGATCGCCCGGCACGAACATCGCTGACCGGGGTGAGCCGTGCCGTACGGTTCTCAGATGGCCTGCCGCTCCGCTGCGATCGACCCCTCGGTGCTCGCCGAGGAGATCGTCCGCCTGCTCGGACAGCGCGCGCCGGGCGCGTCGATCTGCCCGTCCGACGTCGCACGCAGCGTCGGCGACGCGTCGTGGCGTGCCCTCATGGACGATGTCCGGGCCGCTGCGGGAGCCCTCGCCGATGACGGAACGATCGTGGTGACGCAGGGGCAGAGGGTCGTCGACATCACGGCCGCGCGGGGCCCGGTCCGGCTGCGCCGGGGGCCCGCCTGGTCGGTCCTCTGAACGGCGGTGGCGGCATGAGCAGATCCCGTGACGTCGACCGGACGCCCGACGGCCGCTACCTCGTGATCGACGGCCGTCGATGGCGCGCCGCCGACCCCGAGCTGCCGGACGACCTGCGCGCGTCCCTGCAGTCCGCGCTCGGCCGGGCGCGGTCGGCGGTGCGCACCGCCGACGACGCCGCACGCCCCGGCGCGCGTCGCCGCGTCCAGCTCGCCAAGGAGGGGCTCGGTGAAAGAGGAGATCCGTGGTGGGAGCTGGCCCGGGCCGAGCGGGTGAGCCGGGCCCGGCAACGGCTCGCGGCGATCGTCGAGCTCGAGGAGTCCGCCGGACGATGACGCCGCATACCCGAGCGCGGGGCGGGACGGTGCCGCCCTGGGCATCGATCGGCCCTGGCGGTACCCTCCCGACATGAGACCCCTGCGGTATTCGATCAACGTGACGCTCGACGGCTGTGTGGACCATCGCGAGGGGATCGCCGACGAGGAGCTGCACCACCGCGCCGCCGAGAACCTCGAGCGGTCCGACGCGCTGCTGCTGGGCCGGGTCACCTATCAGATGATGGAGAGCGCTTGGCGTCTGCCGCTGGCACCGGAGATGCCCGACTGGACCCTCCCGTTCGCCCGCACGATCGACGCCATGAGCAAGCACGTCGTCTCGAGCACGCTCGATCATGTCGACTGGAACGCCGAGCTCGTGCACGGCGATCTGGCGGCGGCCGTCCAGCAGCTCAAGGACGCCCCCGGCCGGGGCATCGCGCTGGGCGGGGTGCAGCTGCCGCTCGCGCTCGCCGAGCTGGGCCTGATCGACGAGTACGAGTTCGTCGTGCACCCGCGCGTGGTGGGCCACGGGCCCGCCCTGTTCGCGGGGCTCTCGAGGCCGCTCGACCTCACGCTCGTCGATCGCACCGAGTACGCCTCGGGCGCCGTGGCGCTGCAGTACGTGCCGCGGAGGTAGCCGAGGGACCGGTCAGCGGCTGCGGGGTGGCGACGGGTCAAATGGCTGCCGGTCGGAGGCGACGAGGTCAAGCTGCTGCCGGTCCGCGGCGACAGGTCAGCGGCGGCGCCGACGGAACAGGCCCCGGCGGCGCGGGGGCGCCGTGCTCGCCTGCTGGTCCTCGACGGGTTCCTCGACCTCGACCCATTCGTCGGTCCAGCCGATGTCCTCGGCGTCCCGCGGCCGGTACTCGGCGCGCTCGGGGAGCTGATCGGCGACGTCGGCGAGCTCGATCTCCCGGGGCGCGTCGACGTTCTCGGCACGATGGGGCACCGGGCAGGACCAGAAGTACGGGCAGCCCGGGCAGCCGGCGAGCTCGTCGTCGGGCGCCGCCTCGCGCTGCATCTGCACGCTGTCCTGCTGTTCGAGGATGCGCAGGCGCGCCAGGGAAGGGTTGATCTCCATCGTGAGGGAAGGCTACTCGTGTGGGCTGCGCGGGCGGCACCCGCGGAGGTGAGCCGTCCACCCCGCTCGGCGCGGACGCCGCCCAGGGGAGAGTCCCGGCCCGCGCGGGTGGGTGCCCTTCGCGGAGGGGCCCTCGACGATCGAGATCGCCTTGTCCGGCGGAATTCCTGCTGGATTCCGCCGGAAAAGGCGATCTCGATCAGTGGCCACCCCGCCGTTCCGCCCGAGACGGCGATCTCGAGGGCGGGGCGTCCGTCCGTGGCCTGAGCCCGAGCCCGCTTCCGGGGCGCATGCCCGGGCAATCCCCCCCGGTGTGCGAGGCGGGAGGTCAGCGCCGACGGGCGATCCGGGCCGGCCACCACACCCGGTCCCCGAGCGCGTACGTCAGGGCGGGCACGAGGAGGGTGCGCACGATCAGGGCGTCCATCATGACCCCGAGGGAGACGATGATGGCCAGCTGCAGCAGGAACTGGATGGGGATCACCGCGAGAGCCGCGAAGGTGGAGGCGAGGACCACCCCGGCCGAGGTGATGACGCCGCCCGTGATGGTCAGCCCGCGCAGCACGCCCGTCCGGGTGCCGTGGAGCAGCGACTCCTCGCGCACCCGGGTCATGAGGAAGATGTTGTAGTCGATGCCGAGGGCCACGAGGAACACGAAGCCGTAGAGAGGGACCGACGGATCGGAGTCGGGCTGGCCGATCAGGGTGAAGATCCACGCGCTCACACCGAGCGCGGCGCCGAAGCTCAGCACGGTCGTGGCCAGCAGCATGAGGGGCGCGAGAACCGAGCGCAGGAGCAGTGCGAGCATGAGGGTGATCGCCGCGAGCACGACGGGGATGATCAGCGTGCGGTCGGCGACCGAGGTGTCGTTGGTGTCGAGATCCACGGCTGTCGACCCTCCGACCTCGGCGCCGAGCGGATCGACCGCCGCCCGCAGCTCGCGGACCGTCTGCTCCGCCTCGAGCGAGTCCGCGGGCGCCGTGAGCGTCACCGAGAACAGCAGCCGGGAGTCGACGACGGTGGGCTCGACGCCCGCGAAGGGGCCGCGGGCCGTGCTCGGATCCGCGTTCCCGCTCGCGTCGACCGGCAGCGAACCGGAGGGTGAGTCCTGGGCCGTCAGCGCGAGGCCGCCGTCGGCGTCGACCCCCGTGACGCCCGAGATCGCCGCGGCGACCTCGGCGCGCGCGGACGCGGGCGCGAGCACGTAGGTGGGGGAGCCGGAGCCGCCGGGGAAGTGGCGGTCGAGCGCCGCCTGGCCGTCGCGGGCCTGGCTCGCGCCGAGCACGAACTGGCTCTGGGGCACCCCGTCCGCGTGCAGCTGGGTCAACCCGATGCAGCCCACGGCGAGGAGGAGCGCCACGCCGGCGGCGAGCCGCCGCGGGGCGCGGGCCACGAGGCCGCCCACCCGGTCCCACGGGCCGAGGCGGGGGGAGGGCCCCGGCGCGGCCCCGCCGGGCACGGCCGTCGTCCCCGGGCGCGGGATGCGAGGCCAGAACGCGGCACGGCCGACGAGCACCAGGAGAGCCGGCAGGAACGTGAGCGAGGTGAGGACCGCGCACACGATGCCGATGGAGGCGACGGGTCCGAGCGCCGCGTTGGAGGTGAGGTCCGACAGCAGCAGGCACAGGAGCCCGGCGATCACCGTTCCTCCCGACGCGGCGATCGGCTCGAGGACGCCCCGCAGCGCCGCCCAGGTCGCACGGGCAGGTGAGCGATGAGCATGCAGCGCCTCGCGGTAGCGGGCGATGTAGAGCAGCGAGTAGTCGGTCGCCGCGCCAATCACCAGGATGAACAGGATCCCCTGGACCTGCCCGTTGATGACGACGATCCCGGCCCGGGCGAGGGAGACGTTCACGAGGACCGCGCCGCACAGCGCCGTGAGCGAGCTGAGGAGCACGAGGACGGGGAGCAGGGGCGAGCGATAGACGACCACGAGGATCACGAACACGACGGCGAGCGCGACCACGAGCAGGATCCCGTCGATCCCGGCGAAGGCCTCCTGGAGATCGGCGGTGAACCCTGCGGGACCGGCGACCCACGCGTGCGCACCCGGGGGCAGGGCGTCCGCGGCCGCAGCTCGCAGGGCCTCGACCTGCTCACCGGCATCGAGCGTCGACGGGATGGTGACGACGATCTGGGCCGCGTCGCCGTCCTCGGCGGGGATCGGCGGGGACGACGCGGCGCCGGGGACGAGGTCGGGGGCAGCCGCCGCGAGGGTCTCGAGCGCGGCGCGGTCCTGCGCGGTGAGGCCGTCGGTGCGCTCGACCACCACGATGGCCGGGATCGCGTCGGATCCCAGGAATGCGGGCAGCGCGTCCTGGACCTCCGTGGACTCGGCGCTCGCGGGGAGGAACGAGGAGCGATCGGTGGAGGCGAGGTCGCTGATCTTGGCGAAGCTCATCCCGCCGATCGCGAAGACGACGAACCAGATGCCGGCGAGGACGAGAGGCAGGACGAGGCGCAGCAGGACGGGCGGGCGGCCGTCCTCCTGGGCGTCGTGAGTCGCAGCGGCGGGAAGCATGCTCTCAGTATCCCTGCCGGCGTCCGGACCGCGGACGCCGGCAGGGTCGGGTCGGATCCTCGAGGATCAGCGGGGTCCCCGCGATACCACGGATCCGACGATCTCGGTGATCCGTGGCCCTCTGGCTCCGTGGCTCCCTGCCGGCCCTCCGGCTCAGCCCTGCGCGGCCGCCTTCGCGGCGCCGGGGAGCGCCTCGGCGATGCGGTCGAGCGTCTCGTCGTCGTGGGCCGTCGAGACGAACCAGGCCTCGAAGGCCGACGGCGGCAGGTAGACCCCCGCGTCGAGCATCGCGTGGAAGAACCGGGCGAACGCGCCGGTGTCCTGCGCCTTGGCGTCGGCGTAGGTGCGCACGGGCGCGTCCCGGAAGAACACCGAGAACAGCGTCCCCGCGGTCTGCACGACGTGCGGGACGCCCGCGGCGGTGAGCGCGTCCGCGACGAGCTGCTGCAGGGTCGAGGACGCCCGGCCGATGGCCTTGTAGGCGTGCTCGTCGAGCTGGGCGAAGGTCGCGAGCCCGGCCGCCGTCGCGAGCGGGTTCCCCGACAGCGTCCCGGCCTGGTAGACGGGTCCGCCGGGCGCGAGCAGCGCCATCAGGTCGGCCCGCCCGCCGAAGGCGCCCACGGGCAGGCCGCCGCCGATCACCTTGCCGAAGGTCATGAGGTCCGGCGCCCACGCCCCGTCGCCCGAGACGGCGCCGTCGATGCCGTAGTAGCCCTCGCGCGAGGCGCGGAAGCCGGTGAGCACCTCGTCGGTGATGAGCAGGGCGCCCGCGGCGTGCGCGGTCTCGGCGAGGAAGCGGTTGAAGCCGACGCCGTCGCCCCTCTCGCCGCCGCTCGGCGGCACCACGCCCATGTTCGCGGGCGCGGCCTCGGTGATGACGGCGGCGATCTCGTGGCCGCGCTCGGCGAACAGCGCGCGGATCGCGGCCCGGTCGCCGTAGGGCACGACGACGGTGTCGCGCGCGGTCGACGCGGTGACGCCGGCGCTCCCGGGCATCGCGAAGGTCGCCACGCCGCTTCCGGCCTCGGCGAGCAGCGCGTCGACGTGCCCGTGGTAGCAGCCCGCGAACTTCACGATCACGTCGCGGCCGGTCGCGGCGCGCGCGACGCGCAGCGCGCTCATGGTGGCCTCGGTGCCGGAGTTGACCAGCCGCAGGGACTCGACGGGGCCGATGCGGGAGATCACCTCCTCGGCGAGCGTGACCTCGCCCGGCTGGGGCGCGCCGAAGGACAGGCCCCTCCCGGCGGCCTCGCGCACCGCGTCGACGACGAGGGAGTTGGCGTGGCCCAGGATCATCGGCCCCCACGAGCCGACGAGATCGACGTACTCGCGGCCGTCGACGTCGCGCAGCAGGGCGCCCGCCGCGGAGTCGATGAAGGGCGGGGTGCCGCCCACGGAGCCGAAGGCGCGCACGGGGGAGTTGACCCCCGAGGGGATGACGCGGCGGGCGCGCGCGAAGAGCTCCTCGGAGAGCGCGCCGTCGGTCGGGTCGGCGTCGGGGTCGAGCGGAGCGGGGACGGCGGTCTGGTCGTTGGTCATGGGATCTTCCCGGGTCGACATCAGGGGGGTGGGGCGACGGGTGGGTGGCCGGGGACGAGCCCCGGGCCGGCGGCAGCGGGGGCTGTCGCCGTCGGGGGCGAGCTGAGCGCGGCGCGGGGCGCCGCGGGCTCGGCTCGCCCGGCGGTCGGGGTCAGGCGAACTCGCGCAGGTGCTCGGGCAGGCCGCGCTGCAGCCAGAGGGCGACCTCGCTCGCGTAGTAGGTCAGGACGCTCGTCGCGCCGGCGCGGCGGAAGGCGAGCAGGGACTCGAGCACGGTGCGCTCCCGGTCGAGCCAGCCGTGCGCGCACGCGGCCTCGATCATCGCGTACTCGCCGGAGACCTGGTAGGCGCCCACGGGCACGGGGGAGGCCTGCGCGACGTCCCGCAGCACGTCGAGGTAGGGCAGGCCGGGCTTGACCATCACCAGATCGGCGCCCTCGGCGACGTCGAGCGCGAGCTCCCGCAGCGCCTCGCGGCCGTTGGCGGGATCCTGCTGGTAGGTGCGGCGGTCGCCCTGGAGCGACGAGTCGACCGCCTCGCGGAACGGACCGAAGAACGCCGACGCGTACTTCGCGGTGTAGGCGAACAGGCCCACGTCGGTGAAGCCCTCGGCGTCCAGGGCGTCGCGGATCGCCGCGATCTGGCCGTCCATCATGCCCGATGGGCCGAGCATGTGCGCGCCGGCGCGGGCCTGGGCGAGGGCCATCTCGCGATACCGCACGAGGGTCGCGTCGTTGTCGACGCGACCGGAATCGTCGAGCACGCCGCAGTGGCCGTGGTCGGTGAACTCGTCGAGGCACAGGTCGGCCATGAGCACGGTCGCCTCACCGAGCTCGGCGCGGAGGGAGGCGAGCCCGCGGTTGAGCACCCCGTCGGGGTCGGTGGCCCCGGAGCCGACGGCGTCCTTGGTCTCGGGCACGCCGAAGAGCATGAGCCCGCCGACGCCGCGGTCGACGGCCTCGCGGCCGGCCGCGACCAGGGAGTCCTCGGTGTGCTGGAGGACGCCTGGCATCGAGGCGATCTCGCGCGGCGCGTCGAGGCCCTCGCGCACGAACATCGGCAGGATCAGGTCGCCGGCGCGCAGGGTGTTCTCGCGGACGAGCGAGCGGACGGCGCCGGTGGTGCGCAGACGACGGGGACGGATAAGAGGATCGGACATCACGCTTCCAGGGTAGGTCTCAGGGCCTCGGCCACGGCTGTGACGAGGGCCTCGGTGGTGGGGGCTGCCGCCTGCACGTCGACGCGCAGCCCGGCGTCGCGGGCGGCCGCGCTCGTGGGGGTGCCGATGGTCACGACGCGGGTGCGGGCGGCGAGTCCGAGGGCCGCGGCGCGGCGCGCGATCATCGAGCTCGTGAGCACCATCACGTCGTAGGCGCCGGCGCGCACATCGTCGACGACGCGGTCGTCGAGCACGGTCTCGACGGGTCGGTAGGCGGTCTCGCGCCGTACGCGGTATCCGCGTGCGGCCAGGCCGTCGGGGACGGTGGGGGCGGCGGCGGCCGAGAGGGGCAGCAGCACGGCCTCGGAACCCGAGGGGTCGGGCATCTCGGCGACGAGGCTCGCTCCCGATCCGCGCGCCACGAGGTCCGCCGCGACACAGCGGGCGCGCAG